>CAZBZV010000004.1:0-98147 GCA_964496505.1 uncultured Ignavibacteria bacterium | reverse complement strand
GATTGCTCACCTGGATCATGGGATGGTCTTGGCGGCGATTGCTGTCCGTTCTAAGTGAAGTGATTTATCGAAAGTTGAAATGGAAAGCGGCATACCAACCGCTTTCCATTGAATAAAATGCCATTACCGTGCCGGCTGAACAAGGTCGGCACGGTGTATTTTTTGAATTTGCCGCCATATAAATTATGACTGATTTTGTGTGCATTTGAAGAAACAAATCTAAGTCTAATCTGTTATTTATTTAGGTATTTCGTTAAGCAACTCAATAGGGAGCGGATGAACCATGAAAAAATTGATCGCAGCAACTATTATTCTTTTAGTGTGCACAGCAAATCTGGGGGCGGTTTATTATGAAGAGGGCGGCAATGAATGGTCTGAGCCTCAATATGCCGAAGGGGTTCTAATTGTAAAATTCGAATCCAGTGTCCAGACCTCAAGTTTAAAGACTCAGAACGGCAATATTTCAACCGGTATGTTCGAGGTGGATAACGCTTTTATCGAGCACGGTGTTGATAAATTGGAAAGGCTGTTTCCCGGCTCAACCAGGCCGGATAAAGGCCGGAATATAGCCGATCTGACAAGATTCTATAGAATTGAATTTCCTTCACAGATAGATCTTTCGGAAATTAAAGAGGAGCTTCAAAACACTCCCGGTATCGAAAGCGTGGAGAAGGTAGGCATACATCAAATTGCAGTGACTCCCAACGATAATCTATATAGCAACCAGTGGCATCATTTAGATCCCCAGGACAATGATATCGATACTCCCGATGCCTGGGAGGTTGAAACCGGTGACAGTTCGGTAATCGTGGCTATCGTGGACACCGGTGTGCTCTGGGATCATGGCGATCTGGGA
This sequence comes from uncultured Ignavibacteria bacterium, assembly GCA_964496505.1. Classification (GTDB taxonomy): domain Bacteria; phylum Zixibacteria; class MSB-5A5; order JAABVY01; family JAABVY01; genus JAABVY01. Next base: position 97,291 of record CAZBZV010000004.1, on the reverse strand, counting down.
GGATCGGCTCCTTATACCGGCGGCAATATCTGGGTTAATTGGGATGAGATTAACGGAGCCAGCGGTGTTGATGATGATGGAAACGGCTATGTCGACGATTTTCGCGGCTGGGATTGGGTTAGCGTAACCGGAGCTTGGTCGGGCGAAGATGCTTCAACCCCCGATAACGATCCAACTGATTTTAACGGTCATGGCACACATTGCGCAGGTATAACCGCGGCTATGACAAATAACGGTACAGGTATATCGGGCGTGGCCGGTGGTTTTTATCCTTCCCAGAGAGGCGCCAAGATAATGGCACTCCGAGCGGGCTGGTCGGCCCCTCATCCCCAGTATGGCTATGAGACCGGATATGTTCGCATGGATTTCTGTGCCCAGGCCTTTTATTATGCAGTCGATAACGGCGCAGATGTAATTAGCTGCAGTTGGGGGTCTTCCAATTCCGGCGGTATTGCCGCAGCTCTCAGTTATGCTGTTGCCAATGAGGTTGTAGTCGTCAAAGCGGCCGGAAATTCAGATGACACTTATTCTGATTATCTGTGTTCACAGCCGGAGGTAGTCTCGGTGGCTTCAACCAATCAAAGCGATTTCAAATCCGGATTTTCGAGCTATGGCGCGTGGGTGGATATCTCAGCCCCGGGAAGTTCGATATATTCAACTTATTCAAATCATGGTTCGCCGACCTACGCCTCACTTTCGGGAACTTCTATGGCTACCCCGATGGCGGCGGGTGTTTGTGCTCTAATAAAATCTCGCAATACCGATTTAGGCAAATCAGAGATCGAAGCTATTCTTTTCAACACTGCCGAGGATATCGATCCGATCAATCCATCCTATGCTGGACTTTTGGGTGCGGGGCGCATCAATGCGCAGGGTGCGGTTACTCAATTGCTATTCAGCACATTCGACGCTTCTCCGCGTATGGGTGAACCCCCGCTGACCGTGGAATTCGAAGGGTATTCGCCGTTCGATGTTAATTCATGGAAATATTACTTCGGCGACGGCGATTCGAGTGATTTGCAGAATCCCCAGCATACTTATACGGAGCCGGGAGCATATACAATAACTCAGGAGATATCGGCGACCTCCGGCGATGCTTCGAAAACTGTCGACAGTTTCGTTTATGTTCTGGCAGATACACTGGAAAGCATTGATTTTGAGGGAGATTTCAGTACGACTGATATCGAGGTGCCTGTAAGGGTAAAAAACGTAATTCCCATTGATGAGATGATTATTCCCATCACTTATGACGGTCCGCTGGATATCGCTTATGATTCATTCAGCGTCGCCGGAACCCGTACCGAATACTTCGAAAAGGCACAGATTGTGGCTTTAAATTTTGCTCAAAAGGCAATTGTGTTCCGTCTTTTGGCCAATGACGGGGGTGGATCGCCTCCTTTGGGAGCGGGAGACGGTGATATTTTGAAACTGTATTTTCATGTTGGCACACCGTCGTCAGAAACAACAATCATAGATACTACAACTTTTAACAATTATGTCCTTGATTTTTCGACGTTTCTTGGCGATTATATACCTGGGTATGCTTCTGCGGAAATATCCCTGTCCAGCGATATTCGCGGAGATGCTAACGGCGATCAGACAGTGAATGTCTCCGATGCAGTGCATATCATCAATTATATATTTTTAAACGGAGCACCTCCGGTTTCACAGTGCGGTGGAGATGCCAATAATGACGATAACTTAAACATCAGCGATGCTGTGTTTATCATCAATTACATATTTATTAACGGCTCTCCTCCGGATCCTTGTTTTTAATACTTCGACCTTGCCGCCTTCAATGTTTGGTTGGAATAAAAATATAGCTGTTTAATATTATATAAGGAGTCAGAGATGTGTAGAGCCACGACTTGTTTTCTCCTTTCTTTGGTTTTGACGATTAGTCTGTGTTCAAGCCTTCTCGGGGATGCAAGCTTCACACCCAGGCCGCTGGGTGATAACGAGAAGATCGTTCCCGGGATGCTGATTGTCCAATTTAAGGAATATGCGCTCCCGCAGAATCAAAAGGTCTTTCAGGGAGATCAGCTCTCCCTCGGAAACCCATCTGTCGATTTATTGAATCAAAAATATGGGGCGACGAAAGCCGAACAGGTTTTTGCAAATGCCAGGATCAGCGATAAAAGCGCCGATCTGGGCCTCCCGAATTTTTATGCGATATTTATCGATCCTGAGATGGATGTGATGCAGGCGGTGTTCGAGTACGGCAAAAATGAATATGTGGCTATGGCCGAGCCCAACTATGTATACGAGATGAGGGATATGTCTAATGATCCCCTTCTGACGAATCAATACTGGCTGCATCAGGCTAATGATAATGATATCGATGCGCCCGAGGTCTGGACCTATCAGCCGGGCAGTGACGAGATCATTGTGGCCGTAAACGATTCCGGCGTACTCTGGGATCATCCCGACCTTCTCAGGAATATCTGGCAGAATCTGGGTGAGGATGCCGACGGTGACGGCCGTACTATTGAAAACGGCGTCTTTGATCCGGGTGATATCAACGGCGTTGATGACGATGGTAACGGCTGGACCGATGATTTCATCGGCTATGACTGGTGCAACGTGCCTTCCAGCTATACCTGTCCGGGCGAAGACTACGGCGGATATGACAACGATCCGGTCGACTTCGGAGGTCATGGAACTAATATCGCCGGACTGATGTCGGCTACAACCAATAATGGCGAGGGTGTCAGCGGAGTTGCCGGCGGATTTTATCCCAAATTCCCCGGCGTGAGAATCATGTGTCTCAGAACGGGATATCTTGCCGATGATTGCGTGTCGGGAAATGTCGACAGTTATGCCGGAGTACAGGCGATGAATTACGCCCTTGTGAACGGCGCCGATGTTATTAATATCAGCTTCGGGCCTCAATATACGCCCCCTTGTTCTCCCGGATATGGATTGAATACTTCCATGCGCTCGGCGATAATTAACTGCCTGAACAATGATATAGTGGTGACAGTGGCGGCTGGAAATGACGCTGTCGACTGCCCTGACTATATGGCATTGATACCGGGAGTCATTAATGTGGCCGCATTGGAAAGCGATGACAGCCAGGCCTGGTTTACCAATTACGGCGACTGGATCGATATCTCGGCCGCCGGGGTCGATATGGAAACAACCGATTGTGACCAGGGTGTGGGCGGATACGGCGGTTATAACGGCACATCTTACTCAGCGCCCGTGGTGGCCGCGGTGGCGGCGCTGGTAAGGTCGCATGATCCGTCAATCGATAAAGATTCAATAGCCAGTTTGTTAATGAATACGGCTGATCCAATCGGTAATCCCGATCTGGGCGCAGGCCGTGTGAATGCATTTAATGCGATCTCCGCTCTGCCGACAGCCCATTTCACATCGGCCTCCGAGCTGGATACATTCCCGCCGTTCAATGTGAGTTTCAGCGATAATTCACTCACCTCGGGTATAACCGACTGGGATTGGGATTTTGGCGACGGCGGTACATCCGATCAGCAGAATCCCACACATCAATTTGCCGAGGCCGGAATATATGATGTTTCCCTGACTATTACCGCTCCCATCGGACAGCATACCTATACATATCCTAATATGGTCTTTGCGGTTGGTGACACTCTTTCTGTCGACCAGATAGCCGAGCAGTCGGTGGGCGATACGGTTGAGGTATATTTCAATCTCAAGAATACTGACAGAATCAGGGAGATAAAAATACCCTTCACATACGACCCCAATCTAACCTGGATAGGCTATAGTGTTTTGACCGACGGCACTCGCTGTTCGTATTTCGAAAAGGCAAGCATTGTCGGATTCGGGACCAATCGCGCCTATATCCACTTGAAAGCCGATAACAATAATGATTTTGATCCCGAACCGCTCGAGCCCGGCAGCGGACCGATTTTGTATATGAAATTCGAAGTCAATGCGACAGGTGAATCCAGTATCGAGCTCGGCGACGCATATTTCGACTATTTTGCCACCGGCGAATATTTCAGCTACGAACCGGTATTCATTCCGGGCTATGTCAGCACCGAAGGACCCTGCCAGGGTAGATGCGGAGATGCCAATAATGACGGCAGCGTGAATGTTTCCGATGCGGTTATCGTGATCAACTATGTATTTATTGGAGGCTCGCAGCCTCAGCCTGTTTTGGCCTGCGGTGATGCCAACTCGGACGGCACGGTTAATGTCTCCGACGCCGTCTGGGTCATCAACTATGTCTTCATAGGCGGTACCGCTCCCGGCGATTGTGCGCCCGGCGCTCCGATGTGGGGCGGAAACGACTGCTGTGAATTTTAGGAGATAAATAAATTATCAGGGCGGAGAACTATCCGCCCTGATAATTGTATAAGTTAATGGAGCTGTTAACCGACCTTTTTCTTCTTACCCAACCCTGCCATTTAACAACAATATTTAAATAATTTTTTTATTGACTAAAATAGAGAGGAGCTTTATTATTGCGAAGTGATAATGTATGAGGGATGGTTTAGCAAATGCCAAATCTGTGAGATGGCTCGTTACTAAATAAAATTAGAATATAATAATCTATTAAAAATTGGAGGAATACTAAATGAGAGGATTTATTGGGAAAACCTTAATCATCGCCGCGCTGTTCGTAATGCTGGCCTCGGGAGCAGTTATGGGGCAGGATGGAAGATGTTGCTTTGGAAATGTAAACAATCCGGATTGCCAAGTGACCGATCAAGCCACTTGTGAAGGTAAGACTAATTTTATTTCCTGGACAGAGGGAGAAGCCTGTGCGACCCCATGCGCGCCCCGTGATACTGTAATGGTGCAACTTGTGTACTCTGTTACAGATTTCCAATATTATTTGCTCCCGGATAGCACGGTAGCGGACACACTTACTGTGGAAGTATGGTTTACGTCGAATGCAAACTTGAGTGCCAGCCAAATTGGATTTGCACCAAACCGGCATCTTTTTACGTTAAGTGATGTTGAATGGGATGAATCGAATATTGGCGACGGTGCAGACTTCAATCAGATAAAGGGCGATACAGCCGTTTTGGGCTTCTCATGGTTTGGCACTGGCGATATTTTCTTTGCGGCAACAGATGTGCCAAAGCGGGCTGCAACATTTAAATTGACATACATTGCCGACTCTCTTGATGCCATAATTGACGTTAAGCAGCAGTTCTTTTATGATTCGACATTTTATGGTGACGCCGGAACCTTTCTATTAACACATCAGGATGGCGTATCTGTCTTTCCGTTACTCGAAAATGATACAATTCAGCTTGGTATTTCGAAAGTTACCGACATCAACCCGGGAATAATTCCGGCCAAATTCGAACTGGGTCAGAACTATCCCAATCCGTTCAACCCCACTACTAATATCGAATTTGCCGTACCTTTAAGGTCGCATGTTAAGCTCAACGTTTATAATGTCATGGGTCAGAAAGTAAGGACCCTGGTTAATGAAGAGCTTGATGCGGGATGGAAACTGATTACCTGGGATGGTAAATCGGATTCAGGCAATGAAGTTGGCAGCGGTGTGTATCTCTACAGAGTAAAAGCTGGTGACTTTATTGAAAGCAAGAAAATGATGCTTGTGAAATAAGATCATTGTTTTTTGTAAAATTGTAAGGTCGTGTCAATTTGGCATGCAGTGCATGCCATAATGGCACGGCCTTTTATTATTTGTGACAGTCTCATTTCTCTATGCAAGTAATTGTGTTTCATTGTCTTATGCTTGGAATGTTGCCGTTTTGCACCGATTTTGTTAATTTTTATTGACTTTGAGACCCGATTTAGATAAAATAGGCTCTAATTATTATGATAGCCTTATCAGAGCACAAAATACTAATTGGTAAGGAAGAGTATCTTCCGTTTTCCGCCGAAATTCACTATTTTCGCGTGCCCAAAAGATACTGGTCGATTTGCTTCGAACGGATCAAACGCGCCGGCTTCAAGATAATCTCCACAGTAATACCATGGAATCATCATGAAGATCAAAACCGGGAATTCGACTTTTCAGGATTTGCTGATCAGTCCAAGGACTTGATTGTCTTCATTGAACTTGCGCGTGAATTTGGCTTCAAGATGATTGTCCGTCCCGGGCCGTTTATCAACGCCCAAATTAAACGCAACGGGCTGCCCTCGTTTCTGGATAAATACCCCGATATTTATGCAAAAAATTCAGAGGGCAAGATTTTAAAGGCGGTTTCTCAGGATGATGTTGAGGTTTCCGGATTCCCGTCTTTGATGAATCCGCGCTATTTGAATTTCGTCAAGCATTATTTAAACGGCCTAACCGAAATCATCAAAAATTATATCTATCCCCGGGGCCCGATATTTATGATCGAGCTGGGCAGTGATAATTTCTTCGGCGGAAATTTCGATCCCAAGAGCAGCGATTATAATGAATATAATATGAAGGAGCTTTATCCTGAATTTCTGGAAAATCTTTATCAGAATACCAAATCGTTCAATAAGGCCTATGGACTTAAGATCAAGGATTTCAGCCAGCTCAGGGACATGGAGGAGATAAACCAGATTCAGGATAACAGCCAGGCCTCGAAAATGGATTGGCTGAGGTTCAAACGTTATTTGCAAATAAGTTATGTCAATACATTGCGTGATTTTTATATCTCATTCGGCTGCAATCCCTTATTCCTGGGCACTGTCAGCTTCCGATCCAATGTACAGCCGCCCATGAACGATTTTAATCCGCCTGATGAAGATGAACCCAAGATTCTCGGTGCTACGCTGGACTGGAACGATACATCCTCGGATATTCTCCAGAAGGTGCGTTACCTGGCCGCCAACAGCGATTTTCCGTTTGCAACCGAGATTTCGATTGGAATGTCCTCCTCCGATCCCAAAAAGTCAAAGAGTTTCTTTCCTGTCTCGGACCGAGCCACACGCTATATAACCACATTGGCGCTGGCAGGCGGAATTAAGGGCTTTAATGCCAGTATGTTCGTCGAACGCGATCATTGGTATGACGGCGCTCTGGCCAATGACGGCACTATACAGCCCGCATACGATGTTCTCAAACATTTCAGCGCTGCGGCTATGCAGGTTGATTTTGGCGGCTTTGAATCGGTTGCCAATGTCGGTGTTGTTTCATACAAACAGCATGCCTATCTCGATCTTCTGGCGGAGCCTGAAAAATTTGATTATATCGATAATATTATATATTCCACTCTTCCGGGTATCGGACGCGACCTTGACCGGCTCAAAATCGATTATGCAATTCCGGAATTGACCAATCCCGGCAGCCTGGATAAGTATGAGACTTTAATAATTCCGATTTCAGAATATATGGATGCCTCCGAGCAGGAATTGATTATCGAGAAGATAAAAGAGGGGAAAAATATTATTTTTGTGGGGCTGGTGCCCAAGTATGATTCTAACGGTAACGCCTGCAACATCTTATCTTTACATCTCAAGCTCAGGTCGACCTCCTCATTCGAGGTTGCCGATGTCAAGTTCGATAATCAGAACTTCCCGGCTTTGCTTTACGGTACCCTGAGGTCAAGTGATACTCAGGCCAAATCGATTGCCAGGGCCGGAAAGAGCGTGGTGGCTGTCAGGTCCAGCCGTTTCAAGGGCAAAGTAATATTTGTCAGTTTCGACCTTTCGACCCAGTATTATCATACAAAGATGGCTTTTCTGGAATCCCTTCTGGCCGAATGCAAAATCGAGCCGTTTATTTATACCTCCAATCCGGATGTCAGGGCGATAATCAGGACAGACAAAAACCGTGCCCTGCTTTATCTCCTGTATTCCCGTCCGCAACTTCCATTCAAGAAGATCGAACGGCATCCCATGCAGGTGGCGGTTCAGGCGGATTTGAAAAAGGTTGGCATAAGATCGGCCAAACTCGGCATGATTGAGCTGTTTTCGGGCGAGAAAAAGCTGATAACCTCTCGTAATCTGGCCTCGGGCATTATAATCGAGTTGCGCAGCCTCGACAGCCATGTCTGGCTGATAGCTCCGGCCCAAAAATCTTCGTCAAAGACACAAAAAAATCAATAAAATAATCAATTATAGCAGTATATAATTGGATCGGCAAAAAAGAGGGAACAATTACGTTTTTTTTCGGTAGTACAAAATGTGTAATAAAAAGATATTGACTTACAGAAATTTAACAGTATATTACTTGTTTCTAAACTATGCGGAGGAGCGGCTTGCGGGACAACAATAGCAGTCACTATCTCAGGGGCATCATTGTCTTTTTTATTTCAGCTGTATTTATCTTAGGACTTGGAATTGTATCCACACAATTTTTCATACCTAAGAAAACCAGTTACAATTGGGATAATGCCGGCGCATCGGTTTTACCCGTAGCATCGCAGAGGGCATATCCGGTAACCGAGGAGGGCGAATCGCCCTTTGTTGCGGTTGTTGATAAGACCCGTGATGCTGTTGTGAATATTTATGCCGAAGGTGAGAATCCCAACGCCAGGAATATGGATCCGATGTGGAGGCGTTTTTTCGGCCTTCCGCCGCGCGTTTCGTCGTATGGCTCCGGCTTCGTTATCAGGCCGGACGGATATGTGATCACCAACAATCATGTCGTGCAGGGTGGTGAGAAAATTACGGTAACGCTGTCCGATGACCGTACCTTTGAAGCCGACCTGATCGGCACCGATCCTCAGACAGATCTGGCTGTGATCAAGATTGATGCGCGCGACAGCCTGCCCTTTATTGAACTGGGTAATTCCGATGATATCCGCGTAGGTGACTGGGTTATCGCAATCGGTAATCCGTTTCCCGAGCAGGGGCTTGACCGTACCGTTACGGTTGGTGTGGTTTCAGCCAAGAGCCGCCGTGATCTCAGGTTCGGATCGGATACACCGGAGTATCAGGATTATATTCAGACTGATGCCTCGATCAATCCCGGGAATTCGGGTGGGCCGCTTGTAAATCTCAAGGGCGAGGCGATCGGTATCAATTCGGCCATTGCCAGCCCCAACCGCGGTTCGGTTGGAATCGGGTTTGCGATTCCCTCTAATCTGGCCCGTGTGGTAGCCTCCGACCTGATTGAAGAGGGCAAGGTCTCCCGCGGTTGGCTGGGTGTTATGCTGTCGGAGCTGACCCAGGATCAGCGCGAGGCTTCCGGAATCGATGAAGAGGCCGGAGTCAGAATTGCGGATGTTATCCCCGGATCTCCTGCTGATGCGGGCGGACTCGAGCCCAATGACATAGTTTTGGATTTTAATGGAAAGGACGTTCCCGATCTGTATACCTTCAGGCTGATGGTTGCCGAGCGGGAAATGGGAGATAAGGTAGATTTAACGATTAACCGCGATGGGAATGAGAAAAATGTAAGCGTTATTCTGGGAGACCGGGATATGAGCCTGGCTCAGTCTCAGGGGCAGATGTTCCCAAATCAGGGCAGCCCGGATAACGATTCACAGGACCAGGTTTCATGGCTGGGCATGGCTGTGGAGACATCCACTCCGAATCTGGCCCGGCAATTCGAAGTTGACTATCATCAGGGGGTTATAGTAACCGATGTTGAGGCAGGTTCACCGGCCTACAATAAGAATATCGTACCCGGTACGATTATAACCAAAATTGATTTCAGAGATATCCGTTCAAAGGAGGATTTTGTACGTATATCTAATGAGCTTCAAGATCGTGAGAAGGCAATAGCTTTCTATATTTTTGACTTAAACGGGAATATCGGTTACGTTGCATTAAAGCCGTAAATAATTCAAATATCACAATAAATCATTTTAACAAATCAATAGGAGGAAGGTAGCACTATTGCCAAGGCAGTCAAGAAAGTATCGCGATGAGGACAGGTCGTTAGACCTATATCTTCAGGAGATCGGCGAGACCCCGCTTTTAACTCCTGACGAGGAGGTCTCGCTTGCCAAGCGAATTCACCAGGGAGACGAATTAGCATTGGAAAAACTGACCAAGGCGAACCTCAGGTTTGTCGTGTCAGTAGCCAAGCAGTATCAGAATCAGGGTCTCTCGCTGGCGGATCTTATTAACGAGGGAAACATAGGATTGATTAAGGCCGCCAAGAGATTTGATGAGACCCGCGGCTTCAAGTTCATTTCCTATGCCGTATGGTGGATCAGGCAGGCAATCCTGCAGGCATTGGCGGAGCAGTCCCGAATTGTACGTCTGCCCTTGAATAGGGTGGGAACCTTGCACAAAATCGGCAAGATTTCTTCCTCTTTGGAGCAGGAGTACGGACGTGAGCCCTCGGCCGACGAGATTGCCAATGAGCTGGCTCTTACGGCCTAGGAGGTTACCGATACCCTGAAGATATCCAATACACACCTCTCATTGGATGCGCCCTTTTCCTCATCGGAAGACAACAGTCTGATCGATGTGCTCGAGGATGAATATCAGCCCTCGCCCGACGAGGCTCTCCTCAGCCAGTCCCTCATGACTGAAATTGAAAAAGCCCTGCACACCTTAACACCAAGGGAAGCGGAGGTCATCAATCTTTATTTTGGCCTTAACCATGAAAAGGCATTAACATTGGAGGAAATTGGTGCCCGTTTTTCGTTAACGCGTGAAAGGGTTAGACAGATTAAGGAAAAAGCGATCAGGCGTTTGAGACACGCCTCCAGGTCGCGTTCCTTAAGAGCCTATCTTAACTGAGAAAATTAAATATTCCTATTGTAAAAAGGGAAAGCGCTGAAGCGCTTTCCCTTTTAGTTTAATAAGGTTAAAGCGGCCTTTAATGAAACTATTACCCCCAAAAGCCAGTTTAAAAAATAACGGTTTATGTAGACTTATAAGAATGAATTTTATATACTTGCTGGTTCTATGAACGATTACAGTAATATAAAAAGAGAGGGTATTGCAGCGACCGATAAAATGACCAAACGAGAGCTGTTTCTGGCCAATCTTGAAGGCCGCTTGACCTCCCGCACTCCGGTTTGGATGATGCGTCAGGCGGGACGCTATATGAAAGAATATCGTGAGGTCAGAAGCAGGCATACATTCGAGGAGATTTGCAAGACTCCCGAGGTCGCCGCTGATGTTACCTGTACGCCGGTTACCATGTTTGATCTGGATGCCGCGATAGTATTCTCGGATATACTGTTCGTAATTGAGCCGTTCGGATTCAAGCTGACATACGAACCCGGCCCGAAAATCGATCCGTATCTGACGGAACAAGACCAGGCGGCTAAATTCAAAAAGTACGATGCTGCGAATCATTTGAGCTTTGTGGGGGATGCCATTGCAGGGGCACAACGATGTCTGGGGCCGGATATTCCCATGATAGGATTTTGCGGGGCTCCGTTTACGATATTCTGTTTCCTTTGCGGTGTACAGGGCGCTCGTGGGTTCTTCAGGCCTTACAGGTATATGATGAACTATCCCGAGGAAACCCATGCTATCTTGCAAGTACTTTCTGAAATCAGCCTTGACTATTTGAAAATGCAGGTTGAGGCGGGAGCCGATTATGTCCAGCTCTTTGATACCTTTGCCGGAGAGCTTTCCGCCGAGGAATTCGAGGTTTGGGAAAAGCCCTATCTCGATTATATTATCAACGGCTTAAACGAGTCTGATATTCCGAATGGCATTTTCATACGCAATTCCAATCACCTGATAGATAAAGTATCTGCTATGAAAACCACGAGCTTTTGTGTTGACTGGAAAAGCGATTTGAAAGAGGTTTCGAAGCGTATGAATCCCAAGATTCTGCAGGGAAATCTAAATCCCAATCTTCTGCTCGGCCCTAAACAAAAAATTATTGAAAGAACCGGGCAGATACTCGAAGATATGAGGGATTACCCCGGCTATATTTTCAACCTGGGACACGGTGTTCTTCCCGATACTCCGCCTGAGAATGTCAGGGCTGTGGTGGAGACAGTGCACGCGTTCGAGAGGTGATAGAGGTGGCTGATAATTCCAACCTTGAAAAACTGCTGAAAAAGTACGATCGTCCCGGGCCGCGTTACACCAGCTATCCCATGGTGCCGGTCTGGAAAGATGATTACGGGCATGACCAATATGTCCGGGCGTTGAGAAACGCCTCGCAACATCCGGATGAGCCGCTGTCGTTGTATTTGCACATACCGTTCTGCCGCAAAAGATGCTGGTTTTGCGGATGCAATACGACTACCTTAAAGAAAGAAGATACGCATTTATCTTACCTCGATTTTGTGAATAAAGAGCTGGCGATGGCCGTGGAGTCTCTTGGCGAGCGCCGGAGTGTTTCGCAGTTCCACTGGGGCGGCGGGACGCCTTCATGTCTAAGCAATGAGAGCACAATTAAAGCCTTCGAGATATTCTCTAAGCGCTTTAAATTCTCAGAAAAAGCTGAAATCTCGATCGAGCTCGATCCCCGTGTCACGGATGATGAGCGGGTACAGCTTTTAAAGTCGCTGGGTTTTAACAGGCTTTCGTTTGGCGTGCAGGATTTCAATGCCGATATTCAGGTCGCTATCGGCCGCAATCAGGACGAGAAGAAGACGGTTGATCTTTATAAATACTGCCGCAGTGAGGGCTTTGAGGGTATCAATTTCGACCTTATTTACGGCCTTCCACGGCAGACACTTGATGTTCTGAAAGCGACGGTTGAGAAAACTATCGAGCTCAGGCCGGATCGTATTGCGCTCTATAATTTTGCCTATCTCCCCGACAGCAAACCGCATCAAAGACTGATAAAGCCGGAGGATCTGCCATCCCCGGCGGAAAAGGTGCAGCTCTTTTTAACCGCACGGGAGATGTTTCTGAAAAGCGGTTATAAGCTGATCGGTATGGATCATTTTGTACTGCCGGAGGACGAGCTTGCCAGGGCACAGGCCGAGGGAAAGCTGAGGCGCAATTTTATGGGCTACACTGTCAAGGCCGCCGAAGACTGGCTTGGATTCGGCATGTCCTCGATTTCGTATGTCGACCGCTCTTTTACCCAGAACTTATCGACGCTCGCACAGTATGAAAAGAGGATCGAGGAAGACCGTTTTGCCGTTTACCGGGGAATGAAGCTTAGCGAGGATGATATCCTCCGGCAATATCTTATTTCCGACCTGATGTGCAATTTTAAAATTGATATTTCCGAAATAGAAAGTAAATTCAGTATTAAATTCGATGAATACTTTGAGGATGCGCTGGAGGCATTAAGGATATTCGAAGATGACGGCTTATTGATTCGTGATAAAAATGCCTATTTATTGACTGATATGGGCAGGATATTCATTCGCAATGTTGCTATGGCCTTTGATGCGTATCTCAAAAGCAGCGATTTAAAAGTTAAATTTTCACGCACCGTATAAAAGGACGGGGGAGGACATCCGAGTTGAGCGGTAAATCAAAAGATAAAGCTGATCTCCGGGTCGGCGTGCTGCTAATTAATATGGGAGGCCCCGAAAATCTCGGTGAGGTGCGGGGCTTTATTCGCAATCTTTTTCTCGATCCGCATATAATCGAAAAATCAAAGCTATTCAGGAAATTTTTGGCATTCATAATCTCAACCTTCAGATCGCCTAAGGTGAAAAAGCACTACCAGGCAATCGGTGGTGGTTCGCCTCTTAAGCAATGGACTTGGCTTCAGGCCGAAAAGACCGGCAAAAAGCTCTCTGAGCGGGATAATAATATGGTTTTCAGGACAGCTTACAGCTATTCCGAGCCTCATATCGGAGAGGCGTTGGCCGAATTGAGTACGATGAACCTCGACCGGATCCTGGCATTTCCGCTGTATCCGCAGTATTCCAAGGCCACGCTGGGAAGCATTTACAGCGATTTGGCAGAGGCAAACCGTATGCTCAAGCTTTCCGGGAACTTGATTACACTGCCGCCTTTTTATGAGCATCGGGGCTATATAGAAAGCAGTGTGGATATGCTGGAGAGGGCCATGCAGAAAATCGACACATCAAAGCCCTACCACGTGATTTTCACTGCGCATGCTCTTCCGCAAAAGCTTATTGAGCAGGGCGATCCGTACGGTATGCATGTCAGCAGGACTGTATATCTGATCCTGCGGCGTTTTCCGGTTGAGAATTATACGATCGCTTTTCAGAGCAAGATCGGCCCGGTCAAATGGATGCAGCCTTCGACAATCGAAACGGTTCAGGAGGTTGCGCGGCAGGGCGTAAAACAGCTTTTGGTGATGCCGATAGGCTTTGTCTGCGATCATATAGAAACGCTCTACGAGCTCGATATCGAGCTGGCCGGGATTGCGAAAAAGGCCGGGGTGGAAATATTTGTGCGCGCGAATGTTTTTAATGATGATGACAGCTTTATTGAGTTTATGGCCAATTATATTGAAGATCATTTGAAATGAGCAAGACAAAAATAGCGATTATCGGTGGCGGAATTGCGGGGCTTTCTGCGGGTTTTTTTATAAAGAATATGCACGGCGAGAAGGCCGATTTCACGATTTTAGAAAAGGAAAAGCGGCTGGGCGGAACAATCGGTATCACTCGTGAAGACGGCTACCTGATAGACTGGGGACCTAACGGTTTTCTGGATAAGGAGCCGTTAACGCTGGAATTCGTCAATCAGATCGGACTCGCAGATAAGCTCTACCCCTCGGACCGCAAATCGGAAAAGAGATTCATATACCGTAAGGGCAAGCTCTGGGAGATCAATCCCAGGCCGCAGCGTTTTCTGGGAAGTGGGCTTTTATCACTTAGAGGCAGGCTTCGAATTGTGGGTGAGATGTTTGTCCCGCCCAAAAAAGATGATTCCGAGGAATCGATCTACGCTTTTGCCTCCCGCCGAATCGGTCGTGAGGCGGCCGATACGCTTATCGATCCTATGGTTTCAGGCATATACGGCGGGGATGCCCGTAAATTGGAGCTGGGATCATGTTTCCCGGTTATGGAGCAGATGGAGAAGGAACATGGCGGTCTGATAAAGGCAATGATCAAAAAGAAAAAGCAGGCTAAGGCCAAAGACAAATCCGGCGGCGGTCCGGCCGGACCATCCGGTCATCTGACAAGCTTCAAAGGCGGCCTCTATACTTTAATAGAGCATCTGGAAAAGCTCTTGAAAGGACATATCAAATATCCGGCAGAGGTTAAAAACATAAGCAGAGACGATGATGGCCGTTATGTGCTTCATTATGACGATGGCCAAGATACATTCGATAAACTGATAATCTCAACTCCGTCTTATATATCTTCCCAATTGCTGAAATCCATTGACCCCGAACTTGCCAATCTCCTTTCACAGATTCCTTACTCGAGTCTGGCAGTGGTCTGTCAGGGATATAAGCTGGAAAAGGTCGGACGTCCGCTGGACGGGTTCGGATTCCTCATCCCGCACAGCCAGAATATGAATGTGCTCGGTTCGATCTGGACCTCGGTAATATTTCCCGAGCAGGCGCCGGAAGGGCATGCCCTTTTCCGCACCATGCTGGGCGGAGCCAAAAACGAGGAGATTGTAAATGAGAGTGAGAAGATGCTTTCTGAGATTGCGATGCAGGAATTGGGACCGATTTTGAATCTAAAGGGCGATCCGGATTATGAGAAGATAATTATCTGGAAGCAGGCCATACCGCAATATGTTATGGGACACAGGCAGCGCCTGCAAAATATTGACAATAGATTGAATGAACTCGGCAGCCTATATTTGGCCGGTAACGCTTTCACCGGAATCGGTTTAAATGACACAATCAAGCGTTCGCACAAGATAGCTGAAGCATTGCAGATAGATTAAGTTTTTCAAGAAGGATTCGTTTTGGATTGCATATTCGTATCGGATATACACGGCCTGTCGGAAAGGTATTTCAAGCTCTTCAAGCTGATTGAAAATGAGAAACCAGACGCCGTTTTTATGGGCGGGGATATTTTGCCTTCGGGCATGTTTATGAATTATGAGACCCATGATATCGACGGTGACTTTATTGACGATTTCCTATTGGTTAGTTTTGCCGAACTGAAAGCAAAGCTTGGTGATAATTATCCGCGCGTTTTTATAATCCTCGGTAATGACGACGGCCGCAATCGTGAGGTCGATTTCATAAGCGGCAGTGAGGCTGGAATCTGGGAGTATATCCATTTCAAAAAAGCTGAGCTGGGCAAATACACGGTTTATGGTTACAGCTTCGTCCCTCCTACGCCATTTCGTTTGAAGGACTGGGAGAAGTATGATGTCTCCCGTTATGTTGACCCGGGATGTCTTTCACCCGAGGAGGGAAAGTATACTGTCAATGTGACCGAGCGAGAAAAGCGTTTCTCCACGATCAAGGCCGATCTGGAAGAGTTCGCCGGGGATGATGATCTCGAAAGCGCTATTATGATTTTTCATACACCGCCCTACCAAACCAAACTCGACCGGGCGAATCTGGATGGCAAGATGGTTGACCATGTGCCGTTGGATGTCCATGTCGGCAGTATCGCTCTGCGCCGCTTTATCGAAGCGCGTCAGCCGCTTGTGACCTTGCATGGGCATATCCACGAATCTGCTTCAATGACCGGTTCGTGGAAGGATGCGCTTGGCCGGACACAAATGTTCTCTGCGGCTCATGATGGACGTGAGCTTGCCGTGGTCAGGTTTGATCCGGAATATCTCGATAAGGCTGTAAGGGAGATTATTTAGATGATTCAGATGAATTGCCAATCTTAAGCGGCCGGGCCGCATCTGTAACCGCACCGATTTTCACCGCATAACTAGTGCGGTTTTTGATATCCTCATCGGTAACATAATGAATATCCAGGATTTCATCTGTCCTGTAACCGGTGCGCTGGTAATTCATCTCCGAGATAACATGATTCCAGCCCTCGAACCATGTATCCAGCATCTGCCTCTGTTCGGGCGTGCCGTTGACATGAACGATGAGATCGATATCACTGCCAGGGCCTGCTGTGGCATTCTTGGTGCTGCCGAAAATATAGAGAGCCTTTACCCCGAAGCGTTCCGGTTCAAGTTTGGCGGCGATCAGGTCGGCGATATTCATGCGCCATTGCCAGTATTTGCTGATTTGTGTCCGCGGGGTTTCAAGGTCAACCCCAGTCTTCTTTTCACGCGAGGTCTGACGTGTCAGCAAACCCATCGCCTCGTCAAGTTCAGCGTTCATCAGAATCTTCATGACCTGGCCATTGGCCGCGCGGGGAATATCGATTAAATGAATGACATCCTTCAAGCCCGCAAATGAGGGAAGAACATCGGGGAGAATATTGGGAGCCCTTTTGAAAAAGCGCTCATTGAATACAATGCCCTCATCGTCCGGATAAAGCGGAAGATATCTGATACCGGCTTCGACCAGATCCTGGAAAAAATGCGTCCCGAAAGAAAGATCGGGCACATAATTGCCCTTCAGTCTTGCCATCTCGATTAATGCCGCCGAATTGTTGATGTCGGAATATGTTACACTGACTCCCAGACGTATATCGCCGCGGCTGCCCCATCTTCCCGGACCTATCAGAATGAACTGCCGCTTGGGCAAAAGCTTGTTGAGCTTGCCGACTGCCTTGCCGATGGCCAGCATATCCGCCTTATCAGTCAACTCGCCGTAATGCTCAGGGTCGATGTAAACCATATGCGTAATATCCGTCACAATTCCATTGGAGATATATTTATTGGCTGTAAAGAGTATTTTCTCATCGGCAACATCTTTTGGAATAGGCGCCGGCTGGCTTTCCTCGGAATAACTCTGCGGACGGCATTGAAGCAAATAGAAGTCCTTGCCATCGGATGCGAATTCGATATCCACCGGAGTTTCAAGCTTATCTTCCAGTACCTTTAGGATAGTCTGCATCTGTTTTATAAAATGCCCGCTGGTGATTTGTCCCTCGAAAGTTACAACCGGTTCCTCCCGCTCGAAATCGAAATTCATTCCCATAGGTTTGCGAAGGGTGCCATCCTCGTATATAGATACAATTTTGTTTATGCCAGGAATTTCCGCACCGTATTCGCGCAAGAGGTAATCCACCTCAACAGTTTCGAACTGGTTGGTTTCGAGATTTATGACGTCAATCCATTTAGGAGAATACTTTACCGTTTCATCAACGGTGGCGTTGACACGCAAATTCGGCTGTCCCGGCGCAATTAAAACAGGGTAGTCATCCGCCAGTCGGTCTACCGCACGAGTCCCCAAACCGGGTACCAGCCTGAGAAGGCCGTCCCCGCGTTTGATCCTGGCCGACCACCTGAATTCATTTTTGCTGAAAGCTACGCCCGCGAACGTGGGTAGATAATAATGCCCCACTTTAGTACCCACAACCTCCTGCAGCATTATTCCCATCTCCTCGCCAAAATCGATCAGGCCGCGTTCAGTACGGTACTCGATCGGATCGGGGGAGAAGGTGGAGGCGTAAACCTCGGCAATAGCATCCAGAAGTGCATCGAGACGTTCCCGTTTACTGCCCTGGTTAGCGATAAAGAGGCTCTTGTATTTGCCGGAAAACGCCGCTCCGGTTCTATCCTCCAGTAGACTGGAGCTTCTTACGATCAAAGGTTTATCGCCCAGATCGTCGAGCGCCAGCGAGAGCCCCTTGACCATCTCCGGCGGGAAATGCGAGTTTTTGAATGTCTGCACAATATGCGGGTACTCGAAACGCACCTGGTTTATGTCTTTGTACTTCTGCTCTACGATTTCATCGAAGTTATTGAAGTGCATAAAATGCAGGAGCATATCGGAGGTTATATACCATGTCTTGGGTATTTTTATCGTTCCCAGAATATCCGCGTATTCCGATGATTTCTTCAAAATTTGCTCCGCCAGATACAGGCCCGCCGATTTACCGCCCAGCTTGCCATGGCTTTCGGCCGAGAAGATCACGTTTTGCAGGAGATGGAAGAAATCGCCTACCTCTACAAAATTCTTGGCGATATTTATAAACGGCAACTGGTCGGACATGAAACGCCGGATAAGCGAAACAGTTACGCCGCGTTTACTGGGAGAATGAAGCTCGAAGCCCTCGTCCTCGATATGATGATAACGCCTGATCGCATCGGCCACTGTCGAGAGTGAAAGATTGCGGTTTACCACCTGAACCAGAAAACCTAGCTTATCCTCCTGAATCCATTTCTGCACACGGCCAAGAATTTCGTTTTCGCTCAAATGGTCTGCCGCAATCTTGAATACGCGCTCGGTCAATTCGTTGGATATAGTGATCGCTTCCTTTTGATGCGGACGATTCGAATCGGCCTTAAGCTCGTGATCATCGCTGGAACGATCGGTGCCTGTGTAATGACGCAGCTCCTCAGCCTCGGAAATCCCGCTCCAGCAAAGGTAGTTGAGCATTTTATGCGAGATCGTATAATATAGATTTTTGTCGGTCTGCTTAAGAAGGTCCAGCACCACCTGCCATTTGCCGCGCCTCTTGCGGGAAATGTCTCTTTTGGCATGATCCCATTCGCTGAACATATGCTTCATCTTGTGGTACATGATAAAATGTCCCAGACGTTCAGCTATTGTGCCGATCAGCTTTTTCTCTTCCTTGAGGAACGGGCCGTAATCGAAAGTCGGCATCGCTTTGGTATAATAGACGCCGATCCGCCCGATTACCTTATCCTGAATCCTGACATCGGTGCTGAGTTCACATTCCGTCTCCTGGAAATCCGGAGATTGCCAGGTATCATTCTCAATTGTGATTTTGGCGACACAAATATCGGGATACTGCCATCCGGGAGGAATAGCCTCGATAATGCCCTTGCAGACTGAATCCAGGTTGGCATGCGGAGCATTCATCAACTCCTCTGTTTTATAGAGGCAATTAAGCTCTTTGGCACGCTCCTGCAATGAGGAGATCATATGACTTTTGGGATGTTTTTTATCGTACAGCATTATAGAATTACTCCCCGACCACTCCTTCCATCAACTTTAACATTTAAAGGACGTTCCAGTTTCACATGCCTTACATATTCTGTTTCGGATTGAGGATTCAGCTTTTCCAGCCAATCCCAGTTGATTTTGTATTTGCCATCGAATCTGACCGGGAAATAGGGGATCTGGAAACTTGTTATATTGTGGAAAAAATGCGATCCCTGGCTTAACTCCACGTTCATATTGGGAAGAGTCGATTCCACTATTACCCTGGAGCCGGAAATCTGCCCCCAGTTAACATTGATCCCCAGCCATGGATCGGAACTGCCCCACCGTCCAAAGCCGATCAGGACATAAGGCGTGCCGGAGTTGACAAGCTGGCGGTTGATTTTCTCGATATCGGCGGCAATAAGCTGGGTGTTTTTGGCATTAAAGGCGTCCGGTCTGACATAAAGGACATCCTCTATATTATCGATAATGCCGTTGCCGAGCACATTTTCAGAGGCCACCAATGCATCTTCGGAGTTCAGCTCATCATCGCTGATCTTGACCTCGGCATCACTGACAACCATCGGCCTGACCTGCAGGAATCCCAGCCTGACAGGACGGTCTTTACGTTTGTTGTCGATTGTCAACGCAAACTCGGTCTCGACCGCTGCTCCCACAGCATCCTCGCAGGCCCGGAGTATATCTTTAATCAGCTCATTCAGCGGGAATTCATTCAATTGCAGGATTGGAGCAAAATTGACAATCCTGGGGCCTTTTGGGCCGGTGCCGGGAGAGATTCTGTCTCGCTCCGCCACATAGGTCGAAGCGGCAAAATCCAGAGCGCCGTCAAGCTCGGCATCCTTAAGATTGCCCTCGATCATATATTCGGTCTCTTTGGTTGGATCGTATTTGGGCGGTTTTCCCATATTAATGGCCCAGAATTTGGTCTGGGTCTGCTTCATCAGGTCACCAATTGAATTATAGGGCGGTACACTCCTGGGATATGCAGGGGAATAGGTCCAGGCCATACCGCCGTCAACAATTGTCTTACCGAGACCGACAGCCAGGTCTACCACGCCATCCTCAGGCTTGGCATGACTGGTCGGATAGAAATTGTAGGATCTTGCCACCCCGGAAA
Organism: uncultured Ignavibacteria bacterium; assembly: GCA_964496505.1. Lineage (GTDB taxonomy): Bacteria > Zixibacteria > MSB-5A5 > JAABVY01 > JAABVY01 > JAABVY01. The sequence continues at coordinate 76,514 of CAZBZV010000004.1, read as the reverse complement.
TATCGGGATAATAGCGCTCCCAGTGCCTCAGGCCGACAACCTCCTGAATAATCACCGCCATCTTCTCGCTTTCGATTGACTGCTTGGTGGCACGTATATAATCCCTGGCTTCGCTGAAAAATACCGACGAATAAACGAATTTGATCGCCTCCACCAGCTTGCTGAAACGGGTATCGGTATCCGGCTGATTATTCGGAATCATCTTGGTGCCGTAGACGCCAGCAAACGGCTCATAGATCGCATCCTCCAGAAGACTTGAGGAACGAATCGCCAGGGGAGTGCGCACATCGGCAATCAGCCGTCTCAGATCGCCGTTTAGCTCCGGCGGAAGCTCAGCATTCTGGAAAGCATGGGCGATACGGTCGTCGGGCATATCTGACAGACCGATATCATAAAGGTCATTGATCTGCATGAATCTGTCGAAGAAATCGGTTGCGATCACCGCCAGAGTAGGGATATTTATCGTGATATTACCGTAGTCATCGGGATTGAGCTTCGAGGTTAGCGTGTCTTTTATAAAGGCCAGCCCGAGGGCTTTTCCACCCAGCGAGCCGGTTCCGATACGGGTGATAACCTCGCCGGACTCAAAAAATTGTCTTTTAAAACGCGGGACTTTGGCTCCCGCTTCGCTGTATGCTTTAGCGCCCATTATAGGATATCCCTAATCTTGTCGGTTTAAGATACGCCATAATATATATTATTCACGTAAAGATGCAAATAAAAGGGAGGCAAACCGATTGATGGAATGCCTCCCGTAATACTTGATATCAATTCACGTATTTAGACCCAGCCGCGGTCACGGCAGGCCTGGGCCACACGGCCGATCGAAATCACATAAGCCGCGTCACGCATATACATCTTCTGTTTGCGGGCCAATTCGCTGACTGCGATAAAGGCCGAGGTCATCTTGGTATCCAAACGCCCGAGAACGTCATCCTTCTCCCAGAAGTAATTCAGATTGCTCTGAACCTGCTCGAAATAGCTGCAGGTTACTCCGCCGGCATTAGAGAGGAAATCGGGTATGAGAAATATTCCGCGTTCCTCGATAGCCTTGTCGGCCTCGGGAGTTGTGGGGCCGTTGGCGCCCTCGGCAATGATTCTGACTTTCTCGGATATATTGCCGACATTCTCGCCGGTGACCTGATTCTCGAGCGCGGCCGGTATCAGGATATCCACATCCTGCTCGATCCAGGCCTCGCCCGGCAGGACCTCATAGCCCAGATCTCGGGCTTTGTCCTTATTGATTCCGCCGAAACGGTCGGTAACTCCCAGAAGCTCATCCAGGTTGATTCCCGCTTCCTTCTTGAAGGAGTACGATTTCTGATCCTCCTGATCCCAGCAAGACACGCAGACCACCGTGCCGCCCAACTGCTGATAAAGCTGGATTGCATACTGGGCGACATTACCGAAGCCCTGTACACTGGCGGTGGTCATCTCGGGACGAAGCTCGAGTTCTTTGAGGGCTTCGCGCACGGTGTAGATAACGCCGTAGCCGGTGGCCTCGGTACGTCCCAGTGAACCGCCCATGCCGACCGGTTTGCCGGTTATCAAACCGGTTTTCTTCTCGCCGTGTATCGTCTCGAACTCATCCAGCATCCAGAGCATATGCTGAGCGCTGGTCATAACATCGGGAGCCGGGACATCGCGATAGGGGCCAATGTCTCGGGCAAGCTGGCGAATCCATCCGCGGCAAATCTGTTCCTGCTCACGCAGGCTGAGATTGTGGGGATCGCAGATCACGCCGCCTTTGGCTCCGCCCAGGGGGATCTCGACCACAGCGCATTTCCATGTCATCCACATCGCCAACGCACGCACGGTGTTGATCGTTTCCTGTGGATGGAACCTGATACCGCCCTTGCAGGGACCGCGCGCATCGTTATGCTGTACTCTGAATCCTCTGAAGACTCGCACCGAGCCGTCATCCATATGAACCGGGATGGAGAATGAGTATTCCCTCAGCGGCTCACGAAGAAGTTGACGGGCTGCCTGGTCCAGGTCGAGCTTTTCGGCTATATTGTCAAATTGGGCCTGGGCCATTTCAAACGGGTTGAATGATCCTGTAGACATTTTTAAACTAACTCCAGTTAATTTTAAACATCGTTTTGATTGTAAAAAAATGCAAAAAAATAAAAGCCCTTAGCGGGCTAAAAAATTTTCCCCCTTCTCGCATGATTTCATAACTTTTTTGTTCTCAACGAGATGCATTTTCAATGCATCCTTTCATGCTTCTGAAATTTTGCTCACAAATGATAGAACATTGTGAAAAAAATGTCAAGCTCTTATTATAATATCGACACTAAATCTCACTTTATTTGAATTATTATATATTTCTAAACGTTTTCCTGTTAATTATTTATGGACATTTGAGGGGTATCTTTGGAAAAAGAAACCGGCTCTTTGGGGAACAAATTGGAGGTTAAAGAATATATATAATTTGGCGGCTTCAAAACTGCTTGACTTTGCCCGATAAATTAATAGATTGTAAAATCTCTCTGCCGGAAAATGAGGGATTTGCGTTATATATGGCGGTGTAGCTCAGTTGGTTAGAGCAGCGGAATCATAATCCGCGTGTCCGGGGTTCAAGTCCCTGCACCGCTATCTTATTTAATAGCAAACACTTATTTCTTAGTCTTGCCCCGATTGTGGCAGATTTGTGGCAGAACGGAATTAAGTTTTTCTACCGCACCGGCCAAATGATCCGGCGCCAGGTGGGCGTAGATCATTGTGGTCTGAATATCCCGATGTCCCAATAATTGCTGAACGGTGGCCAGATCGACGCCATTCATGACCAAATGGCTGGCAAAAGTATGCCTGAGATCATGCAGGCTGAAATGCTCGAGGTCGTGTTCCCTGCAGAATTTGGCCAGGTTCTTTCTTAATATCCTGGCTGCTGTGTCTCTCCGAGCGAATTTGAATACATAGTCAGACTTGGCGGCCCGCTTTGGTTTTATATCCTTCAGAAGACCAAGCAAACCACTGTTTAATGGGATCTCTCTTTCTCCGGCCTTGGGCTTCCAGTCCTTTTTGGCCTGGACCTTGAGAATTCGCCTCGAAAAGTTGATATCGCTCCATTTCAAATTCAGCAGTTCGCCCAGGCGGAGGCCCGTATTTAATAGGGTGTAATAAATTGGGTATTCCTCCCCGGCATTTTCGAGTAGGATCTGGCATTCTTCCTCCGAGAGGAATCGCGGCTGTTTGGCATCGTCAACCTTGAGAAGGGAGACCCGCTTGGCCGGATTTGTACTGCAGAGGCCCCGTCTGATTCCGAATTCGAAAACTGATTTTAGGGTCTTTAGCTCATAATTGACGGTCTTGGTCTTTGCGATTGTGCAATTGTTTGGATATTTCATTTCCTCGGGTAGCTTATCATTTATGGACCTGGGATCGGTGGTCTTTCGGAAATGCTTGTATTTCTCGAATGTATTCATGCTGAGCTGGCCAACTCGCTTTACCTGGGGATAGAAATGAATGAGAAATATATTGAAATATCGGATGGCGCCCTCATAGCGCCTAGTTGTTGAGGGCCGATGATTGATTTCGGAGTATTCCAGGTAATCTTTGAAAAGCCTCTCAATGGTACAGTCGGCAACTTCCAGCTTTAATTCCCCGCGCATTAAATCAGTCTCGATCATGCTCTGGTATTTTTGAGCCAAGGCTTTGGATGTGCCTATGGGTTTTCTGATACGCTGACCCTTATGGGTAACGTAGATATACCACTTATTTCCGCGCTTGTAGGGTTTGGCCATTGTTCTATCGTGAGTATTTTCGCACTTTCATTTTAGTGAATACAATTTATTTCAGATTAGAGATTTGTCAATAATTTCCACGCCCCCGCAAGGGGGGCAACCCGATCGGTCAGTCAAATAAAAAAGCCTGAGAGGTTTCAATCCACGCCCCCGCAAGGGGGGCAACCATTTTTTTTGTTATTTTATAACTTATTGTAATTGTTTCAATCCACGCCCCCGCAAGGGGGGCAACGGGCTTAGCGGGATTCCGCTAAGTCCTTAAACTGGTTTCAATCCACGCCCCCGCAAGGGGGGCAACTTACGTTTTTTCATTTGCAAAAGATAAACCGAATGTTTCAATCCACGCCCCCGCAAGGGGGGCAACATAGGCACAACCTTGCAAGTCCAACCTTAGGCCATTGTTTCAATCCACGCCCCCGCAAGGGGGGCAACAATACATTATTTAGTTTTGTCAAGTAGTTTTATTGTTTCAATCCACGCCCCCGCAAGGGGGGCAACCCGATCGGTCAGTCAAATAAAAAAGCCTGAGAGGTTTCAATCCACGCCCCCGCAAGGGGGGCAACCATTTTTTTTGTTATTTTATAACTTATTGTAATTGTTTCAATCCACGCCCCCGCAAGGGGGGCAACGGGCTTAGCGGGATTCCGCTAAGTCCTTAAACTGGTTTCAATCCACGCCCCCGCAAGGGGGGCAACTTATCAGCCTTCCGGAGGTCCCGGGCCTCTTCGAGTTTCAATCCACGCCCCCGCAAGGGGGGCAACCGTCCACCCTTGATGATGACCGTCTCCGGTTGGAGTTTCAATCCACGCCCCCGCAAGGGGGGCAACCTGCTATATATGATAAAACCGCTCAGAACCGCTTGTTTCAATCCACGCCCCCGCAAGGGGGGCAACAGGGCGATTTGCAAACACAGCTGGCAATGGGGGAGTTTCAATCCACGCCCCCGCAAGGGGGGCAACACAAGGTGGTACAAAATGTATAAGCCGTACAAAGTGTTTCAATCCACGCCCCCGCAAGGGGGGCAACCATAAGTTATTGATAAGGTTATACTTAATTCTTTTGTTTCAATCCACGCCCCCGCAAGGGGGGCAACTTTAATTAATGGAAGATGGGATGAGGACTTTAGAGTTTCAATCCACGCCCCCGCAAGGGGGGCAACCAGTCTGACCTCACTGCCGGAATTGCCGAACTGTGTTTCAATCCACGCCCCCGCAAGGGGGGCAACACATGAGATCCTCGGATGTTTGGATCTCACTCATAGTTTCAATCCACGCCCCCGCAAGGGGGGCAACCAATTGGGTTGGCTGAAGCTCACATTTTAACAGAGTTTCAATCCACGCCCCCGCAAGGGGGGCAACGCAATAAAGTTTAGGAAATTGTCGTTAATGGAAAAGTTTCAATCCACGCCCCCGCAAGGGGGGCAACATTTTTTGTTGGCGTTCATAATATCGGTATATATTGTTTCAATCCACGCCCCCGCAAGGGGGGCAACCAGTTAGATTTAGGTGAAGTCAGATGAAACAGATGTTTCAATCCACGCCCCCGCAAGGGGGGCAACTTAAAATTGATTTAACGTATATTCAATAGTTTTATCGTTTCAATCCACGCCCCCGCAAGGGGGGCAACTTAAAATTGATTTAACGTATATTCAATAGTTTTATCGTTTCAATCCACGCCCCCGCAAGGGGGGCAACACCTTGTATAATGTTTTATGTTTTCCGTTTCCTTGTTTCAATCCACGCCCCCGCAAGGGGGGCAACTGTAGTACAATAACTTATTGATCGACAATATGTAAAGCACTACTTTGCGCGAACCTATTATTGCCGGTCGAAAATATATCGGAATCAATTAGCACAAACCTTCTATCCTTATATTTGGCAATGGAATGTAGGCAGCGCGAACTTCGCCGCAATCAATGTTCGCAACAGGTTCGCGATATCTGAAATTATACTATCAATGGGCCCTCGGGATCATATGATTCCTTTGTTCCAATATGCTCAACTCTCCTTTTCCAGTTCTTTCCAAGGAAATAAAATCTCAGGCTGTCTTTGGATTTATCTATCTCCTTTTCCAATCTGCTTTTTACACGTGCAAACTGTGCCGGATCAAGTACACATTCAAACACTGAGTTTTGAACACGTTGGCCATAGTTCTGGCAGATCTTTGAAACCCTTCTAAGTCTTTTTGGGCCGCTGCCAGATGTTTGAACATCATACGTGATCAATACAAGCATGGTTTCGCACTCCCTTCTTCGATTCTATATAAGGTCACTTCCAGATAAATGGTGGATAAGCATCAATATCTCCCCTTATGGATCTGGCCAATAGCATGGCCTGAGCAAATGGCAGGAGTCCTATTTGGACCTTCTCATCAAGATATGGATGCATAACTTTATCCTGTTTCCTCTTTTGATATGTTTGCAATATTGTCTTTCGTCCCTTGTCGGATATTAGAACCGCCCCGGATTCGGTTTTTTTGAAATTACGCGAGGTAAGCTGCGACCTGTTTATGATTGTCAGGACCAGGCGATCAGCAAAAGCCGGACGGAATTCCTCCATTATATCAAGAGCAAGACTGGGTTTTCCGGGCCGGTCCCGATGAAAGAAACCCACAGCCGGATCAAGGCCAACCGATTCCAGCGCAGAGACAATATCATGCACAAGAAGCGTATAAATGAACGAAAGAAGCGAGTTCACGTTATCAAGGGGCGGCCGCCTGCTCCGTTTGGAAAAGAAGAAGTCCTCCTTCTGCGCTCGGATCATATTATCAAACATTCCAAAATAGGCATTTGCAGCCTGCCCTTCGGCGCCTCTGACCGCTTCAGAATCGGCACATACTTTGATCTTCTGCATGATTCTTCTTAGTTGACCGGCGCTGCCCCTCAGGATGTCGGATGATCTGTCATCAGGATAATCCCGTGCAGTCCTTAACAGGACATTTCTGGAATTCGCTATTTTTGCAAATATTATTCCGGATGAAATCTCAGTACAAAAATCAGGATTATCAGCAAGCCTGTATTGTTCTCTTCGCAATAGCACATTACCGGAAACAGGACCCTGAACTCTGGCCATAAATCGACCATACATACTTAGAAAGGTAACAGATACATTTCTCGAGGCGCAAAGTCCCAGAAGGGCCGGGGTACAGAGGACATGCCCGAAGCAGACGATGCCATCCAGGTTATGGATCGGAATCCTCATTTTCTTCTCATTTTCGATGCTTACCACAACATTCTCGCCATCCTTGGATAAGTATGCGTCCGGAACGGTTACATACAGCGTATTCAACATCTTTTTCATGGTTCAATCCTCGGTATCAGACAACTGCTGATCAATCTGATCGGAGATATATTTCCTGGCGCTTTTTCCATGTCCGGCAGATTTTGGCAGACAGTAATCCATAATGGAACAGCTTTTGCACTTTTTTTCGTATTTGGCAATAGGTGTTTTGCCAAGGAGAGTCAAATGGTGCAATTCGGCAGCATATTCTTCTGTTGCTCTTCTCAATTTGTCATCGAAATCGACACCTGTTCTACGCCGTGGTTTTCCGTAGAAAATCGCCCCCCGCGGCGCTTCGATCTCCAGCATTTCCTCCAGGCACAATGCCTGCGCGCAAAGCTGGACTTCATCGCATAAATCGATTTTAGGCTTACCGTGTTTGTATTCGACAGGGAAGGGGACAATGTCCATTTCCCGTTTAATCAAATCGAATATGTTTGGTGTATTTGATACATTGTCCTCTCTCCCAGCCAACAAGTGTTTGAGCGGGATATTATGAAATTCAACGACATCAGCTCTGCCAATCAGACCGATTCTCAATGATCTAAGCTTTAGACCCCGGGCAATCAAGACACCATCCTGTATTTGGTGTGAGGGCTCGTCAGCCTTTTCATGAAGCTGAGAACCTTCCACAGTGAGAAGGTTCTCAGCCCATATACCCTCGAGGTACATTAATCCCCACTGTCTTTTGCAGAATGCTAGATGCTGCAGAGCGGAAATCGGCAGCAGATCATCTTCAGAAAACATGCTACGATTTCCTTATCAACTCTACCCCTGAGGGCAGGCTACCCTCATCTATGTTGACATCATAATCCACATATTTTCGCGGGGCTTTAACATCTTCTTTCTTATTAATCTTTACAAGATCAAACAATTTATGCGCGGGGGCGCATCCAAGTATGGCTTCCCTGACTCGCTGTTCCTGGTCAGTATCAGTACCAACATGCTTAAATATGAAAAGATTTCTGACCGCCATATGTCCTTTACTGGCAGACCTATCATGCTCATACATATTCAATAATGCTTCCCACAAAAGCTCAAGATCATTATCGCCAAATCCAGTCTCTTGCGCAAGATTAGCGCTGATAAAACCCTTGGCCACGTAAAGGCCATAGGGTATCAATTCTTTCCGTCCCATTGTCCGAAGCTTGTCTTCCGGCTGCTCGCTTTCCCATTTTTCGTAGTCAGCGCTTGATTTTGCACCCTTGACATTTTCCGCCACAGCCATGCGAGTTATTGACAGATCGAGTGGAAGCACTGGATCGACTGAACGTGCGAAAGAGAACTGCACAGGACCGCGAACCTGGCCTGAATTCGGGCCTGTGCTCATTACTGCACCAAAAGCCCGTATGTCAAAGAAATTATCACACATCCAGCGCTTCGCCAAATCCACCTTTTCCTTTTTGGCACCCTTTGAACCATCTCCTAAACCGCCTTCTGTTTCTTCATGTGATCTTACTATTTTTGTGTTTAGATTTGTGGAGTGCTCAATGAAGATGGAATAGGGCATTTTATTGCCCTTTGCAATTTGAACATAATTGCGTAGCCTCCTTTTCAGTGCAACATCTGAGACAAGCCCATGTAAGTCCTGCGGATCTATGCGTGGCGCGTTGCCTGCATCAGGATCGCCATTGGGATTTCCATTTTCACACTCAAAAAGCAGCATAAATTCATAACGATTTTTAATTGGTTCAGACATTTTCTACCTCCCCTGATTCTTCATTTGTTTCAATAGCTTCAACTTTGCGGGTTCGCAGATCGGCAATCTGCTGATAATATCCGAGAGCAAAGAGGCTTTGCTCTTCGAGAGAAAGCGTTCCGGGAATCTGGTCCTTGATCCTGCTCCAGATGTCAGCAATTTTCCCTTCATACCAGTACTTCAGTCCTCCAGATTCAATTTTATTCAGATGATGCTGGCTGACGCTGGTGAGTTTACCAAGCACAAGGGCGGGGGTTGCGGATGCCGATGTGTAATACCTCTGAATAATACCGGACCCAACATCTCCCAGGGCTCTGCGCTGTAACGCTGCCAGAACCGCAAGTAATCGGCCGCAATGATATGCGGGATGAGGATGATCCTCGTTCAGATAAGGTTGCATAGTTATATCCTTTCCATAAAATCTTTCTTTTCGAACAAAATATGCTTTTAACAGACCTGCCCGGGCATGGTTGGCGGGCTCATCGTTGATGATATCAATCTTCATTCTCTTGACTGCTCCAGCCAGAGCGAAGGCAGGGAAGGTCTCACCCTTAAGAGCCCTCCGCCACATTTTTGCGACAAATGGTGTATGCAAATCATCCAATACCCTGACCGATGCCCCGAGAACGGATATGAATTTCGGCGGAGGTGCAAGGCCAGAGCCATTTCGATTGACAATCGATAGATCATCGAACCATGTGTTTATGTTCTCGACTAAATCCGAGAACTGGCCTTCCATCCAGTCACGGACCATGACCCTTCCGCTCGCACCAGAGACAGTTAAGGCGTAGTAGAAATTATCATGCAATTCCGGTTTTTTTCCGGATCTGATGCTGTCAAGCATCTCTTTTGCCCGTTGCTGAGCATTTAGCTCGCTAATCTCCTCTGACTCGACAAGCCAGCTAAGCGGATCATCCTCAGGCCTGATTCGATTTTTGAACCAATGGACAATTTTGGTATCTCCCAACTTTCTGCCGGATTCATTAATGAGCACATTTAGAGCCTGAGTATAAGTGGTCATATTCTCTTCAGAAACAGGGGCATTGGCTGAACTTGGGAGTCCAAATGACTGGAAAGATTCCTGCTTGAAGCTAATCAAGGCATCACCCGAGGCCTGCCCGCCAACATTGGCGAGTTGCTTTATTTTGTTATGGATTAGTGCTGGCCTTGTCTGTTCCGCAGTCATAAGGCAGAGCATTTCATCCACGCTTTTCTTTTTGGCCTTTTTCTTCTTCGAGGATTTATGAATTTTCCTCCACCATTCCTGGCAATCTTCAAGATCGATTATATACTCCGGGCCGATTTTAAATGTGATCTTATCAGTTGGCTTTATTCCAAGATCGTCCATTTTCGATCTTAGCCATTCGACAGTACCTGAATTACTTAACTGCTCAGATATGTTGGTCAGAGGGCTATAGTATTCCGAGGCTGATTTTAGCTGGTCAATAAAGTATTTATGCTTAGGTTTAATACTCTCATCATCAGCTGGGGAGCCAAGAAAAGCGATCACCTTCGCGGTTTCCCACAGGGGCTTGCTCATCTTTTTCCCACCGCTGGTAAAGCTGATATCTGGGACTTTTAAAAATGTAATACCTGTGTTTCTTTTATCTTCCGGATTGCCCAACTCAATAATCTCTTCAAATTGGCCGGAATCATCGCAGATAATTGCCCATTTAATATCCATTCTCGTGAAACCCGGTTCAGCCACAATGCCGTGTCTCTCAGCATAATCCTTAAGTAGATGCAGCATCGTAACCTCCCTGATTAGGTTTGATAACTTCATCAGAGTCGTATGATGGAATATGCAATACACCGTTTTCAATGGATGGTTTAAAAAGGCTGATAAAAGGTTTGCTGTCGCTTTTGCCTTTATTAGCCAGATCAAAAACATCATATACCATCCATCCCATATCCCCCAAGTCTTGATCAATTGTTTTTGACTGCTCCTCATGGAGTTCGATTAGCCGGAAAAATGCGGGAAATTCACGGCATCCGAAATATGGCTGCTGGAAACATTTCCCCTTAGATGCCCTCCGCCTGAATTGTGCCTCAAAATCCTGAATGCGATCCTCATACTCCGGCCAGGGACGAATTTCGGCATGTAAATGATAGTGCACATCACGCAATGCCATGGTTTGCCTCTGTGTACGGCCCTTGACATCAGATCCTGTTAGTCTGATATCACCGTCAGCAAATATTGGCACAGGGTCTTTTTTACCCTTGATATAAGCCTGAATTGCCTTTGTGCTAATCTTCTCCTTAACCTCATTTCTCCTCAAAGCGATATAGCTTGGTAAGGATATGATTTCAACCTTTGTGATTTGCCATCGGAATTGCTCCGGCTTGCAGTAAATGGCATCGAAAATGCCGCGAGCCGCAGAAGGCGTAATCACAGGATAGCTGAATCGTTCCGCTTTCATCTCCGGCCTTGTAAAGCAGGCAAAATCGCCCCAGACCTCCAAGGCCTGATCCTTTGATTTCATGATTCCTCCCATAGATTTAATTAAATGTGTATGATTAAGCAATTATGTATTCAGTGTCTTTGGGTATCAGCAATCCCTTAATTGCATCGTAATGTTCCTCATCCAAATAAACATACCAGCTATCTGATTTTTCTCTATTATGTTTTATTCTTGGCCCTATAGGGGCGGGATCGAGGTAATTCCATGCATTTGAATCCGGCTTCGGCCTGAAAATGTTAATGCTATGGTATTGTGCAGAATTTATCCATTCCTTCGTAAGACCCTTCTCATCCAATGCTTCTCTTAATTGTGAATAGTCCTTCAAATCATATGGTACCAAAATCCTGATAGTATCCTGATTCTTAATAACATAGTATTTCTTAGCGGTGGTCACAAAATCAAGTCTTTTTATTGCTATTGTTAATTCCGTTTTATCATTTCCAATATTTCTGATAGAATAAAGCTCCCGAAAATAATCTTCGAAAAGATTTGTATCTGTGATATCAGCTTTCGATGTTCCGCATCTTTTCAATATTAAAGCTGTTACTTCTGCTGCCTGTTTATAAGCTCCATCTGGATATGATTTACTCCATGGTTCGTCGGGGATAAAGACAGTCACATTCCCCAGATCATTATTGCCATTGCGATTACACCTGCCCGCGGCCTGGGCTATAGAATCGAGAGGGCCGAATGCCCTGTAAACGACCGGGAAATCAATATCTACTCCGGCTTCAATACATTGAGTGGATATGAGCCTGCATTGGGAGCCTTCTCCAAGCATTTGAGAGGCATGCTCTAAAACCGTCGCGCGATGGGCAGGGCACATGTTTGTTGATAAATGCAGCAACCCTGTATTATCGGTTTTTGCCAATTCATCAATAAGAGTATGGGCATGCCGTTTTAAATTGACAATGCACAGTACCTGGGAGTGTTTAGTCAGCATCCCAGCCAACTGTTCCCATGGTACTCTTTCATTCTCGTTAGGCCAAGAGACACTCACTCGACTGGCCCTCTTGAACATGGACTGATGATCATTTACAATTTCCGATGGTTCCCAACCTTGGTTGCAGAGAACAGAAACATGTTTATGCAAATGATTAAAAGCGGGCTGAGTCGCCGTAGAGAAGACTATAGAAGAACCATATCTCTCACAAATGCGTGAGAGGGTTGCAAGCGTTGGAATAATCGCATGGGTTGGAAGTGTCTGAACTTCATCAAAAAGAACAACGCTTTTGGCCATTCTGTGGAGCTTGCGACATCTAAACGGTCGGTTGCTGAAGATTGATTCCAAGAATTGTACGCTGGTTGTGATTATTACTGGAGCATCCCAATTCTCTGATAACAGTTTTGCTTGCCGTGAATCGGAATTAACATTACTGCTTGCTCCTGATTCAACCAGACTATGATCTTCGATAATGTAATCTTTTCCGAATTTGTCAGACAATATGTTTTTCAGCACCCGGGCAGTTTGCTCAATAATGCTCAAATAAGGGATGACAATAATAATCCTTCTTAGATCATTCTTGATAGCATGCTTTAAGGCGAATGCCATCATGCTAAGTGTTTTTCCTGAGCCTGTTGGGGCTGAAAGATTAAATGATCCGGTTTGGCGTTCAGCGGCTGATAAGCAATCTTCAAGCAGCTTTGCTCGCAAGTCATTCATTTTTATAGCTGAAGTTGAGTTTTTTGCGAGGATTTTAATATATGATAGAAGAATATTAAATGCCTCATGAGATTTGATAGATTGTCCTTGTTTTCGATAGTTTTTTATGCCTGCTGATTCTGCATTGAAATGTGCTTCAGTATCTAAATAATCAGCATCTACAAGAATGGAATACAGCATTCGAAAGTCAAGCATCGATGAGGCTGGGGTTTTATTCGACTCGCTAATATCAAATAGTGAATGATTTAAATCATTTGGCAGTGTTAAGCCATCTGCCTTGAGCCGATAAATCAGATTATTCAAATCTTGTTCAGACAGCCTCAGATTTAATGGATGCTGCTCTGATAATGCTTGCAAGTCCATTCCTTGCAGGGCATCCTTAGAGACCTCCTGCAGGCCTATATGGTGTCCCTGGATTGCCAGGGCAGAGGCTATGCCATTTTGCTTATATCTTTGAATGGCAGTCCAGGCTCCGGCAGACCAGTGATCAATACCTCTAATTTCACCGCGTAAACGTTTCTGAAATAAATCACCATATTTACCAAGGTCATGCAGAATTCCGGCAAGCTCGGATTCCTTTTCTATTCCTAATGGAGTACCAAATTCTCGGGCGAGCTTGGCCACGCCAATGAGATGATCAGACAATGGATTGTGATCCCCGCATAAATTTTCGCTATGAGAATAATATTGTATGGCCATTCGTATCCACCAACGAGTCAGGTAAGTTATAATAATTCAAGTGTATTGTCACTCCTTATAAAATATTTCCCACCCATCCAGAGCTTCTTGAACTTCGGATGATTTCATCCAGGGAGGCCTGTAAGAGCCTCCTTTTTTCATACCCCCCTCAGTTCTGGCAGCCTCCCTGGCTTTATATTCAATCGTTTTCATCAGATTATCTTTTGGCATTTTAAACTATAGTATACATATAAATATTCTCAAGTATATTTAACACATGCCGATAACATCCATGTAGATCGCCTATAGACATTTGAGGGACATCAGCATTTAAATCGCCTCGAGCGACGTACTCTCTTTCTCTTAATTCATGGAGGGGTAAGTCTCTCTCGCAAGCTTACCTGCTCTAAATTTCTTCCGTCTCCTCTATGGATTGCATAATCCATATTTGCTAAATTCTCCCTTGACCGATCCACGCATTGTCTTATATTACTGCTGGTGAGTATCCCTTCAAGTTTCAACAATTTACACGAGTTGAAACCTCAATTTAAGTATTCGCTTACCATCATACTATCTGTTTTCAGTAGGGAGGCCCTTTTGGGACCTCCCTTTTTATCCTCCAGGTCTCCCTACCATAGAAGGGCAGAGATTTTTTCTATGTTTTTATTGTAATGCTTTCTCCGTTTTTGTACTTGTAAGCCCCGCAATCGCGGCCCGCGATGAAGATCTCAACTTCACTCTCCTCGTAATAATTAAACTGCACGGAGCCATTTATATCCGTTCGCTTTTCAGCGCTCATACCGGGTTTATGCCCTCGGAATTCCAGCCGCACTGGCACTCCAACAACAGGATTAGTTCCTTCCTTCACAACGTACACTTGAAAACTCCCCATTTCAAACTCCCTCCATGGTTATAATTGGCGCCCCTTATGTTTATAATCATTTCATGTATTTTCGTTCCTCCTAAAGCTTACCCATCCTTATTGTTCTCCAGGACACTGCTCGGGGGAGCAGAGAAAAGTTCACCATCTTTTTATCTACTCACAGAAGCTACTTTTTTCAAGGACGCTCTCCCATATTTTTCGTATTTGAGGACCCGAATGTTGCCCCTTAATGAGATGGTGTCTTTTTCTCATAAAAGTCCCAATGCCATAGATTAATAGAACAGCTATTATGGCGGTATTAACCCATTGGACTGTATACACTGTGGATGGATACCACCAATTCACCTCGCTACTAAATAAATAACCACATATACAATTCAGAGCCACTAATAAAGTGCCAACTGTGGTTATATATGACTGCTTACGTGGGGGATCAGTTTCCTTTGTTTCATCATGTTTCGACTTCTTACCATCATCGCTATTCTTCGGATCTACCTTTCTAAAGTTATCCAGGTTGCTCTCCCACTTCCAAACACCCTCACCAAGGCTCTCTTCCATAATTTGTAGGTAGCCAACTTTTCGTTGAAAAGAGACGGCCTTGTCGAAAATTATTATAATTGCCACAACATTCATAAGTACTGGGGCAATATAAATCGAGGGCTCAGAGGGTTTTGTCGATGCATAAGCTAAAACTAAAGCAGTCACTGTGACCGCAAGGCTTAGAAGCTGAAATTGACAACGCTTTTGATCAAGAATTTCGTCTCGTATTGTACGATATGTCAATTCCGGGTTAATTTTTGGCACGTTTGCCTTAGATTCCTCGGTCATATTATCCCTCCCGATTAGCTAATATGGGGAATATGTTTTTCTGTGCACTACCGGCCCA
Organism: uncultured Ignavibacteria bacterium; assembly: GCA_964496505.1. Classification (GTDB taxonomy): domain Bacteria; phylum Zixibacteria; class MSB-5A5; order JAABVY01; family JAABVY01; genus JAABVY01. Next base: position 61,219 of record CAZBZV010000004.1, on the reverse strand, counting down.
TTTCTTCATTTCGCCTATCCGGATTTATATTCAATCCTTTTAATTGACCTCACCGCCTCCCACTCGAACCACAGATTCCGGATTTCAGCCGGAGTGATTCCATATGACTTTTCGAGTGACAGCGGATCCGGATCATGCTTGTATTCCTTCACACCGTCCGACATCATCCTGAACATCATTACCATCAGGAGCTTGTCCTTCAGCTCCTTGGCGTCTTTGCCTTCCTTCCGGATAAAGAAGCTGGCGAACTGCTCACGGAAATGGACCATGTCTGTTATCACCTCGAATACCAGGCTGCTCTCGAGTCCTATGAATTTTAGCATATTATTCCCGTATGATTATGACCTGAAGGTCATTTTAAATATTCTTCATTCCAAATTATTCCAATGCCGCCCCTTGTTTCTTCGGCTCTGAAACCATCCCCGGTCGTATGCCATTCAGGATCCAGATTCGGAGATATCCATTTTGTTTTGCATGCAACAGGGGATAGGCCTCGCAACCAATCTGAAGATTTTGCATCCGGGGGCGCGATTTCGAGCCAGATGATATCATAGTGCTTGCGGATATATTTATCCGTAACTTCTCGTATTATTGAAAACACCTGCTCTTTATTATAAATCCCGCCCGCCCTGATATACAATGTGATTCTGGCGGCGGCACCGTGGCTTGTGTCATATGTGTCAAATATGCTATACGGAGGAGCCTTTGCCGGTTTAGATTGAACCGCCTTGCTTGTACTACTCTGTTGAATTCGCGAATAGCTTGGAGCATCGGTTTTTTTGGAATCGGACGGGAGATTGCAGATCACTATCATCAACAGAATAAATCCTATGAATCCAACAATCCATCCGTTACTTTTTATCTCTGTTTTCTCCGGTCTTGCCAATCCGGGACTTCGAATATTTTTTACCGCTTCAGCATCTCCCATATTTATCTCTATCATAGATTTGGCTTGATCGAATGTTGGGTTGTCGCGCCTGTCGAAATAAATCGTATATTCTTCATACTCGATTCCATCCCATGGGATCAAGCAGATAAAGCCCTCACTTAGAAGGCCGGCGCGATTTATCTCGATTGCTTTGATTTTATTGTAGGCAAGGCTTTCCTCGAATTCCTTTTTAATGACAGTGGCGCCATTTTCTGTTAACAGCAATGTGCCATTCTTGCCGTGGAATCTATGTGATTCCATTTAATCCTCCTATTCAAATCCCCTTCTTATTGTTAGAACATGCTCTGCCACCCCGCAGACAACTATCAAGAAAAATCCATTTCAGGCGAGACCTCCGTTTCATCCATAAAAATCTCCCATATGACTAATCATTTCCTTACAAAATGACTCTCGTTTTTAGACTTTTTTTAAACGGTCGTGGCATGTGGCCAGCGACAAAACATACCCTAATACACAGTCTGGCTGGTTGTGCGCGTGAGCGCGGCGTGTAATTACCGACATGAAAATCCCCTTAGTTGTGGTTTCTACTGGTAGGAGCAGTGATTAATTCTTAGTCAGTATCTTTTTGCTTAGCGGTATCCTCCATCGCTTTCAATAGTTGCTCGGCAGCCTTTCGGAGGCCTTCCGGCAGGGCCGCGAATCTTTTGGCGTACTCTTCTAAGCGGGGATCTGTTAGATTATACGCCTCGCCACGCATTGTGTCCAGTTGTTTCAATATTTTTTTTATTTCATTATCTTCGGTTTTTCGCTCTTTGCCGGTTAAGAGGTAGTCTGCGGATACCTCGAATAGGGCTGCCAGTGCGGCTACACCGTATGCACCGGGTTCTGTTCCGCTCAGATACTTAGATACAGCATCTGTTTTTAGATTGAATCCCTTTTCCTGAGCAATATCAGCCGCATGGGCATATGATCTGAATTTGCCTTTATCATATAGCGCCTGAATTCTTTTTTGGAATTCAGCTAAAAAACGGATTCTTTCCTCAGATTTTCGCATGTTTAATGCCATACAAAGCTTATTAACTGATTGAAATCAAATAATATATGAAATATAATTAAATTATTATGAAAACATCTTGACAATGTATTAAGTATAATATATAATCGGGTATGATTAAGATAATTTGAATTAATTATAATATGGGAATTTCCAATGCTTAAACACTTCAGAAAAGAAATCGAAGTCAAGAATCGAACGCAGGTAACTCCGGCTTTGGTGCCAAGATGGTGGCTTGATGAGTTAATGCTCGATGAAGGTGATAAAATAATCATGACCGTTAGTGATGACGGCAATTTGGTAATTAGTCCAATGCAGGACAAAGACATGACACCCGACAATCCCGATTCCAAAATTACGTCAGACTCATGTAATTGCAAAGACCGGAAAAACCCTGAACTTAGAACATGATCAAGATGAGAATACATAGCAAAAATACCATAAGCTTAATGTTGATTCTTTTAGGTGGCTGTTTAATAGCGGGGATGTTGAACACAAAAAAAGAGTCCAGGGGATCCGTCCCTGGACTCTGCCTTAAAATAGTCCGCGCTCCATTTTTGTCAAGGATAATTAATCATGGATAGGCTTTTAACTGCAAATGAAGTTTGCGAAATACTCGGCATCAAGATGAATACGCTTCGCAAATGGACCTCGATCGGCAGACTGCCGGTGATACGGCTTTCCGGTAAGGGAGGGCCGGTCAGGTGGAGGGAAAAGGATCTCCAGTCTTTCATAGAAAAAGGTTTTGTGCCCGAGGATCCAATTCACAGGAGAAAGATAAATTGAAGAGCACGACCGAGATATCTATCAAACCTCCTCTCAAGATAGATCGACTAACGCACCTCTCAAAGCCGGGTATGTGTGTGGTTCCCTCCGGCCCGTCAGACACTCGGCGAGGCGGGCCGGTTAATTTTGATAATCCTGGAGGCGTAATAGCCCCCTTAGCTGTGAAGAGAGGCCTCGGCCGGATGTTTGAAATCTACCTGATAATCCGGAATTGGCTGTACCGGGGCCTCTTCAATATGAGATTAATCAATAAGAAGAAACCCTATATGATAAGAATGAGGCCCCAGGTGCACCACGCCTGTCTGATCAGCAGGCGCGCCGGTGGGGCCTCAAGATTTATGAAAGGAGTGACATGGAATTCTTAAGTAAATACTGGCTTCATATAATGATCGGCCTGACTGCTTTGGCTTTTTACGCGATCGGGATCTGGAGTCATGCAAAAAAGACCTGGTACAAGAGAGGCCGCTCGGCCTGCTGGGAAGAGTATTCGGTCGATTTGTTCAGACTGAGGTCGGAGACCACCAGGCTCCGAAATCAGAATGATGAGCTTATCGCGATGATAAGCAATCTGATTCTAAAAGGCGAAATCCCTGTCTTGAAGATACCCCCGTACCAGGACAAGAAGAAAGATGTGGAAATAAAAAACCGCCCAGCCGAGCAAGTCAGCCAGGCGAATTAGGAAATAACTAATCAATATTAAGTGAGGTGAACTGCGATGTCAAGTAAAAAAGTTCCAGACCAAATTCCATCGGCAATCAAGCCGGATGATCTTGAGCCAGGCGAAGTTATCAATCTCGATAAATGGTTTCCCAAGGATAAGTATATCCTTGCCGTGTCAAATAAGATCATCAATGAAATTCCAGCCGGACATAAGCTCAAGATAGGCTTTCGCAAGGTAAACGCGAGGCTTGTAGGCGATTATGAAAAAAAAGCTGGAAACAAAGATGTTTATCCAACTCCCAAGGCGACCGGACGGGTATCGCTAAAATCTGTGACCGTAATTGAGATCGGCCAGATAAACGGCGTGTCCTGGTTTCCGCCGGATTTCAGCAGGGAGAGGGGCAAGAATAATGAGCTGCTCTCTGTATACGCTAAAGCGGTTGGTCAGTACGCAGATTATACCGGAAGTAGAAAGTTCATAAGCGACTCAAAAACTATCGACTTCACGGTATTAAAACAGAATACAAAAATGACCGAGGGCAATATTCAGACCAAAATGACGCATGGAGTTGAGCAGGCTGTAACCGGAGCTCAGGCCCGGGCAGTCAGAAAAGAATTCAACATCCAGGCCTCTTACCATCCGGATGAAATCCACGGCAAACTATTTGTGGGTATCTCCCTTCAGCTGGATATGGATTATAACGATCCCAGGGTGCAACAGCTATTGCTTCAGGCAGCGGTTCAGCCCAGAATGCTGCTTTATGGAGGACAGGACAATGGAGGCGCGGTTGAGGCCGACTATACTATTGAGGATGAGCCACCGGCCAGACCAAAGCCTACTGCGAAAACTAACACCGAAAAGCCCAGGACATCAAAATCAAGGGGCAGCGCAGGCCTTCAAGAAATCAAGGCTGATATCGTGACCCTCTGCCAGAAGCTCGACAAAAAGCCGCCCCAGCCGCTCGATGAAATGAGCGAGCCCAACCTCAATGGTTTCCTCCAGCACCTCAGAAACGAGGAGGCCAAACATGCATAAATTAAAGCTATTACATACAGCAGATATCCATGCCAGGAAGGATAATATCGATAAGGTAGAGAAGTTCTTTGAACATCTTTACCAAGTGGCCCTGGATAAGGAACCGGATATTATTGTTATTCCGGGCGATATCTGGGATGGCGAGGTGGCCGTCAACGAGGCCAGCCCGCTTTATGCAGTAATAAAGCATATCCAGAGGCTCAGTAATTTTCATGATGTTTATATGATTCCGGGCACGCCTTCACATGACAGGCCGGGCTCATTAGACATTTTCAAATCCGTACATACTTCATACCACAATATTTTCGTTCTCGATAGACCCAATCCATTCCAGATGTATTTCGGATCGAAGGCAAGCGAGAATAAATCTCTTGTAATGTTTCCGGTTCCGGGCCTGACCAAATCCGGAATCATGAGTTGGGCTAAAGAGCGCGGCATAGATTTACCTCCCGATCAGGCAGACGTAGAAGCGGCCGGTTTGGTCCGGAGCCTTTTGATGGGATTTAGGGCTGAATTCGAAAAGATGAAAGCCAAGGATGCCGGGATAATACCGATCCTCCTCGGGCACTTTACGGTATATGGCTCCGAGACCCCAACCGGTCAAATTATGACAGGCGGTGATATCATTATATCTTCCGCCGACATCGAGGAAGCCGGGGCAGTGATAAACTGCCTCGGTCATATTCACAAACCTCAGCAGATCGGCGAGAATATCATCTATTCCGGAAGCCCGTTCCCGCACAATTGGGGGGAGAAGGATCAGCATTCAATTCTTTATGCCGAGGTCAATGCCAATGAGATTTTGGAGCTGGAGCGGATTCCGACGCCGTTTCCGGCCATGGTCGATGTCGACCTGATATATTATCCGGAAGATAGTGACAATCAGCCCTTCCGTTTTATCGACAAGGAAACCGGAGAACCTGTTGGCGTTCCCGACTTCGATCCTAATGCCTGCAACCAGGCCGATACGAGAATCAGACTGCATATTCCTCCTGAAGCCAAGGACATGGTCAATGAGGATCACATCGAGAAGTGGCTTGAGTGGAATGAGCTTACTCCCAACTCCGTCAAATTTGAGAAGATCATAAAGCCCCAAACCAGACAGAGGTGCGAGGCCATATCGGAATCAACATCAAATGAAGATCGTTTGAAAGCATGGGCTGAGACTACCGATACCGAGCTGACCAATCCTATAATCGAAAAACTGAACGAGATCGAGACCTCAGTTCTGTTGGATGAGAAGGCCGAAACGCAGGCCCGGGGAACTATCCGCTTGAAATCCCTGAGACTGCGCGGCTCCAAGGGCATCCAGTGGACGGACGAAATAAAGATCAACTTCGATAATTTTAACGGCGATATGATTCTGTTCGATGGTGACAACGGTGCCGGAAAAACCACCACTCTTGATAACCTGCATCCGTATCCGTGGTCATTCTATTACGACGGCGTCAACGGCTGGAACGCCAAGCTGGCGAATCATTTCCGGCTGGAGGATTCCTGCCGCGAGCTGACAGTCGAGATTGACGGCAAGGAATACATGTTCCTGCTGAAGATCGATGCTGTCAGAGAACGGGCTGAATATTACGCTTATCAGCGCAATGGCGAGGACTGGCAGGCCCTGAATGATGGGAAGAAACCTTCTTACAAAAAGATAGTCATGGCTCTGTTTGGATCCCCGGAATTGTTCCAGCAGGCTACCTACCAGGTGCAGGGCACAAGCGGGCTTATCGACAAATCCAATGCCGAGCTCAAAGATATGTTCTATCAGATGCTGGGCTTCGATGAATTCCAGGCAATTGCTGATAAGGCCAAGGAATTTGCGAATCAGATTCAGTCCGAGATCAAGATCGATGAATCGAAGATCGAAGAGAATGAGAAGACTCTTATGGAAAGGGACGTGGTCGAGGATTCTCTTGGGAGGCATGGCCAGATTATAGTTGAATACACGGCGAGCAAAGACAGATACAACAGGGAACTCGAGCAGGCCAATACCAAACTAAAGGAGCTCGAGAAAAAGGCGGCCACTCAGGAATCTTCAAAGAAACAACTCGAGGAAATCAAACAGCGTCTTGAGGAGGTTTCCTCAAACCAACTGACCACCAAATCCAAATTCGAATCGTGGAAGCCGAAGCATGAAGCCAAGATCAAATCATTTAAAGGCCGTATTGCGGAGAATCAGAAGCTGATTGACCAAAAGGATAAGATTCTGGAGATGGCCGCAAATCAGGAGCGAGCGGAGAAGGTTCGCAAACAGATTGAGGAACTTGAGACCCGGCTGACGGCTCTTGAAACCGAAGCGAGATCAGTTAAGCAGAAATGGCAGACTGATTTTAACCAGTCCAAAATCGAGAAGGCCCATGCTGAGGAATCGCTTAAAACACAGAAAGATTTGGCTCTAAAGCTGAAGGATGTGCCCTGTCAGAATTTCGATAACTACGAGGATAAGCCAGGCGATATCATCGCCCTTCAATGGGCGGTCGAGAAATGCCAGGAATGTCCTCTGATTGCCAATGCGATCGAGGCCGATGAAAAGATTCCGGATACCAAGGGCATTATCGATCACCACAATTGCGACATGATATTCGCTATTGAGCAAAGAGATAAAGGGATTGCTGAAATAGAGAATAAGAAAAAGCCTCTCATAACCGAGCGCGATTCTTTATTGGAACAACTCTCCGGAATTCCTTCCGAGGCCAATAATAAAGACTGGATCGCTGAAAAGAGTAGGCTTGATGTTGCCGAAGCGACCTTAACTGAATTGAAACCACAGCTCGAGGAGGCAGAGAAGACCCTGTCCGAACAGCAGGCCGAATACGATAAGGCTATGCCGGAGTTTGCCAGGGCGATCGACGAGCTAACAACGAAGCGAGATATTGTTAAAGAGGAAATTGATTCCGAAATCGATGAACAGATTCGGAACTGCAATATCAAGATTAAATCACTGAAAGATCATATTGCCAACGCTGACGCTCAAATCCTCCAGGCCGAAAAACAAAAAGCTGCGGCCGAAGCCAAGCTCAAGGAGCTGGATGAGCTGAAGAAAAAGACTGAGGAAATGGGAGCGGGTCTCGCCGGAAAGAAGCGCGACTATTCTGATTACTCCATCCTCCAGACCGCTTTCAGCCGCAACGGCATTCCGGCTTTATTACTCGAGAACGCCCTTCCTCAGATATCCGAATACGCCAACGACCTGCTCTCCGAGTTCGGTTCGGGATGGCAGATCAAATTCGATACTCTGAAGGATAAAGCCGACGGCAAGGGCCAGATCGAGACCTTCGATATCATAGTTATTGATGAATCCGGAGAACGGCCGATCAAGCTGCTCTCAGGCGGCCAGAAGGTCCCGTTTATCGTAGCCATGCAAGCCGCGATATCGCTCTACCGCGCACAGCTGGCAGACTTCAATCCCAAATTCGCGATGGTAGATGAATGTGATGGCGCCCTCCGGGACTTCCGGGCCTCGGCATTATTTGCGATGCTCCAGAAGCGCATGGAGCTGGGAGGCCTGGAGAAACTGCTATTAGTCACACATCGGAAAGAGCTGGCCGACAGGTGCGAACAAAAGATTGTCCTGGATACGGAGGCCGGGGAATTGAAGGAGGTGTATTGATGGGACCATACTGCAAATTTTGTAATCGTAGATGTTTTACGGCTCTCGCTTTAGGCGACAACAAGGGCAATATCATAGGCGGTGCGTTAAGAGGTGTGCCGCCTGAAAAAGCCAAAGAAATTCTGGACATGTATGATGAAGGGATAACCATAATCGCCACATGCGCAGGCGGCCAGCAATTCGAACGTGAGAAAGTAGGTGTCTGCTACTCTGATATTAGAAAGCTGGCCATTCCAGAAAAGGAGGCTGCATCATGACGGAAACCAATCTTAATAAGAATGGCTGCACAATTACTAATGACAGAGGGCAATTCGCCTATGAGGAATATTACTCGCCGATTGCTCAGGGAATGAGGGTTCAGTGGGATTATCGGGATTCCAAGGGCAGACTCTATTCTGGCATCGCTAAAAGCATTGAAGCAGCCAAGGCTGAGGCGCAAAAGCAGAGCGGAGAGATGATACCATGACCAACCATATATCACCAGAAGAAGTAATCGCCTTCCTGGAGGCGGTTAAGAAACGCCGCCGGCAGTGGTACCAGGAAGAGATATTCAGCCAGGACCTTATGCCGGCAAAAGTCAATGAATATCGCAATCACCAGGTCATTGAACTGAATGCGATCGATGATTCAATCGCGATCGTCAACTATTTCAATCAACAGGACTATGAGAAACGCAGGAATGAGCGCAAAAAAGAGATATCAGAAGCAAGAACTTGAGGTCATTGTAACAGGAATCCTAATGATCCTGATTATGGCCGCAGTGATTTTGAGAGGAATATTATGGAGCAATTAGATAGATGTGTAAGCTATTTTGATAATCTTATTCTCGGCGAGTTGCTTGGTCAGGCCGGTTGTGGCAGAAACTGCTGGATTGCAGGAGGCGCATTGAGAGACTTTTTTTCTTATGGATATCCCCACAGTGATATAGATATCTATTTTTCTGACGAATACGAGCTCGAGAGGGCAAAGGAGTATTTCAATGAAAAAGTCTGGAATAATGAGGGAGCCGAATTAATCGGGGATTTTACGAATTCCATAGATTATAGGTATAAAAAGCATCATTTCCAGCTTATAAAAATCTATTTCCCGGGCCCCCAGGAAACGATTGACAATTTTGATTTCACTGTATGTTGTGCCGCTGTAGACACGGTTGAAGTAATCCATCACGATACGTTTTTCATAGATTTGGCCGCTCGTAAGCTGGTAATTAACTCATTACCGAAGCCACTCTCTACGATGCAGAGAATGCAGAAATACATTAAGAAGGGATTTACCATTTGCAATGGGGGTCTGCTTGCGCTGGCAAAGGCCATTGCTACTATTGATTTTGATAATGTTGATGAGAACCATCTGGAGCATTATCCGGATGGGACACCGAGGTTTGTAAGACTTGATTAACAGTCATAAATAATCATGGAGGAATTATGTCGTTTAAGATTCAAGGCACAATGTCACCCCCGACATTCCGGATGAGGAAGATCGGTGATCTCGAGAAGATGGTGGGCCGGATTGTCTTTGAGTTCAGGATCGATAGAAATCGGGGCATCAATGTAAATGACCTGCTCGACCAGGCCAACGAAGCAAGCTGCTCAATAACCATTGAAGAGCTTGGACAGGCACAGATGGACTTCTTTAACCGCAGGGATGCTGAAATCGAACTGGCGAACCTCGAAGAAGAAGAGGCCACCCAGAAAAACAAGGAAGCCATGAAGATGATAAAGGATCTGAAGGAAGAGGACGCCAAGGAAAAGCTCCCGGCCACCAAATTCAGGTCCAGAGTGAATGCCATCAAGCGCGTTGTGCATCCTCCGGAGCCGGCAAAAGAAGATACCTCCAAAAAATCTTCCGAGCGTCAGCGCCTCGATGACCTGGCATTCTCCGAGGACGTCAACCGGATATCCGAGGCAAAGAAGGCAATCGCCAAAATAGAGAATGAGGATAAAAAGAAAAAGCTGACCGACAAGCAGCTTAAGACCAGACTGGACAAGGTGGACAAGATCATCATGAAGCATAACTCAAATCAGTCTCAGACCAGCATGATGGCAAGCTAAACAGATTTATCCGGCTCCCCGGACAGTTATGGTGCGGCCCCCTTTCATCGCATTGTAACCCACCCCTCCGGGGAGCTGGTAGGATTTAATGACAGTGGAGGTCAGATAATGCATCCCGCATATAGAAGCGTAAGATTTGATACCCAGGCAGACCCCCAGAATCCCACAATCCACTACGGCTGCTATAAATGCGGTCACAAAGATTCGAGGACATTCCGGGAAATGCAGCAATTGGGAATTAACAAGCACAGCCCATCTTGCGGCAAGTGCGGAGAATCTCGCCGCTATCACATCCTTGGATATGGCCAGCATGATCAGAAAATTCCAACTCAAATCACAAAGGGCAAAGATGATAAATCTCGGGCTGCATGACAATAAAACGGTCGGGCTTGACCTGGCGACATTAACCGAAACCCGTCTCATGATCCAGGCCATGAGCGGCGCCGGGAAGTCCTGGCTTATCCGGAGAATCCTCGAGCAGTCACACGGCAGGATCCAGCAACTGGTAATCGACCTGGAAGGTGAATTCCATACACTCAGAGAAAAGTTCGATTACATCATTGCCGGCAAGGGTGGGGATATTCCGGCCGATTTGAAATCAGTGAAGCTCCTGGCCAAAAAGCTTCTCGAGTTCAATGCATCCTGCATCTTTGATCTATACGAACTGAAAAAACATGAGCGGATTGCATACGTTAAAGCATTCTCAGAAGCCCTGATCAGTGCGCCGCGCAAATACCGACATCCAGTTCTGGTGGTATTGGACGAAGCGCATTTAATCTGCCCGGAAAAGGGCAAAGCGGAATCCGCAGCGGCAGTAATCGACTTGGCCACTCGAGGACGCAAACGCGGGATATGTACAATCATGGCAACCCAGCGACTGGCCAAGCTGAATAAGGATGCCGCGGCGGAACTTGGCAATAAGATGATCGGCAGGACTATTCAGGATATCGATCGGAAGCGGGCTGTAGACGAGCTGGGATTTGTCTCGAGGGAAGAGAGCCTGGCGCTGCGGAAGCTCCAGCCCGGGGAATTCCACTGCTATGGCCCTGCCTTCCGGATACACGAAGGCTCCCAGGGATATATTCCGGTTGACGATATTGTCCTGGTTAAGGTCGGTGATGTTGAATCGTCCCATCCCAAGATCGGAACACAGCACATCGAAACTCATCCGGAAGCTACCGGCAAAATCAGAGAACTGATTGAGAAACTTGAGGATATTCCCCAGCAGGCAGAGAAGCGGGCCAAGGATATGGTCGAGTTGAAGAAAGAACTGTCCGCACTTAAGCGCGAAAATACTCTTTTGAAAAAGGATACCCCGGCGCCATGTAATCATGGGCCGATAATTCAGGCTCAGAAAAAGCAAATCCGGATTCTGCAAAATGAATTGAAGAAGGCAGGCGGTGAAATTGAGAATACGCTCCAGGCCATACATTTAATGAGCCAGAAAATTGGCAAGGACGTCGAGGAGCTTACGGAAAAGTCTCTAAGGCCGTGGCAACTGCTCGATCGTATGGAGGGGTTAGCGTCTGATCGCGGCCAATCAATAGCCAACGACCTTCAGGACAGATCTACAGTTGAGAATTTCACGGAGAGACCGATTAAGAAATTACCTTCAGTTGTAAATTCTGAACTCTCCAATCCTCAACGCCGCGTCCTCCAGGCCATAGCATCATTCGAAGCCCTGGGCATAGATAAACCCAGCAAGGAAATGGTCGCGGCCAAGGCAGAGTATAGTCCGAAAGGCGGGGCTTTCAATAACCTTCTCGGCAGGCTTCGGTCTGGCGGTTACATCGATTATCCGGAGGGCGGCAAAGTCGAGCTGACTGACTCCGGAAGGGAAGCCGCCGGCATGGTCGAGCCGATTGCCGGAGTTGAGGAATTGCATCGCGGCTGGCTGAAGATAATTAGGCAAGCTCCACTCCAGAAGATCCTCGAGTATTTGATTCAGATATACCCGGACAGTATCAGCAGAGAGGAGCTGGCCAGGACTCTCGGATATGCGGAAGGCGGTGGGGCCTTCAATAATTACATGGGCCGGCTTCATAACACATTTGAAGTTATAGACTATCTGCCTGGGCGGGAAGTCCGGGCCAAACAGGAAGTATTGTTTCCGGAGGAATTGGCGTGAGTGAGGAATTGAATATTATCGGAAAACCCAAATATGTAGGAAGCGGCCTGAGATTTCACATCCGTTTCTTGGATAAGGATTTATTCTTGACCCAAAAGAGCTTTACCTATTTAACGAAGCTGGCTTATCGAGCCATTGTCACATCGACTTGGGCTTATGAAGATGCCAGCGGCTGGCTCCACAAAGAGAAGCTTGATTGCGGGGATTGCCAGACCAGATACATATACAATCTCAAAAAGGAAGTGGATTGCAATGGCATTCAGGACACATTTAAGATTTATCCTGAGGGCGGCCTGATTGTTTCTGACAGAAACGGCAGTTATAAGCTCAACATTAAACCACAATTCATATCGATAGAATACGAAAACTTGCTCAATTTTCCAGACCATGAAATCAGGAAGATCGCGGCAGAGTTGAGTGTATTGCTGAAAGGGACAATTTATGGCAAAGAGCAAGATTGAATGGACTGACATGACCATCAACCCCATTGTCGGCTGCACTAAGGTCAGCCCAGGTTGTCAAAATTGTTATGCTGAACGAATGGCCAAGAGACTTAAGGCAATGGGAAAGCCACAGTACCAAACTGTAATTAATGAATGTGGTTGGACTGGCCAGGTTGCTTTTCATAGACCGGCACTTGAACAAATACGAAAAGCTCCGGCCGGAAAAAAGATATTCATCGGAAGCATGGGAGACATTTTTCACGAGAATGTGCCATTTGATATTCTGGATAGATGTTTCAGGCAGTTTGCATGGGTACGCAATCAAAAGAAAACTATAATATTGCTAACCAAACGGCCGCAGAGAATGCTGGAATATTATGAGCATCTGAAAAGAGACGGCGCGGTGTTTATGCCGGGAACAAACCTCGAGACCCGGAGCAAAATTCCAGAGGAATATCTGCATCATATCTGGCTTGGTGTCACAGCCGAGAATCAAGAGCAGGCCGACAAACGCATTCCGATTCTGTTGCAGGTTCCGGCTGCTGTTAAATTCGTCAGCATAGAGCCAATGCTGGGGGAGATTGATGTTAAAGATTATTTGAGATGTCAAGGTTGCGGATACTCACGGAAAGACATGTATATACATTGGGATCATCATCTATGCAAAAATCCAACCCCAATACTTGATTGGGTAATTGTCGGCTGTGAATCCGGCCCGAAACGCCGTCCCTGTAAGCTCGAATGGATTGAATCAATAGTTGACCAGTGCAAAGAGGCCGGAGTGCCGTGCTTCGTCAAGCAGGTAGAGATTGACGGCAGGGTCAGCCACGACATGAGCGAATGGCCTGAAGGATGCCAGGAAAGGAGTTTTCCGGAATGCTAACATTAACACTGATGATTATGATCTTGGGGAGCTGATTGCCAGTGCTGAACAAGATACATTCAAGGTGACCTTATGGCGAGCTGGCGATGACCTAATTACTGAGCGATTTGGCTATTGGCCGGAGGGCCATGAATACAATAAATTCGATTTCAACTTTGGCTTCTTACTTGCCCCATTTGAGGAAATAGAGGCTTTAGAGAATCCACAAAAATGGGTCAAGATGGAACTGGATGCGGAATTGGCAGAAATAAATGACTGGGAGAATCGGTATGATTGAATTCGAAATAGATGATATGAAGATCTGGCTGGTACTCTCCGGAGGCGGCGCCAAGGGCTGCTTCCAGGTTGGAGCCATTCAGGCCTTGCTCGATCAAGGCTTTGAAATAACCGGCGTTTCCGGTGTATCCACCGGCAACCTGCAGATGGTATTTGTGGCCATGCAGGATTACGAGATGATGGAGCGAATCTGGGGATCAATTCGCCAAAAAGACATCTACCGCGAAGCCCACAGTTTCACCGACATCGGTTGGAAGTATCTCTGGTCAAAGCTCGGCCTGGCCACATTCGATATTACAAGCATATACGACTTCTCTCCGCTACGCAGACTTATAGGTGAATATGCTGACATATCAAAATTCAAAATCCCCGCCCGTTCCGGCGTAGTCTGCCTTGAGGACGGAAAGTATTACACGATCGCAATCAGCAATGGTACTGTCGAGACTCCTGATGGCCGCGGTGTAAATGCGCATCCCCATGACTTCATATATGCCAGCTGCTGTATGCCTGGATATGCGGCGCCTGTTGAGATTGCCGGCAGGCATTATCTTGATGGCGGTGTTCGAAATATGACGCCGCTAAAAGAGGGCCTCGATGCCGGAGCTGATTACATCATTCTGATTGAATGCAGCCCGCTTGATATCGAGAGCTGGGAATACAAGGGCAATATACTGGATATCGGGACCCGGTCGCTCTCCATGGCGCTCAATGAGATCTACAACGAAGATCTGTCCTACATGAATTTTATCAATCAGATGGTAGATTCCAACTGCGTGGGTGAAAAATATCGCAAGATCAAGTTCACAGTTATAGCTCCGGAGCATGAAGTAATCGACACCCTCAGTTTTGACAGAAAGCAGATCAATGCGGGGATCGAGTACGGTTACGACCGGGCAATGGAAATCATAAAGGAGGAATATTGATTTATAAATGGAGGATATATGAGTACACAGTTAATCGATGTTAAGAGCATCAGTATCGGAAAGGACAATGCCCGGAAGGTGACCAAGGCTTCCGTCGAGGAGTTGGCCAAGAACATCAAGGCGGTCGGCCTTCTAAATCCCATCATTGTCCGCAAAAAGGGTAAGACCAAATATGACCTGATTGCCGGCAATCGGCGCCTCGCGGCAATCAAATCTCTCGGAGAGGCCAAGATCAGGGCCGAGGTTGTCGAGGCTGATGATATGAAGGCACAGGCCATACGCGTAACCGAGAACCTGCAGCGCAAAAACCTCGAACCTTTCGAGGAGGCCCAGGCGATTCAGATCTTACTCGATCGCGGCCTGAATTATGAGGAAGCTGCCGCGGAGCTGGGAAAGACACAGCAGTTCGTGGCCAGGCGAGCGCAGTTATTGAAGCTCTCGAAGGAATGGAAGGATTGGCTCAAAGAAAACGCCGATCTGATTACTGTCTCGGCTCTCGAGCTTGTGGCCAAGTGGAATGAAGATGTTCAGGATGAGATATTCCAGGAAGTTTCTTACATCCCTGATGAACTGATTACCGAATATCAGATACGAGAATTTTTGTCCGAATACCATCAGACCTTGAGGTCTGCGCCCTGGGATCTGAATGATGACACACTGCTTCCGGAAGCGGGGGCCTGCACCAACTGTCCCAAGCGTTCCGGCCGGCAGCCTGAATTATTCCACGAAGATCTGACCGAAAAAGCTGTTAAGCGCGATGAGCAATGTCTGGATGCCGGATGCTATACGAAAAAGCTGGATGCCTTTATTCAGAAAAAATACACCGAACTAAGCGCCGAACACAAGAATCTCAAGCTGATATCCCGAGAAGGCTATTATCCAGGGAAAATACCAGGCAGGACCTTACCGGCTCCAGTGCTTGCGAGGTTTGATTATGAAGAGACCTCCAAAGATTTTAGGGGCGCTATACCTGTAATTATAGCCGATGGCGGAGCTGCAGGGCAACTGTCCTGGATAAAACCCGAGAGACCAGCCACGGCGGGTGAGAATTCCGGTAAAAAGATCGGCCCAATGACCCAGGAGGAAAAGGAAATCAAGCTCGAGATCAGGCGCTTTGTCTGGATAATCAGCCAATTGGATGATCACATCCGCAAGCTTAAGTCCTGTAAATTCTTCTCAGGCGATGACCCATTTGAAGTATTGAATATGCTGAGATTCTTGCTTTCCTATGGTACTGGCGCCAAGGATTATTTGGGATATGAAAGATGGAAGGCATTTGCAAATAATAACGGCGAAACCAAAAAGCTCAGATCAATGGTCATTGATCAGTGCAGGGATGGAATGCTTGAGTATCTTACTTCTATCGAAAGCCAGGTCAAGATCTGGCATGAACCGGTCAATAAATTCGAAAAGGACCTGAACGATTTTACAGACAAACTTTTGGGCCTGGATTTCGGGCGTTACAAAGTCTCGGCTGTCGAAACCATCAAGCGCCCGAAATCATGGCCGCCATTCACCAAGAAATCCTACCAGTCAATCTTTCCGGACAAGCTCGAGGAAGAGCCGCCGGGAAAGACAAAGAAGAAATCAGGAAAGAAGAAGGCAGCCGGCAAGAATAAGACTAAGAAGAAAAAATCTTTAACGCCTGGAATATGCCGGAAATGCGGTTGCACCGATTCAGCGCCATGTGTTGATGATATGGGGGATCCATGCTATTGGGTAGATGAGACACATACTCTGTGCTCAGCCTGTCAAGATAAGGGCAGGAAAAAGAGGGCCAAGAAGAAATCCAAGAAGAAAGGAAAGAAGAGCTGATATGTCAGGGCATTTAAGGATTAAGCTCACGCGGCAGGAAGCCGAAACAATCGCCAAAGTTCTCCCGGATATAGAAATCCTCAATGTCGTTACCAGGCGCTTTAGTCTGACTGATTCCGATATCTGCAACCGTGCAAGCGTGAAGATCAAAAAAGAACTCAAGATCAGGAAATGTGATGGCTGCTGAAGATTTGACAATTGAGCATGTCAGCGCCCTGGCCAGGGCGCTGAAATGTGAGGGCATGATTGTCATTGCCTTCGATAAGGTCACATCGGACAGAAGGCCCTTCTGGTATGGCCAGGCGGTTGCTTACGGCAAGACTGGAAATAAAGCAGAGCGTGTAAGCGATTTCATGGAATGGATTCTTGATGACCTGAAAGTAAAATACGCCTGTCCTAAATGCGATACCAAACTCGATAGAGACAAGGATATCCTACAGACCGATCCGCCGACTGCGACGTGTCCCAAGTGTGATTTCTCCGGTTTTTTGTTCAAATCATTTAACGTGGTGGGGTTTTGATATGCCGTTGTTTGCACCGACAGCAGGGTATTTCAAGATGCATCTGACTTCTGAGTGGAGGGATAAGGAAAAAGCCAGGACGTTCATAGAGTTCGTAAAAGCCAACGTTCCCTACGGCGATTATGGCTTTGATGATGATTCTAAAGAATGGACCATCTGGGATCTGTATCTACCTGTTATCAGGCAGGAATGGAACAGGCTGTTCGCTGATCCGAATCAGCAGGATATGTTTGAATAGGAGGATATATGTCGGAAAGAATCGTGAAAGAAATCAAATGTTTCAAGTCGAGGGAACTCAGGGAATGGGTTGCGGTGGCCACGCCTGTTGGCGAGAGGGGTAGCTTTCATGAAACCGGCGACCTGCCCTACCTGGCTGTCCGGAAATTGAAGAGGCAGCTTCAGAACAAAGGCATCGAGGTCCCCGGGGAAGTGAAACTCACCGAAATGCCGGAATACAAGCGGAAGGCATTCGATCAGGCTATAGCTGCCGGAGCCAGGGGAAGCGAGAAATTTACAAAGAGAGTTTGAGGGGAGAGATATGCAAGATCGCGGGCCATACAGATCAAATTACTGCATCATGTTTGATGATTCTCAGTTCCGGAATCTTCCGAGGGATGCAAAGCAGCTTCTAACTATGCTCAAAATGACCAGGCTAACCAATATGGCTCATATCTTCTACTGTGATACCGGATGCCTGGTCACACTCTCGGAGCAAACCGGAATGACATTAGAAGAGGTTAAGAATAGTATTCGAATACTATCCGAATACCATTGGGTATACTATCAGGACAACATTTTATGGATCAGGAACGGGCTCAAATTCGAGCCTACCTATAATCCGAATAACCAAAATCACAGAACCTGCATCCAAAACATCCTAAAAGGCCTTCCCAAATCGGAAATCGTCGTAAAGTATTGTCAGTATTACGGGTTTGAAATACCATTCGAATGGCCTTCGAATGGTGCTCCGATAGTATCCGAAGACTATTCAGATACCATTCGAAGCACAGAGACAGAAACAGAGACTAATACAGATACAGAGAATATATTGTCGAATGCTGACGCATCCGACTCTAATAAAAATTCTCCCAAAGGCAAAGGGAAAGTGAAACGGAAGCCCTTGAAGGAATACCACCCGGAAGTCGTGCGGATAACCAAAATCTTTGCAGACCTGATATTTGAGAATAAGCCGGATCGAACTTATCCGAAAGTCAGATCTCCGGACTGGCTGACGGACACAGCAGATGCAATCGATAAGATGGTCAGATTGGACAAGCGCAAACTGATTGATGTTGAGGATATTATTCGTTTTTCCCAGGCGGATAACGAGCCCAGGGGGAAGAATAAATTTTGTTGGGCGCCGAATATTTTATCGGGAAAAAAGTTGAGAGAGAAATTTGACAGACTCCAGACAGATATGAGGACTTTAGGTGATGCAATTGGATTTCAGAAAACTGGCGACTTTGCTGGAAGAGATGGTCAGTCAGCCGTCTGATTCCGGCTCGATAATCTACTATCCATCCGACAACGGGACACGCTCAGAGACCGTACCGCTGGCCGCGTTTCCCTTACCCATTGAGAACGGCGGAAAATGCGTATTCCAGTTCCATCAGTTTAGAAAGAGGCCGGAGTTAATAAAGCACCTGAAAGATACGGGCAGGTTGCCGCGGTGTGCCGTCAATATCCATTTGCTTAACATCGGCGTCGGCGGAAAATATCTGCCCTGCGATTTCAGGCAGATCAGGCACAAGGATAAACTCGATGCCTGTGTCACCCAACTTTTGGACTCCGGGCGGAAAGGCCTTGTCCTGGCCGGAGATTACGGCACCGGTAAAACGACCATGATGCGATATATCGCCGAACAGCTTTTGACAAAAAGCAATTGCAGGATTAGGCCCCCGCATATTCGAACTATCCGCACCAGCCGCCTCTATACCCTGATTATGGATCCGAGTAAGAGAGAGCTGGTGGAGGAAATCGAGAAAAAGCACTACCTGATTATTGATGACTTCGGCCGGACATATGAAGTAGAATACGCCAATAACCGCTTTGAGGATATTCTGTCTTATCGTTATGACAACCGCCTGCCGACTTTTATCACAACCAATATGGATTTAAGAGAGCCCAAGATTCAGAAGCATCCAGTCTGGGGCCGGGTTGTGGATCTCTTTCGCGATCGAGACTGGATGTTCGATGCGTTTGTCGTCGGCGGGAAAAGCATGAGAGGAGAAAACAATGCCGGATAATCCTGGGAAATACGAATTTACGCCGGAACACAGACAGGAAATGCAGTTGGCAACAAGGAATTACCAAGGGCCTGATGGTCTGCCAATGTTTCTTGAGGACTTCTTTGGAATCAAGCTGAAATATTTCCAGAGGGAGTGGCTGGAGACACTCAATTGTGAATGCTATAGCCCGATAACCGGTATCGATCTGGCTTCTGCATCACCAAAGACGATGATTCTAATGCCAGTCCGTGAAGGCTGGATAAGGATACTCGAGCATGAAGGAAAGCCTGTTCTGCCTGGTCAAACCGAATTGACCAAAGAGCAGCTTAATATTCTGGCCAGATATTCCTGCGTACTCACAAACGTTGAGATCGAACCCGAAGGAGGTGATGCGATGGAATAGTACCTCGCGTAAGAAGTAATCCACTTTCGTTTTATTAGCACCGACAGGTGTGAGTGTTAACAAAGATCACTATCAAATGACGATGTCAAAAAAAGAGCGGTCGGCCAGACCCCGGCCGCTCTGAGAAAGGACCTGAAGATGGCAATCGATTTAAATGAATTTGCAAAGAAGGTGACCTTAAATGAAGGCGGGGCAAAGAACCTGGATATCGCCCAGGTGAAGGAGGTGATCAAATGCGCCTTTTCGGAGCTGGCCTGTCATCCGGATGAGATCATCCTCGAAACCGTGAAGAAGTATAAGGCCTAATGGAGCTCCTGACGTTCAAAATCGAGGGCTGGCCGCGGCCGCAACAAAGGCCTCGAAACTTCGGTCATGGTTTTGTATCAAATTATCATGCCGGCGCCGCGGCCTGGAAGGAGTTTTGCCGGGATTACGCGAAACGGCACTGGAAGAAGAGACCGATCCCGGCCGGGGTATTCCTCAGGGTTGCATTCATGTTTTATTTACCGCGGCCCAAGAAACCGAAATGGAGATTTCCTTGTGTGCCAACCGAGGGTGATCTAAATAACCTGATCAAAGGAACCGAGGATGCTTTAAACAAGGTCCTCTGGACGGACGATCGCTTTATAGTTGCTGATGGTGGATCATTCAAAGCGTACGTTCAGCCCGGGCAGAAACCGGGGGCGCTGATAAGAGTGGAGGAGGTATAGATGGCGAATTTGCAGGATGAAAGACGCTGGTACGTGAATTCGGCAGGCATTTATTATGACCGAGATTTCGGAACAATGACCTACTCGGAGGCCAAGGAGAAATGGATTACAGTCCTGAAGTTCAAAAAGGAAGAGATAGAAAGGCGCATACGTGAGGTCGAAGCCGAGACCATAGAAGACACAATCAAGGCCCTTCAGATACCGAAGCCCAAGCCTGCGAAACAAATTCCGGGGGCGAAATTCAAAGGCGATTGCATTGTACCGGTAGAGTCCGGCAGAGACAGAAATCATTGATGGATAATGAAGAACATAATATATTCACAGTGGAGAGCATTCTAAGATAAGAGGTCTGTGTATGGCAGGGAAGCCTAATCCATATGTGCAGAAAAGAAATCAAGAAATCCGGCAGAAATATTATCGCCTCAAAGAGAAGGGTAAAAGGCAGGCGGCGTCAGTTATAGAAAAATTGGCCGGAGAATACGATTTATCCCCAAAATCCATTGAAAATATTGTCTATGGCAGAAGATAGTATCGTTCAATGAATTAATAGTATTATTTCCCCCAAAGATGGACAAAATTTCCCCCAAAGATGGACAAAACCCATTGTAACCCTCTCAACATTTAATCATTTTGCCTTCAGACAAAGTGAATCACCTCACTTTTTGTTTTTGCAGGGAAAAGAGACCGGTGCGGGATTAGCCACCCGCACTTGGTCGTTAACCCCGGAGGGAATGTATGAAGAAGGCAATGACTCTGATACTGGCGATAGCAATACTTCTGAGCCTGACACCAATCTCCGCCAAAGACGTATATCTCAAGACCGAAATCTCCGACAAATTCGACACAACCTACATTTTCGGCAAAGTCACTAAATGCGCTGAAGGCTACAAATGGGAAGTCGTTAATGGTGACTCTCTCATTGTGAGCTACGACTGGCAATATCAAATTGCCGGTGATTCTGCTTATGACCTGGCAAGAGAGATATTTGAAGGCCCTGACACCATCAAACAGGAATTCGAATGGATATCATCTGTCGAAGACCAGTTATTCTGGAAAAATCGCTGGTGCAATTTTATTTATGGCGCCGATATCACAGTTGATTACGGCGATAGTACACGCCCATTGAAGCCCCTTGACCTAATAAGCATGCGCGATCCTTCCGGATTATGCTGCGGATTATATGTCGTCCAGAAAGAAGGGAAGATGTGGTTTGCACCCTTTTACGGCGACGATTCCTACCGCCCCGGCAAAGACGGAATGTATGAAGGCGAGCGCATGACAATCTATGTCAACGGATTGAAGACCAAACAGGGCTTCGTATATGAGGGCTGGTACAGCTTTTTCAGAGTTTATGAACTCGAAATAGATAAATAATCAGGGAGTAAGTCGGAGAGGTGCATCTCTCCAACCGACCGCGTTGGAGCGCGGCCACAGGCGAACCTGCTACTCCCGGTAAAGAGATCGACAGAGATTGATTCTCACTTTACCGGAAGAGGTCCCGCCGGAGAGGGCACTTCGATGAAATCCCAATACGAGATTAAAAGAATGTCTTTGAAGAAATTAAAACCGCATCCACAACAGGCCGAAACCCGCTTCATCTCAGATGAGGCGAAAGCTGCTTTGAAGGGCAGTCTCAAGAAGTTTGGCCTTTTGGATGACATTATCGTCAACAAACGCACCAATCACATCGTAAGCGGCCACCAACGCTGTGATATTCTACTTGAGGAAGGACGAAAGACGGCGCCGGTCAAGATCATCGATGTAGATCAGAAGACCGAAGATGCGATTTTCTTTACACTGAACAATCCCCAGATAGCCGGAGAATTTACGCCGGAAGCTCGGCCTATTCTTCAGGCATTGAATGTCGAAGTTGGAGAATTGGCGGAAATCGTAGGCCTGGACCTTCTGGAAGTCACAATTCCAGAGCCAGAGATATTTAAGCCTGCTTCAGAAGATGAACAGGACAGACTTGATGAAAAGGAGCCGATTGTCTGCCCGAATTGTGGACATGAGTTTACGCCATGCAGAAAGTAGATCTGAAATTAGACTGGTGCAGTTATAAAGCGGCTGAATACGCGGTCAAGCACTGGCATTATTCAAGAACCATGCCATCCTGCAAAACGGTCAAGATCGGCGTGTGGGAAAATGGCAGATTTATCGGCGCCGTGATCTTCAACCTCGGCGCATGTCAATATATCGGCAGACCCTACGGGCTCAAAATGACAGAAGTATGTGAGCTTGTACGCGTGGCCCTGGATAAACATAAATCCCCGGTAACGAAGATCATTTCCATTAGTCTGAAGATGCTCAAGAAACATTGCCCAGGAACCCGCCTGGTCGTCTCATATGCAGATTCCAATGAGGGCCATATCGGAGCTATATATCAGGCCGGAAACTGGAAATATGTCGGAGAGCATGCGTTTGAACGCGGCATTATGCTTTTCGGCCAGCTGAAGCACCGCAGGACAATCGGGAGCCGGTACGGCAAATGCGGCATTGCCTGGCTCAGAAAGCACATCGATCCTAAAGCAAGAGTTGTAGTAGGCACCGGTAAATACAAATACCTGATGCCACTTGATAAAGAAATGCGAGACAAATTGTCGCAATTATCTGATAAGCCATATCCAAAGAAATCACGCGCAGGAAGCATTAGTGCTGATGCGCCCGGCTTCCAGCCGGGAGAAGGCGGTTCGACTCCGACCCCTGCGCTCCAAAATACAAGACAGGATGTGAGGCTGTAACTGTGTGGCTGGAAAGAAGAAAGGCAAAAAGAAGAAACGCCCGAGCAATAGGGGCTATGTTAAGATTCCTCCTGCCAAACAGGAACGGATGTTTCAGGTCTGGTGTGAGCAACAAAGTATCCGGGAAGTATCACGGAAGTGCGCGGTTCATCACAAAACCGTTGCCCGCTACAAACGGATTAATAAATGGGAAAAACGCCTCTCCGAAATCAAGGCCAAAGCTAATGCAAAAGTCGATCAAAAAATCAGCAACGATCTGGCCAAACGCGTTGAGGGATATAAGGCTATCGTTGTCGCGGGCCTTAATTCCTGGCTTAAAGAACTCAAAAAACAAAAAGAGCAGGGGAAAGCCCCGGAGCTCCCTCTCGGCATCAAGTCATTATCCATGCTCGAGCGCCTTATCAAATTCCTGGAAGGCGAAGCTGACTCCCGTCCTGATAACTCTTCTGCTCCTGCTCAGTCTGCCGATAACGAGGATCTCCGCAAATTCCTGTCCACACTTACCGACAAACTCGGCGATTTCAACGCCAAGGCTCTTGGAGACGCAATCGCCGATAGACTTGCGGATAAAGCATGAAATGGCTAAGGCTAAAAATACATTATCCGATGCTGATATCGAACAACTTCAGAAGGTTCTGACCGAAACCCCCGAGGGCCGGCGCTGGCTGGCAGATCACAGCTGGAAGTATTTCGCCAAATATTACCTTCATGTCGAACTCAGAGACTACCAGATAGAATGGCTGGAATTTCTCGATCGCAAACCAAATGCCGGAGTTTTGGCCCCGGTGGCCCACGGAAAGACCTTCGCTGTTGCCCGGATTTTTGTCTTAAAGAAGGTGCTTTACAACCGCAATATTCGAATCCTTCTATTATCCGGCACGGAGGATAAGGCCAAAGAAAACCTCCAGGTTATTTCAAATGAACTCCGCAACAATGGCAGAATAATCGAGGATTTCGGGCATTTCTATGTACCGGCCGCGGGCGAGACTGAGGTCAGAAACTGGACCAAGACCAAAATTCAGGTGGCACGCGATCAGAACCTGCCTGATCCCACCGTCAAGGCGGCAGGAATCGGCGGCAACATTACTGGCGGCCGCTATGATCTAATCGTTTTGGACGACGTTGTGACCGAGGATAACGCCAATTCCGAAACCGAGCGCAAGAAAATCCTCAGAAAATACAACACCACGATCGAAGAGCGCCTGGACAAAGGCGGATCGGTCATATTTATCGGTACGCGATATGATTATGCCGATCTCTACGGACACTTCCTGAAGCAGGCTCATTGGGATATTCGCATAGATAAGGCCATAATCGAAGAGCCGGAAGATTATGAATTCGTCACATTGGATACACCCGAGCTGGATGAAGACGGCCTGTGGATTAAGGCCAAGGTTATAATCCGCGGCAACCGCGGCAAATGCCTCGATCCGATCAACCGGCCCATGGAATACCTCCTCCAGAAGCGCTATAGCCACGGTACACGAAACTTCAATCTGGTCTATCAAAATATAGTCACTTCAGATGAGACCGCACTTATCAAACTGGAATGGCTGGAGGCCTGCAGAAATGAAGATATTTCGTACGCACCAATACGGGTAGATCTGTCAAAAGGCGCCGTAAATGTTGTCGGAAGCTATACGCCCTCAAGCCGCTATGTCGGAATAGTGCGCGGAACCGATCCGGCAATTGTAACTGATAAGGAAACGGCGGAAGCCAGCGATTCCTCATATTTTGTATCAATCACAGCCGGTGTTCTTCCCAACGGGCATATTGAGGTCATACATCTATTCAGAGAACGCGGCCTGACTCCAAAACAGAAGCTTGAGGTCGTAGAAAGGCTTGACAGGATATTCAAGCCGGAATTTCATTATTACGAAGAGAATGCTTTCGGCGCCCAGGATATCTGGCGGCTGACTAATGAAACCGGCGTTCCCATAGTCAAGCACCATACCGGCAAGAACAAGAATAACAAGTTCAAGGGCGTGCCGAAGCTGGGCGTTAAGTTCGAGAACCGCAGGATTTTACTGCCTTATAAGACCGAGAATGACAGAATCATCACTGACATAATCATAGATGAGCTCCACAGATTCCCCGGAGGCGAGCATGACGATATCCTGATGGCCTTCTGGATAAATGACGGCGCCGTGGAGCACCTTGATTCATGGATTAACTATCAAAAGACGACAGGCAGGAATTGATGCCGGGTACGGTGGAAAAACAGATCAACTTAGGTGATGGCCAGCAGCTGATCGAAGCGAGAGCCTATACTTTCGGCAAGACGAGCTATGGCAACTTCGATAAGACCAATGTCAGCAATGTAATGCTGGCCGAGGATTCGCGCGTAGGCGGCCTGGAAATCATTGCGCCGAGAACCAACGCCCTCGAGCTTTCGCGCCTGTTGGAATATTCGGGAATTTTGGGCAGCCTGACGGATGCCATGGCAGTCAATATCGACTGTCTCGGTTATGAGCTCGAGGCCCGGCATAAGGATGAAGAGCTGACAGAACAAGAATTGACTGCCCGGGATGAGGAATATGCCAGGCTGATAGAATTCTTCAGGCATATCAATCCGGATCAGTCGTTTACAGAGCTTCGCTATGAGCTTAGAATCGACCGCGAGACTACCGGCAGAACCGGGGTTGAGATCGTGCGCAATCGCATTGGCGAGATCGAGGAGCTTGTCAGGGTGCCTTCGATCTATCTCTTCATGACCAAGCGCGATCGGGAATATACTGAGTACGAAATCAATGTCATAGATGAGATTACCGGAGAATATAAGACCAAGATAAAGCGCAAACGCTTCCGCCGTTATGTGCAGCTCGTAAATGGCAAGAAAGTATTCTTCAAGGAATTTCTGGATCCCCGGCCGATATCCTACAGAGACGGCTCGGTGCTATCCTCCGCAAATCCAAATGAAGAGGCCAATGAGCTGATCTATCTCAAGATCTTCTGTCCTCATGATATCTACGGCCAGCCGCGTTGGTATGGCAATCGCATCAAAATATACGGCCTGCGCAAATCGGAAGAAGTGAACTATTTCTATTTCGATAACAGGGCCGTTCCGGAGTTCATGATTACAGTATCCGGAGGTACTTTGACTTCCGATTCCATTCAGACCATCAAAAATGCATTTAAGCAGATCAAGGGCACTCAGAATGCAGGCCGCAGTATGGTCCTGGAGGCAGTGCCATTCATGGATAAGAATGTGGCGCCCGGAGATCAGCATAACGCGGTCAAGATCGATGTAAAGCCTTTGACCATGGAGACGGTCCAGGACGCCCTGTTCACGGATTATCAGAAGAACGCCAAAGTGGATGCGCGCATGAGCTTCCGGCTTCCGCCTTTGATTGTTGGCGATTCTTCCGACTATACCCGGGCCACTGCCAAGGAATCAATCATATTTGCCGAAGGCCAGGTCTTCAAACCATGGCGAGAGCAATTTGACGCCCTGATAAACGACCGATTATTCCCGGCCATGGAGGTCAAATACTGGAAATTCAAATCCAAGGGCCATTCCACAACAGATAAATCTCTGGTTGCCCGGGCAATGTCGCCTTACAAAGAGCAGGCCACTCTCGATATGATTTACGACATGTGGGCCAAGACAGCCAATGTCGAGGTTCCGGAGGTGCCACAGGAATTTATGGGTAAACCGCTATTCCAGATCATGCGCGAGATTACACCGATCTTTCCTGAAAATCCGGAAGATGTGGATGATAACCAGGTCAAGATTGGCCTAAAAGCCATCCATGATTTTATGGAAAAGGTGCATAAGGAGAGAAATGCTGCTTCCTGATTTGACATATGACGAAGTGAGCCTCTGCAAGACTTATGCTGAAGACTGCATGTCGTTTTGCGGCTGCATAGAGAAAGTTTCATTTCCCTATGAAGATCAGATGGTCTTGAAGCTTCTGGAGGAATGGTCCAACGGCACCAGCATTGCTCTAAGCGAGGCCCTCGAGATATTGACCGGCACCTATGCAATTTCAGAAGATGCCGCGCGGGAGGTGCTGGCCATACTGGATTCCAGACTGGGAGCTGGTTTTGCGACGGCGGTGGTTGGAGATATTGAAGATTTGATATCAAAGTCCTACTCACTCGGCAAATCCGATATCCTGACACCAAAACAGATAGCCTTCAATCTTCATATCGCTGATCAGTCCGCGATAGCCTGGTTGCAGGAATTCGACATGTTCTGGATCGGCAATTATTATAAGCGCAATGTCTCGGATCTGATTGCCGGAATAGTCGAGGACGGCCTGCAGCTGGGCCTTGGCCGCGCAGACGTCGGCAAAGAGCTGAAAGACTTCTTTGATGCCTATCCCGGTCTTTCTGCCAAACCGGATGTCTACTGGCGGGGCGTTGCCGCCAACGGCATGAATAGATCGAGGAACTTCGGCATGGTTCAGGGATGGCAGGATGTCGGCGTACAATATCTTAAATTCCATGCGGTTATGGATGAAAGAACCTCTGCTGTTTGTCGTGAAATGAATGGGAGAATATTCCCGGTTTCAGTCGCCGCAGATCAGAGAGATAGACTGCTCGCCGTTTCAAATCCTGAGGATGTGAAGCAGATTATGCCCTGGCCCAAGGTCGAAGAGATTCAGGGTCTGACCACTGAACAGATAAACGCCAAAAACATTGCAATGCCGCCCCTGCATTTTCATTGCAGGTCAACAGTTGTGGAGGCAAAATAATGCCAGATTTCAGAGATGTAATACATATCCTTCCACCAGATTCGAGCCAGGAATATATCCTGCCGAATACGGCCTATAAAATTGTTATAGCCGGCACTTCCACGATCGTTAAATCCGGAACCTCGGATGCCAATGGCAACGTGATCATCGATTCGCTGGCATCCGGTCACTATGATTTGATAGTTAATAACGAGATTGTCCATTCCTTTCATCACATAACGCACAGCGATTATACAAAATATCCGGAGACCTGGATCTGGCACGAGGCCGGAAGTATCAGCGCCAATTCGGATGAGAGTGCCGACATCCCGGTATTCGCTCCGGGTATCGAGGGAAAGATTGTCCGGCTGTCTGTCGCGATCGAGCACATTGATGCAACCGGAGATATCACAGTGCATCTGCTCAAGGGCGCCGCGGCCGGAGCTTCGGCCCTTACTATCGCCTCCGATTCAGTTAAATCACATCGGGCTTATCCGCAGGCAGAGCAATATCGTTATTCCTCCGGCTCGATCGTGATCAGTCCGGATATTATCGTGCAGTCTGATCAGGCCGTCACAATCGGCTGGAGCTATGCCGGCGGCATAGTGGAGGGATTAAGCGTGAAAGCAGTATTTAAACCAACATAGAGGTTAGTATGCCAAGTGCAAAAAAAGATAAAACAGAAATTCCCGGATTAAAGGCCTGGCTGAGCGATCCTGATATACGTGAAGTATCGCTGGTCAAATCGCCCTTTATTCCCTGCAGTCCGGAAGCCAATATCCAGATCACAAAGATGTTCAGGGATAAGGTTGAGCCGAAATTGATTGCAGTGGCCAAGGCCAAAGAAGAGGCCAAACCAGAAGAAGGCCAGGTCAGATTCCAGAAGCGTTTTAGAATTCAAAAGATCGATTCAAAGGAGCGCAAAATATACGGTTATGTCTATCCCTCCAATAAGGCAGATCTTGAGGGCGACGCCATGACCCCCGAGGAGTTGGAGAAGGCCGCCCATAGTCTTCTGATGAACCTTACGGATAAAAAGACAACGGGCGATGGCGCCGGGCTGAATCATGAATTTTTCGAGAATATCTTCAAATTCACTGAAAGCGCGATCGACCATGATGGTTCGCTGGGCGCCGCGCATGGTTTTTATGAGCCCATGGGCAAGGCTTGGTTTATCGGCGGTTATGTCCCGGATGATGAGATCTGGAAAGCCATAGAATCCGGAGAGATTACCGGGTTTTCATGGGGTGGATTTGCCACCCGGACGCCGGTGGCCGATGCCGAACAGAAGGCCGGATTTCTGCACAACGCCCTTAAATCAATAAAGACGGCCATCACGAAAGAAGAGCCGCTGGACTTTGCCGAATGGCAGTCAGTACTTGAGGCCGGACCAGAGATTGATTACATGATCTGGAATTTGGGCGACGTGATCTACTGGATCATGCTCTCGGATAAGCTGCTTGAAGAAAAGATCACGCTCGTCAAGAAATCCATTCTGCAGTTCTACCAGGCGGTTACGGAGATCTTCAATAATCTGCCTGCCTTCGACCTGAGCCCTGAACTGGCAGAGCTTATCCAGAAGATTACCAGGGCCAAAGAATCACTCGACAGCGCCCGTGACAACATAGACGGATTACAGAAAACCTTTGAATCTCTAAATAAAGGAGAAGAAGAAATGACACCAGAAGAGCTGAAAAAAGCAATGGGTGAAATCTTGGATGAAAAGATGGAGCCGGTAAACGAGAAACTGGAGGAGCATGGAAACAAGCTCCAGGAATTCGAGACCAAGTTTACCGACCTCGAGAAAAAGCTCGAACCGCCTGAGGAGGAAAAGAAGGGCAAAGAGGGCGAGGAAACCAAGGCCAATGAGGAGGGAGAGAAAGATCCCACCCTGAAGGCCATTGACGAACTCAGGGAGGCTGTCAAGGGAATGGGTGATCGTCTCGAGAAGGTCGAGACCACCCCCGGCGTCTCCCGTGCCGATGACGATCAGCCTGAAGAAGATGAGGGCGTCGAGAAGACCGCCCAGGGCGTCATCAAGACCAAAGACGGCAAGCATGACTATGCGGCTATGATGAAGGGCACAACCGTTGATCGCGAGAAGCTTGCCAGCAATCTCTAAGCGATAATGAAATTGAGAAATTAAGACATTAGCACTTTAGATAAGAGGGTTGTGTAAATGCCACAAATCAAAACAGATGACAAAACCGGAAAGAAACACCATCCGGATGTTCTCAAGAAGATCAACAACGTGCACAAGGCCATGGGACTTGATACCTTAAAGGCCGATCCCGGCGTGGTTGACACTTCTTATAATTTCGGCGGCACCATGCCGCGGCCGGCCACCATTGCGCTTCTGACCGATACGGTCGATAATTCTGCGCTCCTCCAGAAGATCGATTTCAAGAAGGTCGATGTAAAGGTTGGAGACGTGCGGATTATGACGCTGGACAGCCCTGTATCGCGCAAAGTTTCCGAAAACACCGGCCAGCCTGATCCCAGAAAGCCCAGCTCCATGGTTGTCAATTACGTCTGCAAGAAAATGCGGGCGGATATCTATTTCACTACCGATGAGCTCGAGGCCGCCGCTGAGGACAATTTCAATGACTTCGAAAACAAGGTCATGGGCATGTTCGCCCTGGCTCTTGGCAACGATCTTTCAGACCTGGCCATAAACGGCGATTCTTCACTTTCGCCCACCTCCCCAGATCCGTGGGATCAGCTCCGTTGCACATGTGACGGCCTTCTGAAGAGGCTCGATACCGGCGGAAACATATATGACCGTGCAGGCGAGGGTATCGGTATCGGAATGTTCCACGTTCTCAAGCGCAGAATGCCGCCTCGCTACATGCGCAATATTTCATCCTTTAACTGGTTTTGCAATTCTTCGGTCATGGACATCTATTCCATGGCTTTTGCAGACCAGCGTATGACTTCTGAAGGTGATAGAAGGCTGAATAATATCACGGTCGAAACCCCGGCCGGGATTACTCCCTTCATCACCAATGTTATTCCGGACACCATGGGCGCGAGCGGAACTCCGGATGCGGTTGTCGATGCCACAGGCGCGTTGACAATAACAGTCGATTCGATTCTGGTTGGTACCACCGACTATTCCGGCAGAATGGTCGAAGTGACCTATATACCGACCGGCCAGTCCGAGATTTGCGAGGTGACTGGAGACGGCACCAATAACAAGATTACGACTTCCAGCTATCTTGGCGCCGATGCGGCCGATACCACAGCTTCCAATTATGTGGTCAAGAGGGCTGACGAAACCGCAATCACGCTCGGCAATCCGAAGACCTATGCCATGGTCTCCACCCAGCAGGATTGGAGAATCCACTACGAATTCAACAAGGACTTCGACAGGCACGAGTACACCATGTACTTCTTTGTTGATACTCTGCTGCCTCTGCCGCAGGCCTGGGTCAAGATGAAGAACTTGAAGATCCAGAACATCACCAATTTCGATGAATGGACTGGATGGGCTGCAGCCTAAGGAGATGAATCGATTATGATAGAAGCATATATCTTTGAATGTATTGCCAATACATATAAGGCGGCCAATGGCAGTACATATTTCCAGGGCCAGAAATTCCATCTGAGTCCAAAGAGCGACAAGTTCGCCTTCTTCGACGGCGATTCCTGCTTCAAGAAGACCAGGAAAGATGTGCCGGATGAGGATGCCAGGCTTGTCGGTTTAGCGCCGCCTGATGAGCCGCAGGAGCCCGAAAACCAGCCGGAGCAAGAACCGGCTGGTGACGGCGAAAGAACAGATGAAGATCCCGAAAACTTCGGAGAGGATGAGGAAGAACATGACGCCGAGGATGGCGATTCTGAAGAGTCAGTTCCGACTGATTTATCCGAGCTTGACCTCGAAGAGGCCGAGTATGCGGCTCTTTTGAAAAACGGTATCAGTTCAGTCGAACAGCTTGAGGATTTTGACACTGAAAAGAAGTTGGTTGCACTGAAGGATATCGGCGAAGCCCGGGCCAAGAGCATTCTGGAGGCCATGAAAGGCTATCGCAAGAGGTAAGAGTACGAACCAAAAACCTGACAATCAGGAGTAAATAGAAATGGGTTTAAAGTATGGATATGCATTTGATCGCGATCCTCGGGGAAAAGACCCCGTCTACACCTGGATGAATAACAGGGTAGAGGGACTTCTTTTCACCGACGGTACAACCGGCAGTTCAATTGGTGCCGGTGCGCATGATTTCAATCTGGATGCAACGCCGGGTATGATTATGATCGATGGAACTCCGAAGTTCTATCCCTCAGGTCTGACCGATTACGATGTCTCGAACAGCGGCTCGGCCCCGCCTACAGGCATGGATGTTGGCAATGCCATTGTCTACACCCTTGTTGCCTACAAGGATATTAATGGGACTGTGGGGCTGCGGCTGTTTGCCGGGGATGTCGCCCCGGTGGCTTCAGCAGTACCGGTCAGTGATGCCGATATGGCCGCGAAGTTCGATAAGAAGGTGACGGCCTTTGCGCTGGTCCAGGCGACCTTCCATCGTTCTGACACAGCCGAATTGACCATCACTATCGACAACAGCGTCAGGCCGTTGCATGTACCGGAGGGCGCATAGTCTCCGATGTACTGCACCATAGCTGACATACGCGCTTATGATACGGCCATAACTGAAGCGGCTTATCCCGATGCGGATGTAGATGAGGCTATCGCCTTGGCTGTCAAAATCATAGATCACCAAGCCGGTCAGTGGTTTGAGTCTCGAGATAAGACCCTATCCCTGACCGGCAATGGAATAAATGATATGAAACTACCGGCGCCGGCCATCGAGATCACCTCGGTGACAATCGACGAGGTGGAACTCGATTCCGAGTACTACAAGATCAAGAAGACAGCCGATGGCGTGAATCGATTCCTCCGCCATAAAGTGGCAGTCTGGCCCCGAGATGCGGAGATCGAGGTCGAAGGACGATTCGGCAAGGTCGAGGAAGATGAGAGCGTGCCGCCTGAAGCGAAGCGGCTGTGTATGATACTGGCCGTAAAATTTCTGAAGGATGAAGCTGACCAGCCAGACTTTAAATCAGAACGGTTTAAAGATCACAGCTACACCTTACAGGACGGCCAGGCACTTCTATATGGAAGCAGAGAGGCCATGCGGCTACTGGAATTGATTAAGGCGCCGCCGAATATAGGAGTTTTCTGAGGGGAGGACAGCAATTGACGGAGCATGAATGTCCCCAGCGGGATAGGATTTACAGACTGGAGCAGGATGTAAGAGATGTTGAGAGAGAAATGGACAGGAAGGTCGCTGCTGTATATGCCAAATATAACGGCAAAATCGATAACGTGGAAAAAAGAATGTCTGAATTAAAAGACCAAATCAATAAAGGCATGGGAGCCTTGAAGGCCAATATAAGCGATCTGGATAAGAAGCTGTCTCTTAGCGCATTAAAGATATCCATGATTATCGCGGTTGGCTCTTTTGTAGCATCCCTCGTCATACAGATTGCGGATAAGTTGATAGAAAAAGCACTGTGAGACCAAGCAAGCACATAAAAGATTCTTATCGGCAGAACATTCAGGATCGCGCAATTACGCTTAAGTATTACGCCTTCCTGGAAGACCGCACGATAACAGACGACCTGACCGGCGAACCGGTACAGGAAGGTCTGGCTTATGCCGATCCGATCGAGCTCCCGGCCTGGGTTGAGGAGAATCCGGGCCGTGCCCATAGGGAAGCCTTTGGCTTGCAGGAAGAACGCTTCATATTGGCTCAGGTACATATGGATGAGCTGGTTGAACGGGATATAGTCCTGCACATCGGCGACAAATTCGAGCATGACAACATCACCTATTTCCTCGAGCAGTCCCCCCAGCGCACCGGCCAGAACAAGGGCGGATATGTCCTTATCAATCTGGCTTTGATGTACAAGGAAGGCCGATCGGAGGTCAAAGAATGAGGCGAGGGCAACTATACGGTGATTGGGACAAGCTCGAGAAGGATCTTAAGAAAATGCAGCCCCTTCTGGATGCCAATATGGAGAAGGCGACTAAGTACAACGCTATGAGTCTCAGGGATGAAATCAAGAGACGTATTCGATCCGGAAAAGGAATGGTTGCCTTGAAGAAAGCTACAATTGAGAGGAAGGGCAGTTCAAAGCCGCTGATTGAGCACGGAGATTTATTAAATGCAGTCACCTATAAGACACTTGGCAAAATATCATTCTTTATTGGCGTGCCGCGAACCGCCAAGCGGAAACGGGCCATGAAATTAGCTGGCAATCGGGGGGCAGTGTCCAAAACGGAATTAGTTAACATCGCTGCCGTTCATGAGTTCGGAGCGCCTTCACGGAATATTCCCGCCCGGCCCTATGTCCGGCCCTCAATCCAGCGTTCCTGGAAGGGCATGGTAGCGGTCTGGAAGCGATCCCTCAGGGACACACTGAGAGGGCGGATATTTAAGCCTGTAACGCGTACAAGGCCCGGGAAAAGGTAATGCAGAACCTATTCTATGACATAATTGAAGCTCTGGAGCAATACTGGCAGGCGGTTGTCGGTGGCGGCATCCCTGTCAGCCTGGCGTTTAAGGATGAGCGTTATAATACAGATCAGGATCGAACTTATCCCTGCGCTTTGATTCAGCTCATCGGCAATCCTATAGATCAATCCCGTCGCCTGGCCTGTCCGGAAATAATATCTGAGACCGACACCGATGAGGGCATAGCCAAAGTCAAAAAGCCGCCTGTTCCCATAAACCTCGAGTTCCAGATTGATGGATTGTCACATAAGCAACTGGAGGCCTGGGATATTGCTGAGAAAATTTTGCGCGTGCTGGGCCAGAATGTCAGAGATATTTTGACTACCAATGCCGGCAGGGAATTCTACATCATGGCACTGCCGGACTCGATGGACCCGGCTCAGATATTTACCGATTCCGGACTCTGGCGATCGGCCTACCGCTTTTATGTCCAGGCCTGGCTTACGGAAACCGAATTTACAGAAGTCAAGATCGTGCTTCAGCAAAAATATGATATAAATCTTTCCACCATAACAGTTACGGAGGAATCATGATAAAGAGGGAATTTAAGATTATCAACCTCCGGCCTACATTTTTGACGGTGCCGCTAACAAAAGGCTCTGTGGGACTGCCATCACAAGGGAAATCCGATTGGCTTCCCGAATCGCAGATCTGCGCAGCCCTGAGCAGGATGGAGAAAAAAGGATATATCCGTCTTGAGTTCAAGGATGCTCCCCAGAGCGACACTGCAAAATCGGGCAAGGTTGAGATAAAGAAAAAGGAGAGTAAATCATGACTTTGAACAAAGGCGTAAATGTAGTTGAAGGGCAGGGATACTCTCCGATACCGGGCGTGGCCACCAACGTTTCCGCAATACTGGGAAACTTCAAGAAGGGCCCGGTGAATAAAGCCACCCTGGTAGGCGACCTGGCACAGTTCCAGAGCATATTCGGGACTGAAGCCCCGGCCGGCACAACCTCGTACCAGAGTGTTGTATCGTTCTTCAAGAATGCCGGTTCAGCGCCGTTGTATGTTGTGCGGATTGCCTCTGATTCTGCCGATTCGGCGTCCCTGACGGTTCAGGATAGGAACGGCACTCCGGCCAATACCCTGAAAATTGAGGGTAAAACACCGGGTGCCTGGGCCAACGGCCTTCAGGTCGAACTCAAGGACGATAACTGGCTGAGCACCATACCGGCGGCTGATGTCAATTCAGGAGTCGAAACCGCCGCTTTGAAGTCTGTCACCAACCTCGAGATCGGTTCGTTTATCGAATTCGATAATGGCACAGCGCAGGAAATAGTCCAGCTGACCGGCGTGAATGCGGATTCGAAGACTGTTTCATGGTCGGGAGGCCTTACAAACGCCTATCCGGCGGCTTCATCGACTGTCAAATCTCAGGAATTCGAGATCGTCGTTTACGAGAATGGCTTCCAGGTAGAGTCCTGGCCGAATCTGAGTATGGTAGATACGGTATCGAACTTCTGTGAGACCGTGGTAAATCATACTACAAAAGGCAGTAAATACATCAAGGCTACCGACCTGAAGGCTTCTGATACAGACGAGAAAGATATGCCGGCAGTTACTGCCAAAACCTCATTGTCGGGCGGTGCTGATGGCCTCGATGACGTCGAAGGCGCCGATTACGAAGGAGTTCAGGCAGATAAGACCGGCATCTATGCATTGGATGAGGTTACTGACCTTTTCCGGTTCTGTGTGCCGAACCCGAAATTGACCGATGTTGATGTTGCCGCGGCCTATGCTTCGCTGGTGCAGGCATGCATAGACTATGCCGAAAACCGCAAAACCATCACTTTTTATGCCGATATCCCGGCGGCCAAGACACCGACTGAAGCTATCACTTTTGGCGATGCCTTTGAATCCCGCCATGCTTCACTCTGGTACCCTTGGATCACGGTTGACGAAGTAGACATTCCTCCCAGCTCGTTTGTCCTGGGTGCCTCTGTCCGGAAGGATGCCTCGCTGGGCGTCTTCTGGAATGTCGGCAATCAGGGACTGAACGGAGTTGACGGTCTCGAGTATAGTGTCACCAAGACCGAGGATAACACGCTCAATGAGGCTAACATCAATACCATAATGTACTATCCGGGCAAGGGAATAGTCGCCTGGGGCGGCCGCACAAAGAGCGCGGTCGTTGCCTGGCGGTTTATCAATGATTCGGAGCTGTGGAATTATATTGCGCGCATGATCGATGAGGGCGCCGCTGATATCGTTTACAGGCCGATCAATGCCGAGACTATGGGAACCGTGAAGCGGAAGCTGGACGGTCTGGGCTCGAGCCTTTTAAGAAAGGGCGCCATTAACTCATATGAGGCGGTCTGCAATGATGAGATAAACCCGGTTGACCAGACCAGCCAGGGCATCCTGCATGCCACATTCACATACGGCAAGCCCGGAGCGGCAGAGAAGTTCGTGGTCACTTTGACCAGTACGACAAATGTCGGTACCGAGGTGGCGTAAATAGCGGAAACAATGATCTGAGATAAAGGAGTATAGATATGGCTTGGACAAGCAGGGCGGAACCCAATGCCGAAAAATACATATCCAACAGCTATCGCCTCGAGGTTGATGGTGTGCCGCTGGGGGATTATGATGAGATCACGATTCCTGAACAGGAATGGAGCGTGATTGAGCATCGCGAAAGCCTGGGTCCGCAAAAGAAAAATACAACTGCCGCGGTTCTTCAGCCAATGGATATCGCATTCAAGAAGCACCTCCGGGTTGGCAACGAAGTCGATCTGGATGAGCTGGAGGATTGGTTTAAGGCCGGATCGTCTGATAAGAGAGGCGGCTCGATCATTTTCTTCGGGAAAGAAGGTGAAGAAATCAGACGGTGGAATTTCGATGATGGTTTCCTTTTCAAATTCAAGCGTCCGGATGGCCAGCCCAATGAAGACAACCCTGTGGAATTCACCATGACGCTGAGAGTGTCGGATCTGGAAAGGGCTTAAATGAATCTCCTGAATCTGCCGGATAGACTTCTGGAGGATATTGATCCTCTGAAGCTTGAGCCGATTAAGAATCACACCTTTGCGGTGCAGGTGGAGGGTATGATTATCGGCCAGGCCTTGATCGGTGGCTTCAAAGAAGTCGTCGGCTTAGGTCGAACTGCTGAGGAGATGTCCATCACCGAAGGCGGTTTTAAAGGCCGCTACAGATATAACCGCAGATTCCAGGAGAAAAATATCACTCTCAGGAAAGGCTTCACGGTTGGTCAATTCTTTGAGGAATGGTTCGAAATGGCATCTAATTATACCTACGGTCACCTGGACTATCACAGGAACATCACAATCATTCTTCTGGGCCAGTGGAAGCCAAATATCAATTATGAGGCCAAGTCATGGCAATTGATTAATGCGGCGCCGATAGAGTGGAATGTATCTGACTTAAACGCCGAGTCCGATCAGATTGCCATTGAGGAGTTGATCTTAAGCTATCAGGGCTTAAAGCCCACGAAGTCTATATTCAGTCACAAAATAGGAGAAGCAATAGGGATTTTTCAATAGGAGGATATATGTCGGACTATGTAGATGTGGATACATCGCGCGAATTCGAGCTGCCAGTAGGCTTGCGAAAGAATGGAAAGGCCTATAAAAAGGGCAGGATAAGGCTTCTTACCAATAAGGATATTTTGGAAATCAGCGATGATCCGGATTTGCAGAAGTATGTTGATCTCAAAATTGAAATTTCTGACGGTAATCTGAACTTCGCAAAATTTCTTAAGCTGGCCGCGGTGAAGACCGCATCGGCCATGATTACTCTCCCTCGAATTGTGAAATTTGACAACCTTGAGGAATTTACCAAGGAAGATGTGAAGAATATGTTTCCTGCAGATTCAAGGTATCTGATGGAATTATCTGATAAGCTGGCTGAAGAAGGCGGTGAATCAGTGGGGAAATCGAAAGGCCCTTTATCATCTCAGACTGGGTCAGAGAATACCCCTACCCAGTCGGACAGTTAACCGATGAAATGTTTCTGGTCATGAAGGAGCTACCAAATTTCGACCGGAATACCATAATGCAGATGACTCATTGTGAACTTCTAATGTGGATGAAAAAGATCATAAGGTTCAGAGACATGCAGAACAAGAGAGATAAGAAAAAGTGAATTTAGTAGGGCAATATGGATTAGGTCTGGTACTTGAGGCAAAAAACAAAACCTCAAGGGTTTTGAGAGAAGCAAAGCGCGACTTCGAGGGCTTTAAAAGATCATCTCTAAGTAACCTCGAGCAAGTGCGTGCCTATAGCGCTCGAATTGGCGATGATTTTCGCAAAATGAGAAGCGGGATATTTTCCGGACTCCAAATTATGGCCGGAGGAGCTGCAATATTGGCGCCATTAGCTGGCGTTTCCAAGGTTGCGATGGACTTTGAAGAAGGCATGGCCAAGATAAAATCTCTTTTGGTTACGACCTTTGAACCTGCCGAAGTGGAAAAAAATATGAAGACCATCGAAGATACCATATTTAAAACGGGTCGAAATTCAATGATTCCCATCAATGACCTCGTTGCTTCAATGTATGATTTACTCTCTGCAGATTTGTCGGTCGATGAAGCTATGAAGGCGGTCAAAGCAACAGCAGATCTGGCTGTGGCTGGCATAGGATCAATGACTGAAGCGACTGATGTCCAAACATCTCTCCTAAATACCTACGGAAAAAGATGGGGGGATGTACTTACGCCGCAGGAAAAAGCCATTAAAATTAGCAATATACTGGCCAACACCATAGCTGGATACAAAACAACACTTCCCAAAATGTCTCTCGCCCTTCAGTATGCTATTGGTCCGGCTAATGCACTCGGAGTTGAATTATCAGAATTGACGAGCGTAATCGGGGCTTTGCAGACCTCTGGTTTGCAGGCATCAATGGCGGGTACCTCATTGAATGCCTTCTTCAGGTCGGCCACGAAGCTGGTGCTGGATACAGGAGAATCCATAGATGGCGCTTCAATTAGCATGGAAGAATATCTCGAACATCAGAGAGAGGGTGCAAAAGTTATGGCTAAATCCTCTCTGGCTAATCTGCAATTAGCTGATTCTGCGGGTCGGTTATTACCAATTCCTGATATCTTGGAGCAAATTGAAAAAGCCTTCAATATTGACGCCAATGCCGCAAAAAGAGTGGCAAAGGAAGGACTCAAGGGTGAAGAGGCTCTGATGGCTATGGGCATCGGTGCAAGGGAGTCGGCTGAACTACAAAAAGCGTTTGGAGATGAGGGCTCCAGGGCACTGGCGGTCCTTCTTGGTCAAAGTGCGGCGATAAGGGAAAAGATCAAATATACGCGCGAGGCAAACAACCTGGATAAAATGACTCAAGCCAGGCAGGAAGCCCTGAATGCACGGCTTCAAATGACAAGAAATAGTCTGCAAGAATTAGCTGTGACCATCGGAACCCAATTTACAGGAGATGAAAAGGACTTACTATCTCAAATAGATGAAATAATCCATAAGACAAATGAATGGGTAGAATCTAACCCACAGACTGTAAAGGAACTTGGGAAATCAGCAGGAGCTATTGCCGGAATCACGGTGGCAATCGGAGGGCTTAGAATTGGATATGCATTATTGGCCGCCACTATTTTAAAACATCCCGCCCTATTCGGTTTTTTAACTGGAGTTTATTTAGCAAAAGAATATGGAATACCATTCATGTGGCAAAAGCAGAAAGAAAATACTGAAAAGGAGAATGATTGGTATATCGAGCAATTAAAATCGCTAATGCCCATGGATGAATATAAAGCTCTTATGCAAAGAGCTGAGGGCTTAAATCCAACTCAACGAAATTATTTGTTTAAAGACTACTATCGGGAGTATGGCAGCAAGAATAAGATTTCAGATATATCATCAAACCGCTATGCCCCGGGAACACCGGATCAGCTTTATGCTCTCGACTCAATTCCACAATATAAGACTCCGAGTTATTATTCTCTTGACGCAAAGACTATTTCACCATCACCCATTTATGATAGTTTATTCCTGAGGAGACTCCCCTCCAACCAATCAACCATTACACAAGAACCCCAAGTAATTGAGAAGCGCATGCGAATGGATGTACATCTCTCCGGGAATGTCGGCTATGACATATCACAAATGATAAGAGCGGTGAAAAGCGGCCTTGAGGAAGAAGCCCGATTAAGCGAAAGCGGGGAGATGTAATGCCGTTATTTATTCCGACATCAGACCTGGGATTATCCGATTCCTACGCCTTGCAGGATTACTATGATCGGTATCCATTTAAGGGCCAGCTTTATAATCTGGATGACAATAAGAAGATATGGTTTCAGTTCAATCCGGAAGAGCATGAAGATTCTATTCCAATCCGCTGGGCAGATATCAAATCTCTTGGCACACCTTCCAATCAATACCAGTACCTGGGAGAGAGTGGCAGCTCGTTCGATCTTACACTTCTCTTTATTGCAGACATCCATATGCCAAAAGTCAAAACCCAGGGCGCCGTTGATCCTAATATCACTCCCGACGGCCAGGCGGTCAGCTTTAAGGCCTTATATAATGAAATTCGCTCATGGGTCAAGCCTCGAGAAGATACGGGCCTGCCTTCAATGATAAGTATAATTTTCAATGATGATTTTGCATATGAAGGTTTCGTCCGGGAACTCCGCAAGAGAATTCTCGATCAATATGAGAATGGGATCACCCGACGGGCCACAATAACCTTGCAATTTCAGGAATGGAAAGAGGGAAGAAAATGAAAGCATTTAGATTTACAATCATTATCGCGCTGGTGCTGTGTCTGTTTAGCAGCCTACCTGCGCAGGAAGAGTTCAAACCCAACGCCGGCTTCATAATCGGTTTTGGGGGCCGCAATCTGGATAATGCCCGGGTCGAAACCGCCCTGGGCGTTGAGGTCGCGCCTAAGATGGTCATTCAAGGACATCTGGGATCATCCAAGGAGGGGGAAAGCAGAGTTGGATTCGGGGCCGCTTACAGGTTCTTCGAGACCGAGACAACCACGCTGTATTTAATGGGCTCATGGAATCCTGAAGAGGAGATAGGACTTGACAGCTTGCTTTCAGATCAGACTTGGAATCTAAAAAAGGCTCTATGGGGAGCGGCAATCTATCATAAGCCATCTCATCTGGGTGGATATGCCAGACGAAATGACGATCTAACCGAAGCTGCAAGTGACCATTGGGAGTTCTTTATCTTTTACTGGGCCAATGTGGAAATGGAGTGGCCGTTTTGAGTCAGAAAACTACTGTCATTAAATATCGCGAGCGCATAGATCAGCTCGCCTTGAGGACGCTGGGGAATGCGAATAGATATACGGAGATCCTCGCATTAAACCCGTTCTTGGATATCTGGAATCCCCAGCAAGGAATGACAGTGCTGTTGCCGGAGTAATATGAAAGCGCCGAAGTACATAGTAAAAATTAACGGTCAAGATCTGGCAGAGGTTTGTCCGATCGCCAATAAAGCCATCACCCGGCTTGTTTTCGAGGAGACCTTCTTCAAGACCTCTCATGTTGATTTGACTTTCGATGACGCTTACGCCTTCGATCTGAAGCCGGAATATATACATCCGTTGGACAATCCTGTCCTCGAGCTTTATATGGGATACCATCAGAATTTGAAGAAGGTTTTCGAGGGCAATATAGTTGAGACCAATCCCTCCGGAGACCAGGGCGAAAATCCCCGCCTGGTGGTCAAGGCCTATGATTACAGCTGGCGAATGAAGATCCCGCGCGAACCGGCAACATATACAAACACGAATCTATATCGCATCATAACTGAATTGGTTTACAATGCAGAGCTTGTTCCTCTAATCAGGCCCGAGAAGGCTCTTAAAGAAGTTACGGCGGACGAGAGGATAAACAGCATCACTCAAATCAATCTAACAGATTGGGAGATGCTGGTTAAGGCCGCAGAGCTGGTCAATTATAAACTCTATGTGAAAGACAAGGTCGTGTACCTTGTCAGCAGGGAATGGTTGAAAGAACGTCCCGAAGCCATGATGACGCCTCTTCCCGTTGCAGCTCCAATTCGAACATATATCTACAATCCGGATGAGGGAGAAACCGATGGAGAAGCCACTTTCCCGCTTATAGCGGTTAATCCCAGAATTGCCAGGGAGGGCCAGAGGCTAAAAGTCGAGGTTTTAAGCTGGAGCCCAGTTGCCAGGGATGGCACAAAATTTGGAGATAAGACTCTGGGCGATCTTCAAGATGAAGATGTCGCCTATACCGAAATGGTAGTGAGGTCGACCGTTACGGAGACATTGCGGATTAATAAGCTGGTTAAGGACAGTAATGCGGCCAAGCGCGAAGCCGAAGCGGAGCTCCGCAAGCGCGCGGACTATCTCGTCAGGGGAGACGCCATCATCGAGGGCGATCCGGATGTACATATCGGCATGAGAGCCAACTTCGATATGAAAATCTTCGGCAATATCGGCCGGAAGTTCTCCGGAGAATACGGCATCGAGGGTGTAAGGCAAAGCCTGAACGATAATGGATTCATTACTGAAATGGACCTCCAGAGGAATATGCTGACTGAGGACATAAGCCAATCAGAGGATTTCAGGCCGGGATTAAGTAACAATGAAGATAGATAATGCAGAAAGCAAGATCTACCGCGGCAAGGTCTTCAAGACAGATGAT
Organism: uncultured Ignavibacteria bacterium; assembly: GCA_964496505.1. Taxonomy (GTDB): domain Bacteria; phylum Zixibacteria; class MSB-5A5; order JAABVY01; family JAABVY01; genus JAABVY01. The sequence goes on along the minus strand of CAZBZV010000004.1, from coordinate 18,251 downwards.
CCTGGAGAACTTGGCAGGATTAAGGTCAAACTTCTGGGATTTGCGGAACTGGCTGATATAACGCCCTGGTGTGTGCCGTGTGCGTCTCTGGCAGGGCCTTCATACGGCCAGTTCTTTATCCCTCAAATCGGCGATGAAGTGTTTGTCGGTTTAACAGCAGACGGCCAGTGGTTTTATATGGGTTCGCATTGGTCCGGAAATAATCCCAAACCTGATGACGGAGCTCCGGACGTGCAGGTTCTCAGACTCAAAGGCGGCCAGCAGTTGAAATTTGATTCAGCCGGCAACATCGAAATTGACTGCCCTGGGGATGTCAAAGTCAAAGGAGATTCGAGCCTGGTAGTCTCAAAGGAATGTATCTGTAATTATACCGGAGGCCCGCATCCCCAGGGTGTAACCACGGTCAAGATAAAGGGCGTGTGATATGGCGCTGGATGGTAATGATCTCGGCGATGCATTGAAAGCGGCTGTGGATGCCGAACTTTCCAATTTAAATCAGGACAGCAATCCGGCAAACTCAGACCAGTACAGAACGAATATGTGGAGGGCGATCGGGAATGCGTGGGTCGATTACATCAAGAATAATGCTACAATCGAAAGCCTGTCCTGCAATCAAACAACCGCCGGAGATCCTCCGCATACGCATAATGTCTCAACCGTAGAAAGCACAGGCAAAATAAAATGAGGAGATATAGATGGCTTTAGATTTGACAAGAGTGACTAACCGCTCGATCGAGCTGCAGGATCAAAAGATCGCCGCCCTGGGGCCATCTCCCAGTCTGGCAGACATACGCAATGCTCTGGAGGAAGGGCGCCTGGAGGCCATTATTGAAGAGCTTAATAGCTATTTGCAGATGTCGGTCACCGATGTTCAGGTCGATCCGCAGACCGGAACTCAGATAGGAGAGGCGGCTGGCAATGTCGCTACGTGAGCTGAAAGGATTCAAATATCCTATTACGATCAGAAACGGCCGAATGGTTATGTCGACCGGCATCGATCATTTGCGGGAGAATATCGCACGGATCATTTTAACCCGCCCCGGGGAAATTCCCTTTCTCAACAACTGGGGCTGCCGCATTGCCGGCAGAACGTTTGATCCAATCAATGCCAGGCATTTTGCGAAAAGCGATATCAGGCGCGCTGTCGAGCTGTATGAACCCAGAGCAGAGGTCATGGATGTTGAGGTAATCCCGGATCGAATTGACGAAGGCATTCTCGATCTGCGTGTTGAGTTCAGGCCGAAAAGCCAGGAGGCCACCGCGGAGGCCTATATCTCATTGGAGGCATAAATGGCAAATATAAGAGCTACAGACAGAATTTGGGCCAAGCAGACAGTCAATCACCTGGCCGATTCCCTTGAGGATACATATCGGGAATTAATGGGCTTAAAAAAAATTATCTATCCGGAATGGACCGATGATTCTGTCGCCGATCCGGGCAACGCGCTTCTGCACCTGACTTCTGTCTTAATAAAATTCGCGATCGACTATCTGAACAACACGGTCAAGAATTGCTATGTCGGCACCGCCTTCCGGCGCGAATTCATGAAGCGCATACTCGACCTCATAAATTACACTCTCACAGAAGCCGAACCATCCACCGCTGCAGTTACCTTTACTCTTGAGGGCGGCCATCCGGAGTTAACGATTCCGGCTGGTACCAAGGTCGGCACAGAAGAGACCGCTGAGACTGATCAGGTTATATTCGAGACTTCTGAGGATACGCTTGTTCAGACCGGTACCAACTCTGTGGACATTCTCTGTATTCAGGGCGAGACCATTAGCCAGGAAGTGATCGGATCGTCAGACGGTGAGGCCGACCAACGCTTCAAGCTGGCCAGGAGGCCGGTAATCTACGAATCTGAATCGGTTCAGGTATTGTATGGTACCTGGCAGAACTGGTCGAGGAAGGCTGATTTTATTGATTCAGAGTCAGACGACCTGCATTACAGGATCGAAGTTGACACCGATGGCTATTACTGGATCATCTTCGGTGACGGCATAAACGGCAAAATCCCGCCCTCAGGTTCAGGCAATATCCGTGCTACATACAGAGTCGGCGGGGGCATTGAGGGGAATGTCTCCGCTGATACTATTGTCGAGCTGATATCCAATGTCGATTATGTCACTGCGGTCAACAACTCAAACGGCGCCTCCGGAGGCACTGATCAGGAAACTATCGAGCACGCGCGTACGTTCGGCCCGGCATCATTAAGGACTCTCGAGCGGGCGGTTACCACAGCAGACTACAAATACTTGGCAGAGCAATTCAGATCTGACCAATTCGGCGGAATCGCCAAGGCAAAAGCAAAGGAAGTTGCGCTTTCAGTCAAGGTCTATATCGTTCCGACATCCGGGGGAGCCCCCGCCCAGGGCTTAAAAGATGAGCTTCTTGAGTATCTGGAGGATCGGAAGGTCGCTTGTACCCCGGTTGAAGTCGAGGATCCGGCTTATCATCCTGTAAATATTACCATGGATTTGTATATCCTGTCCAATTACGCCCGCGATACCGTGATCAATGAAGTCAGATCGGCTTTATCCAATTTCCTCTCTCCAACATATCTCGATCCGGACGGCCTTTATCCACATGAATTTGGAAGAGATATCTACCTCTCCGATCTTTATCAGATCATTGAGGGCATTGAGGGCGTGGATCACAGCTTGATATCGACACCGGCAGCCAACGTGACAGTCGAAGATCACGAAATCGCGCAGTTGGGAACTCTTGATATTACTGCCTATCAGGGAGGACAAGAACAAAGTTATTTATTTTAGAGGGTTAAGTGTATGAAGGCAATAAGACTTTTAATTATTTTAGTGCTAATTCCGGCACTGGCATCTGCCGCTGTATTTGGAAACAATGATGCTCCAGAAGATAATGCCGCATCTATGATAAACTACCGCTGGGGAGGATTTTTCACGCCTTCCAGCTCCGGCAATGCAGATTATATCTATGTCTACACCGGCAAATCCAGCACGAATGCCACCCAATTGCAGGGCGCTCTTTATACTGCTGACACGGTTTTAATCGAAATGACCGACGCAATTTCGCTCACGGCGGCCGATACAACGTGGCGACAGCTAACCGTCAGGAACTCCCCGGCAATACAAGCCGGCCAGACCTATATGCTGGTTGTCTGGGCGGGCGGTTCCTCGATGGATATATTCCAGGATTATAATGCGCCGGAAAGGAGCTCCCACAGAAGCGGCTGGGTTGAATACGTAGAAGACGGCTTTCCCGACACGGCCTCATTTTCTCTGCATGCTACCAACTATGCCCTCAGCCTTTATTGCGATTATTCCGAAGGCCAGTCCGAGAATCAGAGTCTGACCTTATTGTACAGCCAGCCTTATTATCTATACATCCAGAATGATTGGGATTTTGTGGAAGAGCTTGACAGCCTTGTAATGGTTTATGGAACCGACCCGGATATCGCCAATCATACCGACAGTGTTATAATAACCGATATCGACGGAATTACAAATCCGGACAGTTTCTTTGTAGACAATCTCAGCCAGCAGACCGGATATTATTTCTGGTCCCTGGCGGGTTTCAAATATAACACAAACTGGGATACCTCCACCGTTCTGAACATAACCACTCCGGAAGGATATTTTGAATCAACCGGGGATCCGGCCGATTCAGTCTATCTGGCTCAGGACAGCATACCATATACGATTCCCGCCTCCGGAAAAGTCTATGTCATAGAAATGGATTTAACTGCAACCGGCACTGCTATCGATGTCGGTGATGTTGATCACATCGAGATTCTCTTGAATGATACAATTACCTATGGAACCGGCGAGGCCGACAATTCCGTGGGAATCAATATCGGTTCCGGTTCATACTGGGTTAAAGTGATAAACACTGACGGCGAAGGGGCATTGGTTCATGGAGCTCCGGAATCAACCGATGCCGATACCTGTCAGGCAATAAGGATGTGGGGCGGCGGCCAGTACCTCTTCGAAAATATTGATGCGGTTGTGAAAGGCAGGGATGCAGCCAATTTTGATTCTCATTCGGCCTATGGCGGCAACGGCTCTTATATGGTTGAAGTCAAAGACTGCGATATCTGGAACCTCTGCCATTCCTACGAATACAGAACTCATAACTCATGCTCCGGCATCAGGCTCAGAGGTACGCCCCGGATATACAGAACCCTCTATCCTAATGAATATCATCTGAAGGTAACCGGCACGACGGTCCATCAAACGCCGCACACCGGAATATCGATCGTGGATTATACCCGATTATATATGTGGGATGATTCTCTGGTTATCGATGCCAGGAATGATCTGTATGAATATCCTGCGCCAAGCGCATTTAAGAACTCAGGCGATGCCGCAGGTCTTTCGGTATTTAGAGGGGAATCCGGATGCATCATTCATGATAATATTGTAACCACCGGAACGACTTATGAGGGAGGAAATGGTTATATCCTCCAGTTCATAGGCGGTACGGAAGCAGAGCCATTTCAATTTTATAACAACGTATTTATAGGCGCCAACGGCCCGAATGAGATATCACAGGACGGAAAGACCTGGGGACATTATATCCGGAGATCTGCAGGCGACACTGGAGAAGGTAACTGGTGGTTTGATTTCCACGACAATATCTTCAAAGTGTATTATGACGGCGATTCCACAACCGGCAATGTCGGTGCAAGCGCACAGAACCGCCTTTTGTGCGATTATGATTTTCATGACAATAAGTTCTATAATAACCGGTATTTTGCTTTAAGGGCGGATTCCCTCGATCCCAAAAACGATGTTACCACAACAGCCTGGGCTTTCATGATCGGTCATGTTGATACCTCGAGGACTGATCAGGACGCTTTGGATTTATGGCCCGGAACCGGTAATGAGTTCTGGGGAAATTATTATTACGCTGATTCATCCGCAATCCCGCTGGCATTGGGCTCCGAAGCCCTTCACGAACTGAGCGCGGGAGACATCATCCTCGTTAACGATACCGTATACAACGAATATGCCGGGGATTATACGATAGCATTCCCACAGAATGTTACCTACAGATATGCGGCTTCGGGCAATCGCCTGCAAAACCTGACCACCCTGGGGGAGGCCTCGGAAGACAAAATCGATTGGACATGGATGAATATGGACGGCGGAGAGCATGACTGGTGCAGGGGCAAGACGGTCGCCTTTGAAAAAATCGTAGATGTCTATGTAACTGACTCAAATTCCGCTCCCGTGGAAAATGCAGAGGTTAGAATCGTAAACGCTTATGGCGATACAGTCGCCTTTGGATCGACCGGAATTGATGGCATATATACCGACACCGTCCGCCATTCCTGGTATCATTATGATCCCTCTTATGATGATCCCGACACCGGGATCTGCATCAAGCAGGATAGTACAGCCTATTCCGACGTTTTTTTCGAGGCCAAGCATCAGGGCGATAGCACGGCTCAGTATGTTACGGTGGCAAACGGTACTCCTGATCAGGTCAATCTGCCGCTTAATGGAGCTCAACAGCAATCACCAAAACGCAAAATCCTTAAAAAATTAAAATCCCTTGCGGAGGCATACCATGAGATTAAGAATACTCTTTCTGATTATCTGCTTGCTCTGGGCAGGCAGTCTGATGGCGCTGGAGTTGAACTCGCTGACAGGTCATGTCGGGGCCTATCTCCAGCAGTACGACGATAATGGGCTGGGGATCGAGCCGGACTCGATTCTAATCAAGGTCTATCTCCAGTCCAACAGCTCGCTGGTTTTCGAGCAATGGTACGAAGTTGGAGACGAGACCTGGATTACGAGGGATATCTCTGGAGCTGGCGGTGAGGATACGGTCATTTATGTCAATCCCACAATCGGAGATATTAATTCCGGCAACGGCATAACCGATTATTATGTGCGCTACGGAGCCTACACCGATGTCAATACTGACTTCGTCTGGAAGACTATTCCGGTTCAGATGCAACGGGAGGTCTTTGCCAATGTCACCAAGCAGGCTAACGATGCGGGCGCCGCAACCAATATGAAAAATTTCTTCTCAGCAGCCGGATATAATGCCTCTACCAGCAATATTGGAACGGTAACGAGCGTTAACAACATCGCCCCGGGAGCGATTACGGCCAACTCTTTTGCGAATGCCTGTTTGACGGCCGCCAAGTTCGGAAGCAATGCGATAACATCCGGAATACTGGATGCTTCGGCAGTGGCCGAGATTCAGGCCGGACTTTCGACCTATGACCCGGCAACCGATGCCGTCTTTCTGCCAGGGGACAGTCTTGAGTTAATTGCCCAGAAAATTGAATGGGTTGTTAAGTATCAGGGGTCGGAACCCGGCATGGTGCAATATTATAAGCCCTATGGTGTAGATCCAAAAAGCGAAGTGGAGACCAAGGGCAGCACTTATAAAATTATCTGGTATCCAAATGAAACAAACCCATTAATAATTGATTCCTCGGGGGTTACCGAATAGTGCCGGGTAAATATAGCAAATTCCGTCCGACCGGAATGCCTGAAAAATTCAATATGTCGGGCGATATACAGAAGCAGCCTGAAGAGGATCTTGCAGAGCTCGTCTATGGGCAATTTCTTTCAGAAATTGAGGCCCTCGATCCCAACTTTTCGAAGCTTTTCGGCATCTTTGACCGGGCTTATGAAGACAAGATTGACCTGATCGATAATCTTTTATATCTGCTCTGGTACGACGAATGTCCCGATAAATACATATTCAGGATTGCTGAAATCCTCGGTTTTCCACTTTTGGATTCCCCTTATGCAACTGAAAAGGAGCGCCGCAATTTCCTTAAATATGCGGTCTGGATTTGGAAGCGAAAAGGCACGATCGCAGGCCTGCGCAAAATACTATCTAACCTCGGCTATTACCTGGCCGAATTCGAAGAGTCCGTACAGGAGGATTTCACGCTCAATTTCCATAAAGTCTACGGCCTTGATCAGCGAACCTATGAAATGACCTCTGATGATTTCAATGACGGTATCGCCGATGAATGGGATGTCCAGAATGATTCGACCTGGGAAGTCCGCAGCAATAAATATGTGGGCCTCGGTAATGGCTCAGATTCCCGGGCCAATGCCTCGATAATATCCAATTCATATAAGCGCTTTTACTTCCAGACCGATTTCCAGGTGCTGAGCGGATCGGGAACGTACCATCCTTACTTCGGTCTATTTCTCAGCTATAACAGCCAGTGGCGGAATCTGGGAATATTTCTTTATTCGGACGGCGGTTCCGATTACCTGAAGATATCCGGATGGTATGACGCCTTCGAGATTATCTCAGAGGTCTATGACATCACCGGAAAGGTCTCATATAAGACCGGAGTCCATAAGCTTAAGATCCATTACTGTGAAAATAAAATATCAATTGGAATAGATGATACCACCCTGATAATCCCTTATGCGATCGAGAATATTGAACAATTCTGGCCGTTTTTCTTCAAAGGGCTATTCGTCAATGAATCAACTGAAGTCGCTTTCGACAATGTCGAGATCAGGCGGCTCAGCACCATGGGCGTGCCGGTTCTTCCGGGCGGCAATTCTCAGAAGATACTCAGAATAAAACTATATCTGACCCCGCCGAATGATTCGGCAAAGCGGGAATATCTGGCAGATGTTGTGCCGAAGTACTTCCTGCCGGCAGGGATTCAGGTGGTATGGGAATAGAGGTGTAAAATGGCAGATATTACAAGAAATCAGTTCAATGCGGGCAAGTTAGTTCAAAAGAAGATCTTCCAGAAGGAAACAAAACTCACGGATGCTGACTTGAATGAGCAGATCGCTATCTCCAAGTATGCGCGCGAGGTCCTTCTTTCCGCATTATGTGAGGGACAAGATATGCGCATGGGTGACGGCTTCAAGGTCATTGAACATCCTACCAATAACCTTAACCAGGTGCGCATGAAAGCCGGAAAGGCGGCATTGCATCTGACCTCGGGACAGGCCATTGTAATTCAATTGGGTTCTGATCAGGATGTAGCGACTGAGGCGGCCAGCGGTTCCGGTGACCGCACCGATTATATATACCTTGACCTGGTTGAAAATGAAATCGATTCAACAGGAGACGAAAACCTCATAAATCCCGCTGTTGGCGAAGAAACCGCAATCGATATCAGACTTTCATATACGATCGAGAAGGCTGAAGGCTCAATGCCTGATCCGGCATCGGGTCACGTTCATATTGTTCTTGCTGAATTATTCCGTCCGCAGTCCCAACAGGCAATAACTGAAGCGGAGATCGCAAACCAGCTTGAGGACCGGTACCAGTTAATCAAGCAGGATGGCTCAAATGATCTGAAGGGTAACCTTGCGGTCGATAGCTATGTGACCATTGATGGTGTGGATGTTAGCACTGCCATCCGGAGAAATATTTATACTCAGCATCTTGCGGCTGACTTCACGCAGGATTCGGAAGCGGCGGCCTGGGGAACAGGAAATGCATGGTATGTTAACGGGATGACCACCTACAAGACAAAACTCCGGATCCCCTTTAAAAAGGTCAAAGATGAGAATCGGATCGAGATCAATTTCCAGGGCTGGGAGGATGTGGCTACAGCAGACGCTCTTCTTCAATTGAAGGTGAATGCTCTGACTTCGGAAGTGACAGTCGATGCAGAAACCGAAGGATCATATTTTACCGGTTCTCTTGATATTTCAAGCCTGACCAATGGAAATGTAGGTGTCCTCGAGGTCGCCATGCGCAATAAATATACAGGCACGAGGCCTTTTTATGTAAACCAGGTATCGATCGATATCTGTTATGAATAGGAAATGACATGGCATTTGATTGTGAACAATTCAGAAATTTGATATCCCGAGTTCTTGAGGAATATAGCCTACATTCTCCGGCGGCAGCCAACCTGCTTCTTGGCACGGCCGCTGCGGAATCAGACTTTGGCACATACATCCGGCAGGTCAATGGGCCAGCTCGTGGGATTTTTCAAATGGAGCTGGGCACATTCTTGTGGCTTCAGGCTGTATACGGTAAGAGGTATTCTATAGCCGTTCACCAGTTTGAAGAAATTGAATGGGATTTGAAGCTGGCCATATTATTTGCACGCTTGAGATATCGAGTCATACCCAGTCCGCTTCCGGAAGCATATGACCTTCTGGGGCTGGCTAATTACTGGAAAAAGTACTACAACACATATCTCGGCGCCGGCACAGTACAGGACTTTTTAGATAAATATCACCAGCATGTAAAACCATAGGAGGTAATCATGGAATCGATTACGGGCATTTGGGCCGGATTTGTTGCCTTAGTAACGGCGCTGATCGTCTGGCTGGCCAAGGCCTATCTGGTGCCGTTTCTGGCAACCGGAAGGGCAAAGAATTATGCGGAGTGGATCGCGAAGATCGCAGACGAGGTGACCGACGACCTGGTTAAAAAATATCCGGGCAGCCGGATCGCTTCTTTTGCCAATGATGCAGTCGACGAGGTCATGAAGATCTGCGATATCCAAAAGACAACCGCACAGCGCGCAGTAAATGCCGCATTGCAGAGAAAGAAAACACCGCTGCCGGAGGAAGCAAAGGTATCCTAATGCCGGGATGGTACGGCATATGATCCTCCAATAACCGCCCTCGTATTGAGGGCGGTTTTTACATGGATATTTAATGCAAGGACTTATTTTCTTATTTTGGTCTTGCTTGACAATATGGATAATATTGGTATATTTAATCAGACCTGTAATTGATTGTTTAACTGCAAATAGAATAAATAGTCTAATCGAATGTCGATGCCTCATTTGGACCAAAGACTTGGCCTAGCTACGGGAGGGATATCATGATCCAGAGAAAATACTTTTTATTAATTTGTGGAATTATTACTTCCATTATTGCTTTTGCTATTTTAGATTCAAATGCTGAATATTTATGTGGTGACGCCAATAGTGACGGCACCCTTAATGTAAGCGATGCAGTATACATCATCAATTATGTTTTTATTCCCGGGTCGCCAGCTCCCGATTCCAATTGTTGTGAATCTGATTGCCCGCGGACAGTAGTCGATTACGATGGTAATACATATTTTACTGTGAAGATTGGTGATCAATGCTGGATGGCTCAGAATTTAAAAGTAACGCATTATAGCAATGGCGATCCTATTCCAATTGTTACAGATGGTACCGAATGGGGTGGCCTTTCGACCGGAGCGTATTGCGAATACAATAATGATTCTTCCCTTGTCCCAATATATGGCAGGCTATACAATTGGTATGCTGTAGATGACAGCAGAAATATTGCGCCCGAAGGCTGGCATGTTCCCAGTGATGCGGAGTTGAAACAATTGGAGATGTATCTGGGTATGAGCCAGGGCGAGGCCGATGCTATTGACTGGCGTGGAACTGATGAAGGCGGCAAGCTAAAGGAGGCTGGCACAACGCATTGGCAGAACCCTAACATTGGCGCTACCAACGAGAGTGCTTTTACTGCGCTGCCTGGCGGGTACCGCCACTATGATGGTTATTTCATCAGTATGGGTATCACCGCCCACTTCTGGTCTTTTACAGAGAGCGGTAGTTACTACGCATGGGTCCGAAGCCTTGATCACCCTTATTCGCAGGTCAACCGTCACTTCGCCGATAAGCGATACGGGTTTTCGGTACGTTGTGTCCGGGATTAAATGTCTGAATTGTAGGAATTGATATTTTTGTGGCAGATTTGTGGCAGATTGATTGGAAAACTCCGAAAATATTGGCAATCCACATACAACCACATACAACCTTTATTTAATTGTGCCACATATGTTTATGTCGCAAATCACTGACCTTAAAACAGTTGGCAAAATGCCCCTGATCGATTCCGGGGTTCAAGTCCCTGCACCGCTATTTTTATTGTTTCTTACGTACAAATATCTTAAAGGACCGAGGTACATATTTTAGTGTTTGTTATATTTCAATAAGACTGCTGTCCTATTTTATTCATAAATGTCCAATCTCTAGGGTGTCTATTAAAGTATCCAGTTTCGCTCACATCTACATATAACGATCTCTATCTTACTTTACCACAATGATATACATTAAATTTTTCTTCGCTATTTGAGTCAGTGAATTATTGACATCGTGAAAAAAATAGCTATCTTGAAAAAGTAGAACCTTGTGGGAATTATTACCCATTTTGCGGCCGATTTCATCAGCTTCGCATAACCTCGGTTTGCGAAGCGATGTTTCCGCCAATTGACCGCAATACGCATATTTGACTGCGTTATACTTCTGCTTTTTATGGATTGGAAAATTCGAGATTAACATACCTAAAATAACAGCAATGGTGGGATAATTATGAACTATCCATCCAAGTTACGCTATCAGGGGAGCCTGGCGGTCTTATGCACCGCCTTTACTTTTGCTTTGCTATTTACGTTTTCATCAACCGCCCTGGCCGATCCGCCCAGCAGCTTTGATCTGCGGGATTATGCCGGACAGGACTATGTCACCTCGGTCAAAAACCAGCAGGGAGGGACATGCTGGACCCACGGCGCTGTGGCAGCCATGGAAAGCAACCTTTTGATGACCAATGCCTGGACATTGGCGGGCGAGACCGGTGAGCCGAATCTGGCCGAGTATCATCTGGATTGGTGGAACGGCTTCAATCAGCACAATAACGATGATATTGATCCGCCGTCAGGGGCAGGACTGGAAGTTCATCAGGGCGGCGACTACCGTGTGACCTCTGCTTACCTGACACGCGGCGAGGGGGCGGTGCGCGATATTGACGGGCAGTCTTACGCTTCACCTCCGCTCAGAGATGATCCCGGCTATCATTATTATTATGCACGGGATATCGAATGGTTTGTAGTTGCCGAAGACCTGAGCAATATCGATTCTGTCAAAAATATTATCATGTCGGATGGTGCAATCGGGACATGCATGTGTTATGATGCCTCGTTTATCTCCGGCACAACGCATTACCAGCCGCCCAGCAGTATGCTCGATCCGAATCACGCCATAGCAATTATCGGCTGGGATGACACCAAGGCGACTCAGGCCAGTATGCCGGGAGCATGGCTCTGCAAAAATAGCTGGGGTTCAAGCTGGGGAGAAAGCGGCTATTTCTGGATTTCCTATTATGACAAACATTGCGGAAAACATCCGGAAATGGGTGCGATTTCATTTCAGGAAGTCGAACCTATGCAGTACGACCAGCTCTATTATCATGACTATCACGGCTGGCGCGATACCAAGGCCGATTGCAGTGAGGCGTTCAATGCCTTTACAGCAACCGGATGTGCCGAGGGAGTGGAAGCTGTGAGGGCGGTCAGTTTCTTTACCGCAGCGGATAATGTTACTTATACTGTGAAGATATATGACGATTACGCAGGCGGCGAGCTTCAGAATGAGCTGGCTTCAAAATCCGGTACCATTGTACATTCAGGATTCCACACGATTGATCTGGACAGCCCGATTGAGTTGACCGAGGGAGATGATTTCTATGTTTACGTGCAGTTCTCTGACGGCGGCCATCCGTATGACCGTACCTCGGATGTTCCGGTTTTGCTGGGTGCGGATTATCGCACGATTGTGGAGTCGGATGCCGATCCGGGGCAGAGTTATTATCGCAGCGATTCAATGTCGCCCTGGGAGGATTTGAACGAATTTGACAGTACTGCCAATTTCTGCATAAAAGCGCTCTCGACTCATGAATCATATCTGAATATCAATCTTCCCGATGGCGCTCCTGATCTTATGGCGCCCGGTGAGGCGGTAACGTTTACGGTGCAGATCAGCGATAATCTCGAGAATTATGTGCCCGGCTCAGGTACACTGCATTATCGTTATGACGGCGGTACCTATCAGACCGCTTCGATAGCGCCCGTAAGCGGCGACCAGTACGAGGCCACACTTCCGGCGGCGGGATGCGGTGACAGCCCTGAATTTTATCTCAGCGCGGAGGGTGTCGACAGGTCGACGGTGTACAATCCGCCCGGTGCTCCCGATTCGGCGTATACCGCACAAGTTGGCACAGTATTGACTGTGTTCCATGACAATTTTGAGACCGATATGGGATGGACTGCGGTAAATCTCGGCGCCTCCAGCGGTCAATGGGAGCGTGGAGTTCCGGTTAATGATCCCGGCTGGGATTATGATCCCGAGGCGGACAGCGACGGCAGTGGAAGCTGTTATCTGACCGGCAATCAATATGGCAATACGGATATCGATGACGGTTCTGTGCGCCTGACCTCGCCGAGTTTCACGATGACTGATGGATGTGAAATATCCTACGATTATTATCTATACCTGACCAATACTGACGGCGGAGTTGATAACATCCTGGTTGAGATCAACAATAACGGCGGCGCCGGTGTCTGGACCGAGATAGCGGTTCATGATACCGACGGCGGTCTGAGCTGGCGCAGTCATGCTATCACCGCCGGCGAGATCGTGGCCGCCGGGGTGACATTGACCTCGAATATGGCGATCCGTTTCACTGTAGGCGATTTCGATCCGCAGAGTATTGTGGAGGCCGGAATTGACAACTTCAGGGTCAGTCTGTTTGAATGTAATCAGACTGTAATAACCGGCATGCAGATTCTCTTGGGAGCTGAAACGGTGGTTACTATTGACGGCGAGACTGTTGAGGGCAGCCTTGATATTGCTGAGGGTGATACCTCGGAGGTCTACGAGATCTGGTTCAGCTCACAGGATAAGGCGCTCTTCCAGCCCGATCCGTCAATGTATAACTGTTTGATAGATATAGCTAATACGGAAACCGCGGATTATGAGATTACCGGCGACTGGCAGTTCAAGCTGATCGGGAAGCAGATAGGCCAGACCAATCTGAATCTTGAGCTCCAGCATTTCGACCAGATGCCCTACAGTTCGCCCGATATCCCCGTTGATGTTACTGCGGGATATATCTGCGGTGACGCAAATGCTGACGGTGGTGTTAATGTTTCCGATGCGGTTCATGTAATCAATTATGTTTTCATCGGCGGAACTCCGCCCAATCCGATGGAATCGGGGGACTGCAACTGCGATGGCAGTTGTAATGTCAGCGATGCGGTGATGATAATCAATTATGTCTTCATCGGCGGCAACGAGCCCTGCGACACTGATGGCAATGGTGAACCCGACTGCTGATTGAATATATGATAAAATATAATCGTAAATAAACAAAGGCCCATCTCGTAATGAGATGGGCTTTTAGTATAGGTATCTTATTATGCTTTCTCACCTGCCGGTTTGTTTCGGCGGGCGTCTATAAATGATTTCAGGCAGAAAAGGAAGAATATCAGCGAGATTACAGACATTATAGTTTGACTGATGGCTGCGGCAGGCCGTGCTGTCTCGCCTGTGCTGATCAAGTTTATAAAAGAAGGTATACCGCGAATTCCACCCAGGAAGCCCAGCAATCCCAGTACTGAGGCTATATGCATGGCGGTTTTACGCATATTTTCTTTGAATGCCAGGATGCCGAAAATCAGTACCACTATACCAAATGCGGCTGGAATCAAGGCTGTCTTTGAGGTTTGGCCGGTTGCGAAATATCCAATCAATCCCAGGAGTATCAATGAGATGGAATAGATTACGGTTATCAATGGCATATTCATACCGGCCTCCGATCAAATAACGGTTTTGGACTCCCTGTTTACATGATAATAAAATGCAATGCTGGTTAGGATAGTTTCAGGAAAGCAGATTATTTATTTCATTTTTTGGTTATGCACAAATAAATGACCGGATGTTGTCTAAATGACTTCACTTAACAGCTTTTCGATATCCTCGGTCTTGAACGGTTTGGGAAGATAGAAATCTGCCCGGCCTTTGGCGACAATGTTCTGGGTGCTTTCGGAATCGCGCAATGACATGATCGCAACTTTGGTTTGTCCATGGTTCTGCTTGATGTGTTTCAGGAGCGTAAATCCGGAGATTCCGGGCATATTAGAATCCGCTACCACCAGAGCATAATCATGCAGCTTAAGCATCTCCATCGCCTGCTCACCCTCATAAGCTGTGTGACATTTTACGCCGAGTATCTCGATCATCTCAGCCAGACATCGCGCCATATGCTTGTTGTCGTCAATTACCAACACTAAATGATTACTCTTTGCACTTGGCATATTACCATACCTTCCAAATTTTTACATGAAGCCTAAGAATCGCAGCTCAACCTATTGCATAAACAAAAATAATACCCATTTAAAATGTTTTATATGAATGCCCTATTAATAGGGAGTTAGACGGTGTTTTAAGCTAAGTCAGGAATTCGGGTGGTGGAATATACCTATAAGATAGAGTTATAGGGGTGTAGAATTGCCACACCAAAAAAGTAGATATATTGGGATTTGCTAACAATTTTTCTTTTTAATGGCAATTAATTTATTTAATTTGGATTGAATGAAGGGGGGACCTCTTTAATTACAATAGTGTTAAACTTATAGAATTTAGATATTAAGTAGATTTTGGAGGATGATAGAATGAAATTCAGAAATGTTATGACCATGTTTGGCTTGATTTGTTTGCTCCTTAACGGTGTCGTTTATGCTCAGGACCAGGAGCAGCCGACTGCTGAGGAGCAGGCGGAAATGGAAGCGTATTTTCAGAAAGTGGCAGAGCCTGGATCAGAACATGAAATGCTGGCTTCATTGGATGGCACCTGGAATCAGAAGATAACGCTCTGGCCGGCGCCCGGTGCGGAGCCGATGGTTTTTGAGGGAACCGCTGAAAATAAGATGATTTTGGGCGGACGCTTTCTGGAGAGCAGAAGCGAGAGCGGGGAAGGGGAGATGTTTACAAAAAGCCTGACTGTATATGGCTACGACAACCGTTATGCCGAGTTTACGATTGTTGGCTTCGACACCTGGGGAACATACTTCGTGACCGCTCAGGGACCTATGCAGGAGGATGGCGAGACAGTGGTGATGCATGGCACCGATTTCGACCCTCTTATGAATTTCGAGCAGGAATACGATATGGTCCTCAAATTCGTGGATGAGGATACATATAGAAGCGAAGTTATCTTTTACAATGAGGAGATGACCGGCGGAGAAGAACAGTTCAAGATGCTCGAGGTTGTCAATACAAGAGTGAAGTAAATTTGTATTATGTGCGTGGAGCATATTCTTGTGCACCACATACTCAGTATTGTAGGGCATGATCCCTGTGATCATGCCTATTTTCATAACACTATTCCACGAATTCCTTTTGGCGATGGGTGATGTAGAGCCCCACTATGCGTGAGATCATGACTGCGATGTAGAGTACGCCTATGATCGCTTCTAATATCACGAACGACTTGGCGCGGGCCGTTACCGGTGTGATATCGCCGTAGCCAAGATTGGTCAGCGTGACATAGCTGTAATACATAAAATCACCCCATCCCGCCTTGCCGTTTATATCCGCAAATTCAGCAAATTGAAATGAGCCAGGGCTGATCTGCTCCACCATGAAATAAATCGAAGCCCATACCAGCCCGAATAGAAGATAAACACATACCGCGCCATAAAGAATATTAGCAGTTACTTTTTTACTTTTAGCGATGACATAGAGTATGTGGAAGGTAGTAAAAAGATAAAAGGGGATGGCATAGGTAATGCCGGACAGCCAGATTGATTCCTGTATAATTTCAAGCTGGGCCAGCCAGTTGAAGAGCATAAAGGGGATACCCAGAAGCACTGCGATAATTATGTCGCGCAGGCTGTCGCTTACGGCATAGATAGCTGAAAGAAGAATAACCGAAATCAGTAGCGCCATGATCGGGCGGCCATAGGCCTGCCCCTCAAAGAACGGATATAATAGCAGCAGGACGATTAATGCCACAAATAGATAGAAGAAGCTGCCTTTCTGCAGGGGCAGATTCTCAGTCATAGTGTTTCCCTTAGCCGATTTCGCATTCATGATCCATCTCTTCTCGGTTTAAATCTTATAAACAGATATGAAATTTAAGAAGGAAATTCAACTACAACTTGTAGATACAAAAGGCGGCTATGAAAAAGCAAGGAGAAAAACAGGGGCAATATGGTATGCAGATGCCTATAGGGTGTTTGTTTTTTTGCGCCTGCGTCTGGAGAGCCAGAATGCGATTACCGTTATGCCCCAAACGGGAATTATAATCGAGATTACCGAGACAGCATGCTTGTCGAAGATGCCGCTGGGCGTTGGCAGAAGCCCGAACCTGAAAGCATCCCGGGTGACAGTCTCGGTCATGGATTCTTCGTCATAGAAGCCGGCCTGTGCCAGGGGATCGTCAGGATCGATTTCTTTTTCAATCTTTTCGACAACCTGATATTTTGTGTAATAATCGCCACCGGTTGCCTGCCATATTATCAATGTTGCCGCAGACAGTATAATTGCGGCGATAAGAATTATTTTGATTGCTTTGCTCATTTGACAAACTCTTTTATAAAATCATGAAAACCGGCAGGCCGACATATCCGGTTGTCGTTCAAAGGGGCCCGCCGGAGTTCAAAATTCTTTATTTTCTATCCTAATTCTATTTTCCGGCCATCTCGGGAGCCTCCGAGCCGGTGCTTCCCATGATGCTTAATTCGATGGCAATAGTCTCGCCTACCTTTGCGCCGATTATATTCTTGCCCTCAGGGCCATTGATGCCATAATCAGCAAGGACAACGTCGAAAGAAGTCCTCACTGCCAGAATATCTCCGGGCAGGCGGCTTTGGGTCATTTCACTCTCAGGCAGATAGCTGATTCTGCCCGGAATCGACACCGATTTGGTTTTTCCGTTTATCGTAAGATCACCGTGAGCGGTAACATCGTATGTTACAGCGGACTCGGTCTCCTTGACCTTTTTCATATCGCTCACCTTATCTATCTTCAAGGTGATATAAGGATACTCCTCTGCATTCATCCAGTCAGCGCTTTTGAGATGCTCATCTCTAAGCGGAATCCCGGTGTTGAGGCTCGTGACTGTGACCATAAGTTCGCCATGTCCGCCCTTCTTTGGATTATTTGGATCGAAGACAAGATGTCCTTTGATATCATTGGTAGTTCCAACGATGTCCTCAAGCGGTGCGGTACTTTCAAACGTTACGGCATTTCTTCCAACCGGATCGTTGACGTAAAAGACCTTGCCATCTTTCATACCCTGCGCAAACAGGGATGAACTCATCAGCAAAAGTGCTGTAAGACTAAAAAGAATAATTTTGGCTGCTTTCATAATTTCTCTCCTTTTTTATTGCGTTTTTTTGCCATTATGATCACAAGCTCAATAATATCATTATTGAAATTGTAAACAATAATTAGACAGATATTGTTCTGTTTTTCGTGTACAACGTTTTAGATTTTATATAACCCACTTACTAATAT
>CAZBZV010000003.1:98200-100687 GCA_964496505.1 uncultured Ignavibacteria bacterium | reverse complement strand
GCTTTGGCCAGTTTACATGAACTTCCACATCATTTGCAGCCATAGCCATGCTGCTTAAAAGCAGAAGCCCGATTAGTATTATTATAATTTTCATTTTTTCCTCCCGAATATATGTAAATTCGTCATTATCAATTTCCCGTCCTAAAGCAATTAATTATCCGGCTCGCAGGGCGCAGGTCCGTTCAGGAAGATATGATTTATCAAATAGACCGCGTCCGAGATGTTAATATTGCCGTCAAGATTAACATCACCGCAGATAAAGCTGACCACCCTGAGTATACAGCTTTCGGTATCTGTGGTCATTGGATCGCTTTGCGATGTGACGGTTGCGGTAACCGGATTCTCCTCGTTATATGGGACACCTTCCGGAATCATTACAGCGACATTGATAGTGGTGTCGCTCCCGGGATCCAGGCTGAACTGTACAAAAGTAGGCGAGATAAACCAGCCCAGATTGTCATTGATATTCATATTGAAGCTTTGCGCTGCTGCTCCTATTAACTCCACATTAAAACTTATCGTATCGGTTGATGGGCTGTAGGTCTCCTGCATTGCCGGGCAGGTGATGAATACACCCGGCTCGGGCTGAGGCTCGGTTGCTATAACCGGTACCAGACTGGTCAGGCTGTCCGAGCCGCCGATGTTTGAAACGACCAGTTTGGGATAATATGTACCGGGGCTGGTGTATTCGTGTAATGGATTCTGCTCCATTGAGGTTTGACCGTCCCCGAAATACCACAGCCAGCTATCCGGTGAATTCGTGGAAAGATCCAGAAACTGAACTTCCAGCGGAATATCCCCCGAATCAGGGGAGAAGGCAAAATCAGCCACGGGAGCGGGAATCTCCTCTACCGCGAAGCATACGGCGCCGCAATCCGGATGAAGCGGAGATTGATTAACGCAGCCGAAATAATCCGGGGCGTACTCGGAACCGAATGATTCGTAGAAGAGCCAGTCACCGCCATGGTAGAGATAGATATTATCGACACAGATCGAACCGATTGGCTGGCCAATTGGAATATCGAACTGCAGCGAATAGACCTTTCGCATGCTATTGGGCGGAAGCGGATATTTATCCGGAAGAGCGTATCCCGCAAGCCAAACAACATCCGGAAGCTCCTGGTCCTCAAGGAAACTGCTGTCGGTTGTTAGATGAAGACTTGTGGTACCGTCGTTGTGGCGCTCGAATGGAGGATGAGTCCCGTAGCTTTCGTCCCAGATAAGGGTGCCTGTATAGCCGCTTAATTCAAAGGCCAGAGACAGGGCTTCGATGTTCTCGTCGTTTTGTATCCATATCTCCATAGTATTTGTGCCACCCACATAGATTGTATCCTGCGGGTAGTTAAAATGGATTTCGACATTTCCCGAGGCAAATGCCGGTAAAGATAACAGCATCAGCCCCAATAAAATTTTGAGAATTTTCATACTATACCTCCCGGTTCAAAAGGTTGGAGTCACCTATAGAGCGGTCTTCTGCGGCCTTCACGGCACGATGATGTTTTTTTAGTGACAATCCCTGTTTATGTGGACACCTATAAATATATTTGTGTTAACATATTTTGTCAATTGCAATTTATAAAAAAAGCCTGACTGATTCCATCAGTCAGGCTTTTTTATTTGCAGAAATGTTTTAGAACTTAGGGACAGTCTGCACAGGGTTCCGGTCCCTGTATGAATATGTAGTTAACTATATACACCGCGTCGGAGATATTAACTTCGCCGTCGCAATTGACATTACCGGATTCCAGCGGATCGGGGGCGGGACCCTGAATGAATATATAGTTGATAATCAGAACCGCATCGCTGATATTAACCTCGTCATCAGCATTGGCATCTCCGCAAGTATAGAAAGGCTCGGTTGAAACCTCAAGTTCGGCAGTAAGCTCCAGAGGGCTGTTGCCTGGATCGTTATTGCCTATCACTACATCTGCTGTGTACAAGCCCGAATCGAGTTCGGCCGAAAAGAACTGACAGCTTATACTGTCAGCGCCGCCAGGAGCGATTTCTCCGGCATAAGATTCGGGTACGAACCACTCGAACTGTCCGAAGAACTGGATTGCAAGGTTGTCATGCAGATATGGACCGTTATAAACGACCTCAAGACCATCATTGCCCTCGTGATTTTCGATTCCCACCGTTGCGCTTTCGGTTGAGAAGCCGGCGCCGAAGGTCTGGTACTGATATTTGATTATATTATTATCGTACAGGATAACCTGTGCCGTCACCACATCGCCGGGATCTCCCTGATATTGAGGATAGTCCTCGAATGTGATAACAAAGCTGTCGCCCAGATCCTCGTAGTAAACATGCGCTCCCGGATTGTCGGCATCGGTGGGATCAAGGTCATCCCAGAGCCATGCCAAAATGGCGTTGGGGGTCTCGGCATACGGAATCGGTACATTGGAACGATCCAGCATATCATCGGATAGAAATCCGATAATTCCATTTGAGCCGATATAAATCTGGTCGTACACGATATCATAGTAT
>CAZBZV010000003.1:88311-98190 GCA_964496505.1 uncultured Ignavibacteria bacterium | reverse complement strand
AACATAATTATCATCATCGAGCTGGGAAACGATATCAGTTCCGGTGGATGAGATATCTATCCAATCGTATGCCGGTCCGCTGGGCTCATCGGAATCTATCCATCGGTAACCAAAATTATCGGGTCCGCCAGCATTGTACTTCTCGGATTTTTCGCTGAAGGAAATGCTTTCGAAAGAGCCTTTGGGCTGATTCGAGTTGTAAGCATCATCCGGGTATGCCGTGGATGCCGGTTTAAGTCTTCCAAGGGCATCCAGACGCGAGAACAACATGATGATCGGATTGATATTGTAAATCACATCGATATCGTAATTCAGGATACCCTGGCCATCGTTGCTGATAACCAGCTCGGTTTCGGCCGAGTCGCCCTTTACGAGCTGGGCAGTCAGGTATCCGGGAAAAGCGTTAATCTCAGGAGCGAAATCAATCCGAATATCATCGATGAACCAGTCTCCTCCGGTCCAGACCGTTGCCGACCTGAAGCGTAGCTGGAAGCTCTTGTGATAGGCATCTCCGGGAAGCAGGAGGGTCATGAATTCGTATTCCTCCATCCCCAGATCTCCGCTGTTCAAAGCATCGAGCTGCAACCAGTTGCCGCCTGAATTCCTGTATTCAATCACCAGTTCCTCGCTTGAGGAGGGCACAGTGCCGCCGCCGCCCGCCTGGTAGAAGAATGAGGCATAAATATCTGCCTTGCCGTTCAGATCGATTAACTGCGTGGTGGCGGTATCCGGGTTGCCGTTAATCCGCATAGAATACTGCGGTGACGGTTCGTTCAAACCCAGGGCGGAAACATCAACATTATGGTATCTGAACCAGCGCTGGGTGAAAAGACTGTCATAGGGGAACGACTCTTCCCAGGGAATCTGAGCCGGAAAACCGGCTGAGAATGTCGCAGCCAGAGTATAAGCGGCGATACTGGGATTACCTACTGACCTGACAAAAATCGTGGCCGTGTCGGTAACATGCAGGGGAGTTCCGTCCGGAACCGCAACCTTGGCCAGGAATTTCAGCGAATCGGTCGGCTGAACAGTTGTCGTCATTGTAATCTGAGAAGTTCCCAGGTCATTGAAGAAGGTCACATCCCAGTCGCCGATCGAATCGATCAGGTAGTAGTTATCGGCCAGGGCCCCTTCATTATAAATCCAGACTTCATAAACCGCAGAATCGCCGGCAGGACCATAGAGGCTCTGCAACGACGGAGAGATGGCAAAGTCGAAATCCGAAGGCTCGCCGACATAGATATCATCCACGAACCAGTCATCATAATTGCCCGAGGTCGCGATATTATGAAAACGGACACGGAAACCGGAATGGTAAGCATCGGCCGGCAGCGTAAGCTCGACTTCCTCGAATTCATTCATATCCGGTCCGGAGCCGAGGTGCCGGTTGAGTTCTATCCAGTTGCCGGTCTCGTTCAGGTAAGAGATTATCAAATCATCGTCTGTATCCGGCGATTCGCCTCCACCGGTCTGCTGGTAATAGTAACTGACGATGACGTTGGTTTCGTTTTTCAAATCGACTGCCACAGATAGTGCCGTGTCCGCGCCGCCCGGATCACCATTAAAGTTGAGGCTGTACGGGCTGGAGGGCTCGCTATAAGCATCCTCATTTACCTCGACTCCGACTTCATATACCCATTTGGCAGGATCGAGAGTGGTGGTTACGAATTCATCCATAAACGGAATACTAACCGCCTCACCCGCCGAGGTTGTCGTTATCGTCGCGCTCTCGCTGATAGAGGGATCTCCTCCCGAGGCTGCGATAACCTGAGCAGTGTCGACGTCACCGTAATAGCTGGCAGGAACTATTACGCGGACTTTGAAATCGAATGTCGCGTCAGGAGTCAACTGGCCGGTTGAACTGATCTGGGAAGTCGCTGTGGCGTCCCAGACAGTGGTTGGCCAGGTATTGTCCTGGACAGAAAGAGATATATCATCATTATAAACGCCATTGTTGGTAACCGTGAAGTCGTACCAGATTGTATCGCCGACAGCTCCTGTGAATTCTCCACTTAAAGGCTCCAGAATGACGTCATAATCTATTACATAAAAGGAAAATGTATCGGTAGTATCAGCGTCACCCGCGATATTTTTGGCAAACAGATAGTAATTTATTGCCGTGCCGGGAGACTGTGCCGGAATGAACGCATTGAATGTATCTCCAACTCCGGTGTAGGTCAACTGGACATCAGTCCAGACCGTATTGATTTCATAGAAAAGCAGAAGCGAGTCTGTCTCCAACGCATCATTCGAGGTTATTTCGCATATCACCTCATAATCATTCTGGTCGTCCTTGGTATCTTCCAGAGGCGTATGCGTAATCGAAACGCCTGTGGCATCTATACCGTCTATGACCTCGATTCCGGTGTTTTCCGGATCAAGCCAGTCTTTCAGACGGCTGGAGGCAGAAGAACCGTAATCCCACGATTTCGAAAATTTGCCGTACCAGTCCGGTGTCTGGCTGGTGCATGAGGCGTAACCGCCATGCAACTGCCCCACAACTCTGTGGTTGGGATCGTAAAGGGGAGATCCGGATGATCCCGGCTCGGTAGTACCGTCATCCCAGTCCTCGACACGCCAGTGAGAACTGCCCGTGCCGGGGCCGCCGAGGTAGGAGGTCGATGCCAGTGGATCGTATTCGAATGATATCTTTTTTATATCACCGCTGGGATGATGGATCGCTACGGCGCTGGAGGCCGCAGTATCGACTCGGGACCAGCCCGCAAAGAACACCTCGTATGAATCCGGAGGAGCCACAGACAGTTCAAGAAGCGCGAAGTCCGAATAAGAGTTGTTGGCCCTGAGCGTGCTTCCCGAGACTGTCATCCAGGTTGAACCGTCTATATCGTCGCAGTTTGGACTCTCATAGTTAAACATAAAGACCCATGTGGAAGCGCCGGGCAGACAGTGATTGGCCGTCAGGAAGAATGGCGTCAGGTCGTTTCGTACATTGTTTATCAGCGATCCGGTGCAGAGACGTGATCCGCCCGATGTCAGGATCATCGCAACCGAACGCTTCTCGTCCTGCCAGTCATCTCCGACCGGACAATTAACGTTATTGTTGCAGTCTCCGGAATCGCCGAATCCCAGTATCCCGTCAGCTTCCTTATAATCAAACAGGTTTTTGTAGCCATGCACAACTCTGCTGACGCTGATAATGCCCTGAGTTTCGACATCAACAGGCTCATGATACTCGATATAACAAATATCACCTTTTACAAGACCTGTAGCGAATTCATCCCAGGGTTTGTTGTTCTGGGCGGTAAAAGCTCCCAGAACCATGCTGCGGTCTTCGTTATAAAGAAACATGCGGGCGCCTTCAGGCATCCAGAAATGATCGTATATCAGATTTATCGAGTATGCTCCGGGACTGGCAATTTGAAGCCGCCAGAGACGGCTGCCGTCAGGAAGTGTCTCCCATGTGCCCGAGTTTTCCATGTTGTAGTTGACTTCAAAAGGATAGCCGAAACGAGGGGGCAGCCCGTTTTCCAGGTCTATCTCATCCTCTGCAAGCAGAAGCTCGACATCAACATAACCCATGGTAATAGTGTGAATGTTTTCCTTTGTGAGCCTGTTGAAACTGGGCGGTTCCCCTCCAACCGACACCTGCGCAAACGCATCAGTAGCCGCAAAAAGAAGGAGAACTGCCGAAACAGACAATATAAGGGGCAGATTCTTCCAATGCATCAAAACCTCACATTTTTATGTTATTGATATTATTATCGTTAGATAAAGGTAATTTCCACAGCGCAAGATCAAATCAAATTAATTATCGTAAATATGTTGCTTTCTGTAACATTGACAAAGCAAGAAGGTTTCCGGGCGTAAGTACTCCTGCTGTATTAGTATGTATAATATATCGATTTTTCCAGGAAATACAACAGTAAATTTATCTTAATTAATTTTATCCTGTTTTCACCGGCTAATGGGATTAAGCTAT
Organism: uncultured Ignavibacteria bacterium; assembly: GCA_964496505.1. GTDB lineage: Bacteria > Zixibacteria > MSB-5A5 > JAABVY01 > JAABVY01 > JAABVY01. Next base: position 94,250 of record CAZBZV010000003.1, on the reverse strand, counting down.
TGTTATTGATAAATTTTGGCATTTTCAGTCGATATTATTTTTTATTTTAGGTTGACTATTCAAGCAATCGCTACTATAATTGTCCGATATTAAAGCTGCAACTGGATTAGACTGCTCTTGACGATTTGAAATAATTGACTATTTTAATATAAATGGATCCAAACTTACCCACCTACTGTCGGAGGTTACATGCGTAAAACAATGCTACTCATTATTTCACTATGTATTATTCTGCTCTGTGGAACAGCCATTTCTATTTCCGCGGAAACTTTGAATGGTGTCGAAATCCTGTCAGGGCAGTGGCGGGGGCAGCAAATCGAATATTTGGATAGAGAAATTCTTTTGATGCTAAAGCCGAATAAGTCGCAGGCCGAGTTTGAAGAGACTATCAAAAACTATCCGGTTGAAATTGTCAGAGAAGCGGATAAATGGGGCTTCATGAAACTGCAGGCTCAGGATCGCAGCGGCTTTTTCGAACTTATCGAGGAAATCGACCAGATGGGAATCGTGCGCTATGCCGAACCGAATATGGTCGATGAAATGTATGTTATTCCCAACGATTCCCTCTTTGACACTCAATGGCACTATCACAATACCGGCCAGAGTCCGCCGGGCGGAACTCCTGATGCCGATATTGATGCGCCCGAGGGATGGGATATCAGTACCGGAAGCGATACTATAATAGTGGGCGTTCTGGACAGCGGTATTCCGATGCAGGGCGGTTCGTTGAGCCATCCCGATCTCGATGATCCGGCTCGTTTCATTATTGGCCAGGATGTAATAAATCTCGATATGGAGCCTTTGGATGATAACGGGCACGGCACTCATGTCAGCGGTACGATCGGCGCCGAGACCAATAATGGTATCGGTGTGGCGGGTGTAGCCTGGAACGTCAAAATTATGGCGATTAAGGTTTTCACATCTTCCGGTTCCGGTTCGCATGAGTACTTCCGTGACGGATGTATTTACGGCGTCGATAACGGCTGTAAAGTGCTGAACTACTCCGGCGGAGGTTCTGCAGGAGCCACCAAGGAACATGGTGTGGCTTATGCGGACAGCAATGATGTTGTCCTTTGCGCCGCGGCGGGAAATAATAATCAGGGCTCGGTTAGCTGGCCGGGAGCATATTCTGTCGATTATGATAATGTTATCTGTGTGTCCTCAACCACTCCTGATGACGGCAGTTCCAGCTTTTCCAGCATAGGACCCGAAGTTACCGTGTCTGCCCCGGGCGGCACCGGCAGTCCCTTTGATGAAGATGATATTCAATCGACATTTCCCAACTATCCCTGTTATCTGACCACTAATTACGGTCTGCCGCAGAGCTATGGGCCGCTGGCCGGTACCTCCATGGCAACCCCGCATGTGGCCGGATTTGCAGGCCTGATTCTGAGTATGAATCCCACACTGACTCCCGATTCGGTCAGGCAGATCATGATAAATACTTCCGATGATTTAGGCCCGGCCGGCTTTGATAATCAGTTTGGATATGGACGGATTAACGTATTTAACGCTCTCAGTCAGATGGGATCGATTATCATTACTCATACACCTCTGCCGGATACCCGCGACAGCTTGAACGATTATGAGGTCTCGGCGGTTATCTGGTCGATGACAGATCTGGTTTCCGATTCACTCCTGCTCTATTACGAGCTCAATTCAACCTGGTATGAGGAGACTATGGTCTCGACCGGCACCGAGGATGAATACCATGCCTTCATTCCGGCACAGCAGCCCGGAACAACTATAAACTATTATATTTATGCACAAAATATCGACGGTGATGCTGATACCACCGATACATATACATTTTCAGTACTTGATTACGATATAATTCTGGAGCCCTCTCTGCATACGATTTATGCTCCGGCTTACGATACGGTCTGGAGCGAGATGTATGTAATCAACAACGGAGCTTATGAGGATCAATACTCTCTAACTTTGGCGGGCAATAACTGGTCGACATCTATCTGGGATGAGCCCAGGATCAATCAGATCAGCCAGACTACCCTGATGCTTTCGGGCGACAGTCTGCCGTTCTATGTGAGAGTCTTGGTGCCTTCCACCCTTGAGGGTGAGTACGATTCGGTCGATATTGTCGCCGAATCTTTTGAACAGCCCGGCTACAGCGAGAGCGCGACTCTGAAAACAATTTCCACCGGCGAACCCTGGGAAATTCCGTTTACCGATATATTTGCGACTTCCACTTTTGATGATACCAAATGGGAATCCTGGGACGGTGCTGAGATTAATAATATCGGTATCGACGAGCCCAGCTCGCCCTATAGCGCTAACTTAAACGGAGATCCAGACGGCGGCGATCAGTTGATCACGGAAATGATCAATCTTAAGGATCAGACCAATGTTGTGGTGGGATATTTCTACCAGCAGACCGGCGATGGTGAATCACCGGATGCTGATGATGACCTGATAATAGAGTATCTCGATACCGACAGCAACTGGATAGAACTCAACCGTCATCTGGGTTCCGAACCGGATATGACCGAATTTGAAGAGGTCGAAATCCAGCTTCCTCAGGATGCATTGCATGCCGGATTCCGTCTGAGTATCCGCTGTACCGCAACCTCGGGCAATTATGATGACTGGTTCGTGGATGACATATATGTCGGTCATCCCTCCGACTATGATGTTGCGGTTGGCCCCTCGTTCCAGAGCGAATACGGACCTGCCGGCGACAGCGCAGTTTACACTCTGACGGTTATCAATGATGGTTTTTTGCAGGATGATTTCGATCTCTCGTACAGCGGCGCCTGGAATGTTACGTTCTTCGACGCCTCCGGCAGCATGCAGATAACATCAACCGGACTTGTTAACGGTGCCGACTCGATTGATATTCTGGTCAAGGTCGAGGTTCCGCCCGGCACACCTCTTCACACCAATAACTCAACCACCGTTACGGTGACATCGCAGGGCGACAATAATATCAGCGCCTATGCCATGATCGAGACAGTTTCCGCCGGAACTCCCGCGCTAATTCCCTGGTATGAGACCTTCCCGGACGACTCGCTTTATACTCAGCGCTGGTTTACCTATGTGGGCGATTTGATGCGCAGTTCTGCGCCCGGAACACCATCATGGCCATATTCCATAAATCTTGACGGCGGCAAGGATACTATTGCCACTCAGCTTATAGATATTTCGGCTTATGATGATGTATTGCTCTCATACTATTACGAAATGGGCGGCGATGAGGATGTGCCCGAGCCGGGTGATAATCTCTGGGTTGAATACCGCAATTCCGCCGGGGTCTGGACCAATCTTATGACTCACGACGGCGGCGGCGAAGCTATGAATGATTTTGAGTTTGTCAATATACCTCTTCCGGCCGACGCACATCACAGCAGTCTCCAGATCATGTTCCATACATACGGTTCCGATCCGGGTGAGGATGACTGGTTTGTCGACAATATCCGTCTCGACCGCGCCTCCGAAATAAATGCTTCTCCCGGAACGTTCTCCGAAAGCCTCATGCAGGGCGATTCCAGCCAGGCCGAGCTGATAATCGAAAACACTGGCGCGGGAGAACTCTTATACGATATTAAAATCAATCCGCATGTGGTCAAAGACGGCATCTTTGCCAAACAGTCCGGCATGGGCGATATGGCTCCGGCAAATAGAGAATATCCCGATTTTGTCTATACGGATGACGAACCCAAAGGCAGCGATATCAATTATCTCGGCAGCCCGGTAGAAGAGACCAGCGGCGGCCCGGATGATTTCGGGTACTACTGGCTGGATTCCGATGAGTCCGGCGGCCCGGCATTCGATTGGGTTGATGTATCCTCCACCGGTACCGACCTTGTCAGTCAATTCGATGACGATAATTATATCGGGCCTCTGGATCTGGAATTCGATTTCTCATTCTACGGCAATACCTACAGTCAGATTTATATCGGTTCCAACGGCATAATCGGTTTTGATGAGGCCAGTATGGAAGCCCGTATTGGACGGCCGATTCCCACGGCTACGGCGCCCAATAATATACTGGCGCTGATGTGGGATGATCTCGATCCAACCGATTACGATAATACCGATGCTCATGTGTTTTTCCATACCAACGCGGAACGCTGTGTGATTCAGTTCGAGGACTATCCCGAATATCGCGCTGATCCTGGCGATGTAATTACAATGGAAGTGATAATATACAGCGACGGCCGGATTAAGTACCAGTACAGGTCGGTCGCTCCCGGATTTGATATCGATAATTCCACAATCGGAATCGAAAATCATCTCGGCAATGACGGCCTTGAAGTTGCCTACAATGCCGTATATCTCCACGATAATCTGGCGATTGAATTCTTCAAGCCTTACGACTGGCTGCTTCTGGATAAGACCGATGGCACAATCCTGGGCGGTTCTGCGGATACGATCCAGTGTGATTTTGTTACCACCGAGTCACTGGAAGCTGGTATGTATATATCGGATGTTATTATCAACAGCAATGATCCGGACAATGGCACAACCGTTATTACCGCAGAGCTTGAGGTAATGGAAGAGCCGCAATATATTTGCGGTGATGCCGACGGTGATGAGGCAGTCAATGTGAGCGATGCGGTTTATATTGTCAACTTCATATTTATGCAGGGACCGGCTCCTGATCCGATGGAGGCCGCTGATGTTAACTGTGATTTGGATGTCAATGTATCCGACGCGGTTTACATTATAAATTATATCTTTATTGGCGGGGATGAACCCTGCGCGGCCTGTCCCTGATCCGAATAATATGATTCCATAATTTGATAAAAAAGCCCCGTTCTTTTGAGAAATAGCGGGGCTTTTTAATTCCCCTTCAATCATCAAGAAATCCCCAAATCAGCCGAAATTAACTATGAAATAAAAATCAAAGGGGTAAGCCATATTCACTGTTATCTCACGCTTGAGGTGAGTAAAAAAATTGAATTTAAACTAAACCAATCCAATTATTATTCTAAGGAGGGATGATGAAAAGGGCATTTTTCATTCTGGTTTTTTGCGTTTTAACTTTGAGCGCATTGGCAGTTGCGGACGAGGGAGCCTCATTCGACTTTGATCTTTACGGCTATCTAAAGCTCGATGGAGCCTATGATCAGAATTTGACCAGCCATGGCAATTTCGTGATGTGGGTAAATCCGTATCAATATGAGAAAGATGATGAGCAGTTCAATATGACCGCCAATCAGTCCAGATTCGGCGTCAGCATGACCGGCAATGGCTACGAAACTGCCAAGGTTGATGGAAAGGTCGAATTCGATCTATATGCCGGTGTTTCCGGCGGATCAGTGGCGGAAAACAAGCCTATGCTGCAGTTACGTCATGCCTATTTCTCGGTTCAGATGGGAGGTACCAAGCTTCTGGCGGGCCAGACCTGGGATCTGATTTCCCCGCTTAACCCGTCAACATTGAACTATCCTGTTCTCTGGGGCTGCGGCAACTTTGGATATCGCAGACCGCAGATCAGTCTGTGGCAGTCATTTGGCGCCGGTGAGAGCACTGATGTAACTGTCGCGGGCGGATTCTTCCGTACGATTGGAAGCGACCTCACACCGACCTTTACCTTGGCCGCAGGGGAAACTTCGGATGGGTCTGATGACGGTACCGACGCCGGTATCCCGTCATTTCAGGGACGCTTCGATGTGAAACACGCCTTTGCTTCAGGTTCATTGCGTTTCGGCGTTTCCGGACTCTGGGGCACTCTCAAATCAGAGACAAATATGGGCGGTTATGAAGAATATGAGAGCTGGGCTGTCAACGGCCACCTGCTTTTTGCATTTTCAGGTGGATACGGCATTTCCGGCGAGGCATACACAGGTTCTAACCTGCAGAGCTACTTTGGCGGAATCCTCAATAACAGCACTATTGACGGTGTACATTCGACCGGCGGATGGGGCTCGGCATGGCTGCAGGCTTCCGACAGGGTCAAGCTGGCTGCCGGTTTTGGT
>CAZBZV010000003.1:70566-88301 GCA_964496505.1 uncultured Ignavibacteria bacterium | reverse complement strand
ATGAGGACGATCTGACAAGCGGACGATCCAGTAACCAGAGCATTTTCGGCAATATTAAATATTTGCTGGTCGAGAATGTCACTCTCGGCCTTGAGCTTTCCCATTGGGATACGGAATACAAGAATGCCGACGATTCCTTTGACAGCTACGATAATCTGCGCCTGCAGACCTCGATGATTCTCAATTTCTAAATATCAAGCATCTCGATTTTTGATGCAAATCATATCTGATTTTCCAGATATGATTTGCATCTTTTTTTTAATAGAATTATAATCCTGAATCAAAATAGTGTATATAACCTGCTGAAAGGCAGTGTGGCTTATAATGAATCCGTATATTCAGGCATTTATACTCTCTCTCCTGCCGGTGTCAGAGCTCCGAGGCGGGATACCGCTGGCTGTGGCGCACGGCATATCGCTTGTATCAGCCTATTTTCTCTGTGTCTTTGCCAATATGCTGGTAATACCGCTTTTTTATATCTTTCTTAAAACCCTTCACAATCTTTTTTATAAAGTCAGAATTTATCAGCTTGTCTTCGACCGCTATGTTCACAGGACCTTCAACAGGGCCGAGAAGAAAGTGAAAAAATACGGTTACTGGGGCGTCATGCTTTTCGTGGCCATTCCTCTGCCCGTAACCGGCGCCTACACCGGTACGCTTGCGGCCTGGCTTTTGAAGCTGGATATGAAGAAGGCTTTCTGGTTTCTGGCCCTGGGAGTCGTGATCGCAGGGATTATTGTGAGCATCGCGGTTATGACAGGAGTCGGCCTGCTTAAGATCTTCGTTAAGCCCTCCGAGGCCGCCTTGTAGAATAACATTTTGTGGACACAGACTCTTTCAAGAAACCTCGTAAGGGGTGGGATATTCGTCTATTTAAGAAATATATCTGATTATTATAAGACCCCACCGCTCACGCAGTGGGGCACCCGCATAAATGTGAGCAAACCCTATTGAACTGAGCCATCAAAAGGAAGGGGGAGGCGGCCCGACGGCAGCCTCCCGTTTATGCATGGTGGTTGAATAAGAGATTAAGTGTTGGACACTTAAGGCACCTGATTGGTTTGCTTTTTAGATTTTCGTAGTTTTGCCCCCGCAAATGGGTTTCAAACGGGAATCGGGCTTTTAAACCCGATCCCCATTCTGTATGTCATTAACCCTTCAAAGGTAGTTTATTCGGTTTCGGCCTCTTCTGCTGCCGTGATTCTGAAACGGTTGACCATCTGCTTAAGGCCCTCCGCCTGACGGTTCATCTCTTCTGCCGCAGAAGCGGACTGTTCCGCGCCGGTTGCAGTCTGCTTGGTGATCGATGATACCGATTCGATACTCTTGGAGATCTGCTCGGCAGCGGCAGACTGCTGTTCTGACGCCGTGGCGATTTGCTGGATCATGTCCATAACCTGCTGAGACATGTTGACGATCTCGGTCAGGCTGGTGCCGGCCTTATCGGCCAGATCGCGTCCGCTGTCGACCTCGGTAATACCCGATTCCATCGACTCGACTGCATCAGAGGTCTCCTTCTGGATACCCTTAATCATCTCGGTGATTTCACCTGTTGCCTTGCCGGTTCTTTCAGCCAGTTTCCTGACCTCGTCGGCAACAACTGCAAAGCCGCGTCCCTGTTCACCTGCCCTGGCGGCCTCGATTGCCGCATTCAACGCCAGCAGATTGGTCTGATCCGCTATATCATCGATAACGCCGATAATCTCGCCGATCTGGTCTGCAGATTTGGCCAGTTTGCCGATTGAATCGGCCGATTCACGCACGACCTCGGCAATCTTCTGCATTCCCTGAATTGTCTCGGAAACAATCTTGCCGCCGCTTGTGGCGGTATCGGATGCCTTGTTGGAGGCGTCGGTGGCCTCGCCGGCATTCTTGGATGACTGCAGAATTGTGGCTGTCATCTCTTCCACAGCGGTTGAAACCTGGGTTACCTGATTAGCCTGCTCCTGCGAGCCGCGGGACATTTCCTCGGATGACGAGGCTACCTCATTGGCCGCCGAAACAAGCTGTTCGGCATTCTGGGTCAGCTCGTTAACCATATTGGAGAGATTCGTGACCATAGTCTTGAATGAGTTGCCGAGCACATCCTTCTCGGATTTCGGCTCGACTCGAACTGTAAGGTCGTTCTCAGCAATTCGTTCTGACGCATCAGCTATCTCGCCGATATAATCGACCAGTTTTCTGAATGCGGATGCCAGCGTGCCGACCTCATCTTTGGACCTGAATTCGATATTATGGTCAACATCGCCCTCGGAGATCTGCTCTGCAATGGTGGCCATATTCGAAACAGGCTTGGAGATACCGCGGGCAATTACGAAGGCGATACCTGCGCCGAGAATTATGGCGCCTACTATAAAGGCAACCGCCAGGCTGACCGCGGCGCTCTGAGCGGCATGCATCTGCTCTGTCTGTGTTTCCTGAATTCCCTCGATTATGGAAATAACCTTGACCGCCGACTCATACAAATCACCGTATACGTTATCAGACTCATCATTGTCAGCCACTACCGTTTTCATTGAAGCGCCAATACCATTGGTTGCATTTATAATATCATCCAGGCGATTAAGATTGTCACGATCATCGGTCAGACCTTTTGCTTTCAGGCCTGCGGCTTCGATATTATCCACCAGTTCGTAAAGCTGTTCCGCATAGCTGTTGTCATCCTGCAGCAGATAATTGCGGTATACTACTCTCAGCTCGAGATAATCCGCAAGCATCCGGGCCACAGTCTCATTAAGCTCAACGGCGTTCATCAATGCCGAACTGCCGGAACTGGATCTGGCGATTCTGTTAAGATCCTCTTCTACCGCTTCCTTTAAGGCAAAAAACTGCGGCTGGGCAATATTTGCATCGGCGGTAATATCCTCCCTCGCCTTGGCGGCATCCTCAGAGACCTTAACGAGTCTGCCCCAGATACCAACATACTCTTCAACCGTATTTCGGGCATTATCAGCCATTTCTCTGTCTTCATCATGGTCGAATCTGGTTTTCATTTCATCCAGCCGAGAATATGTCTGCTGGGCAAGATCCTGCACCGTCTGATAATGTTTAACATCTTTGGTGTGCAGGAAATTCAGGCGGGCCGCACCCATGTCCTTTATCGCCAGATAAAGCTGGTATGCATCGTCTGTATTTGCCGATTTTTCAGAGACTGTGTTCAACCCGTTGAAACCGACATAGCCGATTAAAACAGCCAGGATCAACACAGCGCCAAAGCCGATGTATAGCTTTTTGGCGATTTTAATGTCTTTCCACCCCATTTTTAAAAGCCTCCTTGTTGGTTTGGATGTATTGTTTGGTTTAATAAATTAATTTCATTATGTGATCAATGCTTTATTTATGGCCTCCTTTTACAGCCGGATAATGTATTTCCCCTTTTGCCGGCTGCATTTTCTATGGAATCTATGATTATTTATCGTAGCTTTTCCGACAAAATAGATGAGCTTATTTTAGTAAGAAAATGAGTATATCAGATACTCAGTCGAAAATCGCCCCGATTATGATTAAACAGTATTGAGAAATGAACACAGGTTTATGCTCTTTTTGTTAAGCCCCAGTTTTTTCCTTATCTGTTGACGGAATTTATGTACTGTCATTATGGATATATGAAGTATCTCCGCTATCTCTTTTGACGACATGCCGTTTTTAATCATATTACAGATATTCAATTCACGAGGAGAAAGCTTCGCAAAATTCGAATCCAGCTTGTTTATGAAGGGCGAGGTTATATTTTCGAGGCCTTTTTCCAGAAGACCGATTAGGGGCATGTTCTCCTGGCCGCTCTTTTCCTTTATTGATTGAATTAGCGGCACTATAATCTTATTATAGTTTTCCTGAATCTGCTTCTCGATCTGCCTCTTGTCTTCCTCGATATGGCTCATTATCTCCTTCAGGACAGTCCGCTCGGTATCCAGCTTGTCATATGCATCGCGCAGCTTTCTTTCGGCCTGTTTCTGCGGGCTGATATCCCTGATGATGGCTGAGACTCCGGTAACCTCTCCCTTTTTACCTTTAATGGGGGAAAGGGTCACGGAAGCGTCGAAGCGCGAACCGTCTTTGCGCATCCGTATGGTGGTATACTGCTCCAGCCTCTGGCAATTTCTGATATTGTCAAGAATATCGGGTACTTCGTCCGACTTCTCGGGCGGAATAAGCATCTGAATCGGCTGACCCAAAACCTCGGATTCGTCATATCCGTAGATATCTTTTGCGCCTGAGTTCCAGCTCACGATAGTGCCGTCAGTTTCCATGCCGATTATTGCATCATAGGACGATTCTACAATCGAGGCCAGACGCGAATGCGCCTCCTCATTGATCTCCAGATCGGTAATGTCCTTACATGAGAAAAGAAGCTTTTCCTCTTCTGCGTCGGTTTTAAGGCTGTCGACAAGAAGATATCTATGCTGACTGTCTGCGTCCAATATTTCACTTTTGAGATTTCTGATTATATTTCCGGAACGAATCTTCTCAATTCGGGAAGAATCGATATCAAGGAATCGGAACAGGTTTTTGCGGGCAAATATCTGTTTGAATGTAAAACCGAACACATTATGATGATTTGTTCCGATGAACCTGATTGTGCCGTCAAGGTCAGTAAGAAAGATTGCATCAACACAGGCCTGAATCAAAAGCTTGTAGATGTCCTTTTTGAAGCCGTTGTCGAGATATTCAAGCCCATCAGACGAAAACCTGCCTGCACGAGCCTTATGATTCGGATTTATCCTGTTTGGATTGGCAATTTTCATGTCTCGTATTTTTAGCCCGCTCTAATTTTATAAATCGTTTTTACCAGTATGAATCAGGGGCGCTTATGCCCGAAGCCACCCTTTATTTACTTATCGTCCTGCGAGATAGAAAGCTTAGAATGAATAGATCGATTTTATTCAGCTACGGGCTTTATGACAGCTCTGGCAAGTCCGGGACGGTTGGTGATAATCATCTCGGGCCTGAGGCTCATCGCATTTCGGAGGTCGCCGGGATGGTCGATGGTCCAGTAAGATATCTTATAGCCCCAGTCGGAGAGAGTGCGATAGCCGCGGTAAAGAGTATTCATGTAATTCAAGTGCATGAAGTCCGATTTAACATATTCCGACACTCTTCGCATATAAAAGCAGATGTTAACAGCAAGCGGCAGGATCGAAAAGGGCCCGGCAATCAGGGCTGTCTTAATCTCTGGATTCAATCGCTTCAAATTCGCCAGGATACGGGGATCGAAGCTGGAAAGAATTATGCGCTCCTGAAGTTTCTTTTCGGATACCAGCTTCAATATTTTCTTTTCAAGATTATTTTCCTTGATATCGAATACGAAAGAAGTCGGGCTGCCGACTTCCGATACAATTTCCTCAATAGTTGCTGGCGGCTCCTGATTGTGAATCCGCATTTTTTTGAAATCGGCCAGGTCTACTTCGGGAAGGTCGACAGCCGCTCCGGTCAGACGCGAGAGGTTGAAATCGTGGCAGGCCACCAAATGTCCATCGCGAGTTTGACGGATGTCGATCTCAATCGAATCCGCCTCCTGCTCGACAGCCTTCCTGAAAGCCTTGAGGCTGTTTTCGGGGTACCTGTGCGAGGCGCCTCTGTGTGCGCAGATCAAGGGATTCATCTCGAAAAGTTTGGCAAAATAATCCGATTTGGCAAGCTTATTCTTGATTAAGCTTAAAGATTACTTGACCGAAATCTGATAATATGTAGATTATAAAATCTTTTTGGCAGTAAATTGAGAATATTAATATGAGCGACTCATCTGAAAAATTAATTCTTACCGGAGCGGCCGGTCTTCTAGGGCAGGCAGTTCTGGATAAATTCCGTGCCCATTATGATCTGGTTGCTGTGATAAACAAAACCGAGATAGATAATCCGCCTGAAGATATCGAAATCGTACAGGCTGACCTCTCGGATAAAAAGGCTGTCCTGGAGTTGACCGACAAGCACAAGCCGGATATTATTCTCAATGCCGCCGCCTGGGTTGATGTGGATGGGTGTGAATCCGACCGCAAGCGTGCGTTGAAATCAAATTTTTCAGTGGTCGAGAATATCGTCAATGCTATCAAAGATAAAAGGATATATCTGGTCCAGATCTCTACAGATTATATTTTCAATGGCGTCGATCATGCCGCCAATGTTGATGACAGCCCGGCTCCCTTGAATTATTACGGCAGGACAAAGCTGATGGCCGAGGAATGTATTGTCGACAATTATGCCCGTTATTTGATCACCCGAACCTGCGCTCTTCTCGGATCGCCTAACCGGGGTCAGACCAATCTGATTAACTATTTCTACAACAGCTTGAAGGAAGGCAAAGAGGTGCAGGCGCCTGAAGACATTTACGCCAATCCGATTTGGGTGGAAAATCTAGCCGAACTTCTTCTGGAGGCTATCCGAAAGGGCTATAAGGGCATGCTGCATCTGGGAGGAAAGGACTATCTCTCGCGCTATGAGTTTGCCCGGATTTTTGCAGATGTTTTCGAATTTGATGACAGCCTGGTTAAACCGGTCGCAGCCATCCATCAAAGGCGGTCTGCAAAAAGGCCTCAGTATGCCGGTTTAAATGTCGATCAGACCCAGGATAAATTCGAAACTCCGCTTCTAACCGCCCGTGAAGCCTTAATGGAAATCCGGAAGAAGATCGAGTAGAAAAAATTTCCCCGCAAATCGTCAAATTTTTCTCTCAAATTCTGTCCGGCCCACTTTTATTAGTTTTTGATTCTCTCTAATCCATTATAGAGCATGGCAATAGCTGTTGCCTTCAAGTTCGGCATTAAGCTTGCATATCTGATTCTCAGAAGAAGTGCCTGAAAATAGGATTTGAGAGAGGCATAAATGCTTAGATTAGCGACTTTAATTTTCTCCTTTTTGTTATTAAATTTCGCCGCCACCGTATCCCTTTCTGCGCAAAGCTCTTCGGATGATGAGGAGCTTCTCGATAAGCTTAAGGAGATGAAAAAGTTAGAATCCCGGGATAAATCGGAAAGCTATTCCACGCCTCCGATTTATGAGGACAGCGCTCATAAAGGCTCGATGCAGCTTGAGAAGTCCCAGAAAACTCTCGATACGCCGGGGGAGGAAAGGCAGAAAGATGATAAGCTGCGGAAGAGGGAAATGAGGGAAGAAAAACCCGAACCCGATTCTTTGGAACAGCAGATTCCAAAGCCCGGGCCGGATAGTCTGGAGCTTTTTGGAGAGAATCTTTTCAGCTCATCCTCGGCAGATTTCTCCCCGGCGCCGATTGCCTCGGTTCCGCCCGATTACAAGCTGGGGCCGGGAGATAATGTCATTGTTTATTTATGGGGGCGAATCGACCTTGAAATGGACTTGACGGTTGACCGTGAGGGCAAGGTATTCGTGCCCAAGGCGGGCGAGATAACCGCTTTTAACCTCACTCTGGATCAGTTCAGAGAGCGTCTGCACAAAAAACTGTCCAACATCTATTCCGATTTCGAGCTGGGTGTGATGCTGGGACGGATTCGGACTATTCGTGTTTATGTCTACGGCGAGGTCAAGAAACCCGGGGCATATACGATAAGCTCGTTATCCACTCTTTTCAACGCCCTGCATTATTCGGGCGGCCCCAATGAAAATGGTTCTCTGCGGAAAATCCGCCTGAGCCGCGGAAAAGAGACAATTGCGACAGTTGATCTTTACGATTTCCTGCTTCACGGTAAAAACGGCGCCGGAATAAAGCTTCAGTCCGAGGATGTTATCTTCGTGCCGGTTGTCGGGCCCAAAGTTTCGGTCAGGGGGGAGGTTAAACGTCCCGCCGTCTACGAGCTCAAGAATCAGGAAAAACTTCTGGACGTTATCGAACTGGCCGGGGGTGCGGGCGACGAGGCCTATCTGGGACGGGTGATGATCGACCGAATCAATAACGGTCAGGGGCGAAAATTGATTGATCTTTCTCTGGCGAATGAAGAGGATCGTGAAAAAAACAATATCGAAATCAAGGCCGGGGATGATATCTCGGTTTTCAGCATATATGAGAGACGCGAAAATGTTGTCTGGCTCGATGGGCATGTAAAACATCCCGGAGCCTATCAGATGGACAACGGCCTGACTGTCTCCGAACTTCTTGGCAATGGAAAACAGCTCAAGGAAAATCCGTATCTCGAGCGTGCCGATCTTATCCGCACTAATTCCGACAGCCAGCAGGAATTGATCCCCTTAAATCTGGCCGAGGCTTTAAGAAAAAATCCCGATCATGACCTGAAATTGCAGGTCAATGACAGCCTGCGGGTGTACGGGAGCAATGAGATCGCCAGAAAGAAATATGTAAGCATTGACGGCGAAATTCGCAACCCGGGTGAATACCAGCTTTTCAAAAACATGCGCATCTCCGACTTGATATTCATGGCCGGGGACCTGAAACGCGGGGCCTATACGCTGACCGCGGAAGTGGCAAGACGCACACCCGGCGAGGAGATCGAATTGCTGTATATCGATCTGGCCAAAATGAAAGAGGGTGATCCGGATGCGGATATCATTCTGGCCGAAGATGATTATGTTTTCATCCGCAAGGTACCCTCATGGGAACTGGATAATTTCGTAACCATTGCCGGCGAGGTGGAATTTCCGGGGAAGTATGCTCTTTACCGCAATGATGAGACTCTTTACGAACTTATCCAGCGAGCCGGGGGCCTTACCCCGGAGGCGTTTGCATTCGGGACAGTCTTCATAAGAGGGGAGATAGAGGACAAGCTGGAAAGAATGAATCTCCCCGGAATATTAGACCGCTCCAATCCGGTCAGATTCGATTCCGCCGGCAACTACAATCATACCTCGATCCTGAAGTACAATGCCGGCGAGCTTTCCCGCATGGTGATCGATCTTGATCTGGTTCTTTCGAGCAAGGGCCGACAGGGGGATGTTGTCCTGCAAAGAGGAGATGAGATATACATACCGCCTTTGCCCTCGGGGGTACAGGTGACAGGTGCGGTGGCCTCATCGGGAACCATACAATTTTCCCCAGACAGGAAAGCCAGATTTTATATCGATCGGGCAGGAGGTTTGCTGCCGCATGCCGATAAGAATAATGTACGGGTGATCAGGGCCAACGGCCAGGTTGTTCCCAACGGCAAGGCCGGAGGCTACAGGCTCGGTTTAGGAGATGTAGTGTTGGTACCATCGAAGATCATCAAGGAAAAGAGCCTGGGCCAGACAATCCTGACATCTGTTTCGATTATATCAAGTATCGCGACAACAATATTTATTTTGGACAGACTTTAGGTGGTAGTCATGGCGGCGAGAAAAATCAGAAAAAAGGCATTACCAGAGAAACAGGAAAGCGAGATTTACCTTTCGATTTTAAGTGTATTATCGGATAAAAGGCTGGCGATATTATCCATACTCGTGGCCGCAGTTTTCTTTGCATTCATGTTCGGTTTCATTTATAAGCGCAGCTACACGGCTTCGGTCTATATCTATCCCGAATCAGAGTTCAAAATCGAAAACGCAACCAATCCCGCTCTGGAAAACAACTACACCGTTTTTCTAAAAAATAACGAAATACCTTTCGTGACATACGCGGCAATTCTAAGGTCGCCTCAAATCCAGCTGGATCTCCTGCAGAAAAAATACTCGGTCAATTTCAAGTACAAGCATTACGATATGGATCTGATGCAGTACTTTTCGCTCAACAACATAACCTACGCTTTGCAGGAATTAAATGAGATTACGGAGATCGATGCAATAGATAATTCGGGCGTGATGAAAATTTCGGTCACGACCCAGTATCCCGATCTATCACGGCAAATAGCAGAAAGCTATGTGAACAAGTTAGAAGAATATCTGGAAGAGAGCCGTCAGCAGAAGATTGAGGACGAGATCAGCATGCTTAACGAAACTATACAGGCCGCCTCGGAGAATACTCGGGTTGATCAGGACGAAACTGATGACCTGGTCAGCGCACTGGAAAAAAGGAAGACCATGCTGATGCTTGCTAAGTCGGCCGAAACAGATAAGCTGGGAAGTGTCAGATCGGCATATGTAAGCCCCAATAATCTGATTCCCAAGCCGCTGGTGGTTATTTTGCCGCTAGCAATCGGCTTGATTATGGTTGGGATGATTGTGGGTCAGAGACTGAGGAAATACGGTCTGCTTTCTAATAAGAATTCAGGCAAGATGGGCAGGGTTATGCTAAAACGCGGACCGGAATCGGTTCTGGAAAAGGCCTCCCGGCAAGTCGGGAAAAAGTCGACCTCCGGCAGCAAAAGCAGGACCAAGAGGATGGCGAAAGTATGATAAAATTATTATTGATAGCCGGCGCACGGCCCAACTTCATGAAGCTCGCGCCCCTGTATTTTGAACTGCGCAAGTATCCCTCAATATTCAATCCGCTCATCGTGCACACCGGACAGCATTACGATTACACAATGTCGCGGGTATTTTTCGATCAGTTCGGACTTCCTCAGCCGGATTTCTTCCTGGAGGTTGGCTCGGGAAGCCATGCTCACCAGACCGGCAACGTCATGATCAAGGCCGAAGAGATTATGCTGTCCGAGAAGCCGGATATGATAATTGTCTTTGGCGATGTCAATTCCACGATGGCGGCCTCATTAGCCGCCTCCAAGCTTTGTATCCCGGTAGCTCATGTGGAAGCCGGACTGCGGGCTTTCGACAGGACTATGCCCGAGGAGGTAAACAGGGTGGTCAGCGATGTGCTGGCGGAGATGCTTTTCTCCTCCTGTGATGATGCCAACCTGAACCTCATCAAGGAAGGTGTCGATGTAGAGAAAATATTCCTGGTCGGAAATATAATGATCGATACTCTCAAAAACTTTCTGCCTCAGGCCGAGAAGTCAAAGATTCTCGATAAGCTCGAGCTCGAGGGTAAGCGCTATATCCTGGTTACTCTGCACCGGCCGTCGAATGTCGATAATCAGGAAAATCTGCAAAAGATCGCCCAGATTCTGTCCGCCGCGTCGGAAAGATGTCCTGTAGTATTTCCCATACATCCCCGTACAAGAAAGAATCTCGATTCTAACGGCAAGTACAGCGCAATATTGAACAACAGAAACATAATTCTGACAGACCCGCTGGGATATTTCGACTTTTTAAAGCTTCAAAAGAATGCTCTTCTTGTTATGACCGATTCAGGCGGCGTGCAGGAGGAAACGACTTTCCTGGGCGTGCCCTGCCTGACTCTGCGCGAAAATACCGAACGTCCTGTCACGATTACTGATGGAACCAATAAACTGGTGAATCTCGACCTTAAGAAGATTACGTCTCAGATAGACTATTATATGAGTGACGGACTGCCGTCGAAAAAGCGTCCCATGTTCTGGGATGGGCAGACTGCGGAGAGGATTGTGAGAATCCTGCGCGAACATTTTGCCCAAAAGGCCAAACAGGAGGATCAGGCGCAAAGGCTGACCTCCACAGACAAGATAGTGTTGAAAGATGCAGTTAAATAGATTTCAGTATGGAATTGCGCAACGGAGAAACGTGCCTGTAATTATCCGAAGGCTGTGATGCAGCGGGATAATCGGGGAAGCGCTTTTTTTCTGAAGTAATGGGGAAAATATGGTAAGCCCGAAATCGGTTTTCGAACCGCTGAGCGCTTTTGAGTTCGAACAGGAAATAGTCGAAAAAGGCGGCTTTTCCTCCAGCGAGGCATTCTTCGATTATGTCTCATCCCGCGACTGGATCTTCCATGCTTCAGGCATGCGCGATGTCTACCCTCTGCTCAGAAAAAACTACCCCAATACCTTAAAGGAAATTGTTGGACGGGCGGAGCAGATTTATGAGAATTGCTTCGACGTTCTGGGAAGCGGCCCGACATATCTGGGCGCCAAAATTGACTGGCATCTGGATTTCAAGTCGGGAAGAATCTGGAAACGGGAGTTTTATCAGAATGTGCCGTTGATGTTCTGGAGCGACAATTCCGATGCCAAGGTGCCCTGGGAACTCTCACGTTTCCAGTATCTTACAAGTCTGGCACTGGCATACGATCTGACCAATCTGAAAAAGTATCATCATAAATTCATTGCCATAATCGAGGACTGGATTTATGAAAATCCCTGTCCCTATGGTATTAACTGGGCCAATGCAATGGAGATCTCCATTCGGGCAGTTAACTGGCTGGCGGCCTATGAGCTGTTTGATCCGAAATCATTCAGCGTCAATTTCAAAGCGAAGTTCTTTCGCTCACTTTATCAGCACGGACAGTTGATCTGGGAAAACCTGGCACATTACGGCCCGGGCATCAACAACAATCATTATCTGTTCGATCTTGTAGGGCTTCTGGTGATTGGCAGGCTTTTCCATAATACACCTGACGGACTGGCCTGGTACGAGTTCGCGCGGGGTGAGCTGGAAAAAGAAATATTCAATCAGGTCAGCCCGGACGGCACCTGCTATGAATCCTCGCTGAATTACCAGATCATGATGCTGGAAATATATCTCTTTGTGCTCAATTTCGAGCGGCGTTTCGGAAACGATTTCGAAGATGAGTGGAAAGCGCGTGTAATGCAGAGCTGTGCGGCCCTGTATTCACTTTCCAAAAGCGATAATACTGTCCCGAATTTCGGCGACAGCGGCTCGGATCGGCTTTTCAAGATAATCAGGCGGGATGAATGTGATGTCAGGGATATACTTGATTTGGCCTCGGTAATTATCGATTTGAAAGGGTACTGCACCAATAAAATCTGCCCGGTTCCGGAGCTTCTTCTCTGGGGCGGAAAAAACGGCTTCGATCTGTATTTTGAGCGGCTGGTATCCGACTGCAAAGAAAAGCATTCGATGTTTTTCCAGGATTCTGGAATGGCGGTTTTGCGGGATTCCGGCAGCTATCTGGGATTTTTTGCACATTCGGCAACCGCTCTCGATTTTGCCGGGCATAAACATAACGATCTTCTGGCGCTGGAATTTTCGTACGGCCGTCAGAATTTTATTGTCGATTCAGGGACTTATGTCTATACCGGAGACCCTTCTTGCAGAAATTATTTCAGGAAAACCGCCTCGCATTCCACCCTGGAAGTAGACGGACAGGAGATCAACCGTTTTCTGCCGAAGATATTGTTCTCGGTCAGAAAGGATGCAGAGGTTTCGGAGGTTAGCTGGGATTCCAAACCCGAGTTCGATTTTATCTCAGCCTCTCATTCCGGATACACTCGCCTTGAGAATCCGGTGATCACACGCCGCTCGATTTACTTCGATAAAAACGAATCTATTTATTTGATTAAGGACGAGTTTCTCGGATCAGGCACCCATTTGATGAGCGGCAATATCATTTTGAATAATGATGTCACAGCCGGGATTCTGG
This sequence comes from uncultured Ignavibacteria bacterium, assembly GCA_964496505.1. Taxonomy (GTDB): domain Bacteria; phylum Zixibacteria; class MSB-5A5; order JAABVY01; family JAABVY01; genus JAABVY01. The sequence goes on along the minus strand of CAZBZV010000003.1, from coordinate 75,046 downwards.
ATAATCGTGTTGTACTAAAATCAACCTCGGGGCCTATGGCCATGATTGTGATGAGCTGCGGAAAATGGCATCTGGAAAAAATTCCCCACTATATTTCCAAAAGTTATGGCGAGAAGCTGGAAAGCTGGAAAATTCGCTACTCTCAAATCGACAGTGCTCCGCAGGCCTGCATCTGGGGGATATTTGGGGCTGGATCCTATAAGGAAATGCAGCAGAAATCGATACGCTTCTATTCCATCCTGAACCGTATCGGCTGGCGCACTAAAACTCTGCAGAAACTGGAGCTCAAACGCGGTTCCGAGGAGCTTATGTATGAGCGCATAATTGACGGGGCTCTCAATCCGGGGTTGGAACAGCTCAGAGAAAGCCAGAAGGCTGCATCAGAAACCGAATAATAATGTTAAATGCTTATCTCTCATGGATTAGCATTGAATAAGCATTTTTTGTTTCTATAATTGCAGGGTGTCCATAAAAAGGCATAAACAAAGTAAAATCTCAGGAATGGGAGATAAGTCCTTATAAAGTAAGAAATACTTTAGCCCGGGAAATATCTTGAATCAGTTTTAAAGAGTGCTGTATCATTTTCCGATTAGTTAAATATATCACTCTGTTTTTTGGGCAAGCAAAAGGGGAAATAATTAAAGGGCAGTGTTGTTATGTTGAAAGAGAAAATGTTGCTGTTAAAACGTCTGCATATTGTCAGTGATATAATCCTGACAATTTTTGCCTACTTTGTGGCTGACGTGCTGGCATTTTTGCTGGTTCACGGTAATCTTCCGGCATTCTACCAGATTACGATTTCAACCCAGAATCTTCTTGTAATAGCAGGCATCTGGGGTTTTCTGATTCTCAATCAGAATTCTCCTTATGCATACCGTACCAAAGATTATCGTGATATGATGAAACCGGTTGCGCTTCTTGTATTAAAGGGTATCTCCGGATTTTTAATCTGGATTTTCGCCACCAAGAGTACTCTGCCGGGACGGCTTTTTATATTTCTCTTTCTGGTCCTTGATTTAACGATGCTATTTGCGCTGCGGATTGCAGTGGTTAATTTCCTTCATGTAATTCGCGCTCGCGGAAAGAACTGCCAGCAGATTATTGTCGTAGGCGAAGGTGTGATTGCCAAAAAGATTATTGATGATATCAGAGATAATCCCAAATGGGGTATCAGAATTATGGGCATCCTCGATGTTGAGGATTACGATCAGCTCTGGCGATATCGGGATATACCTCAAATCGGCCGCCTTGAGGATCTGGCCGATATAGTTCAATGCAATCAGGTCGACTATGTTGTTTTTGCGGCGAATAGAAAATATATCGATAAGCTTCAGGATGCAGTATCGCTGTGTGAGAATATGGGCGTTAAGGCTTGTGTGCTCACCGATTTCTTCAACATGAAATTTGCGGGAATGGAGATGGGTGAATTTCTTTTCCGACCCGCAATTGTATATTCAACGGTGAAGGAGGATCGGTCCTCCAATTTCGTAAAAGCCGCATTCGACAGGGCAGGGGCATTTATCACCCTGGCACTGGCAGCGCCCATTCTGGCGGTTATAGCTGTGCTTGTAAAATTGACTTCCAACGGCCCGGTTTTCTTCTCACAGGAGAGGTGCGGTCTTAACGGGCGGCGTTTCCGTCTGTTCAAATTTCGCACAATGGTAGAAAATGCCGAGGAACTTAAGGAGAGGCTGAAAGAGAAAAATGAGATGGATGGACCGGTGTTCAAAATCAGCAATGATCCCAGAATAACGAGAATAGGCAAATTTCTCAGGAAGACCTCGCTTGATGAGCTGCCCCAGTTGTTCAATATTGTCCGGGGTGACATGTCATTCGTGGGACCCAGACCGCCGCTGCCGGATGAGGTCAGGCATTTTGACCGCTGGCAAAGGAGAAAGCTTTCGGTTAAGCCGGGTCTTACCTGTTTATGGCAGGTTGGCAAGCGTAACGGGACGACATTCGAGGAGTGGATGAAACTCGATCTGGAATATATCGACAACTGGTCGCTATGGATGGATACCAAGATTTTACTCAGAACTATCCCGACCGTTATTAACGGTACGGGAAAATAACAATCCTTATCACTATGAAAAAAATGGGAACTTTCACAGCCGGATTACTTCTAATCCTGTTCGTTTCGACAGGTATGACGCAGACATTTCCGGTCGATAATGATTTTCACAGCCGCCAGAACGATATTATCGACAGGCTTGTAGATCTGGGTGTGCTGGAACCCGACTTTCCCAACAGCAGACCGTACAGGATCGATGATATCAGAGAAGCCGTTTACGATGCTATTTACCTTTCCCAGAATCAGTATAACGAATTACTCAGAAGCCAGCTAGAATCGCTGAGAATATCACTAAATCATCTCAAACCGGAAGATGAGCGGCTTATTTTAAATCTCGATCTATCCAGCGAGGGGATTCATCCCGAGCAGGGCAAGAGCTTCACCTCCGAGACTCTGCGAGGGATTTTTGGCATTGAGCTTAAAGATAATGTTAACCTTTTCACGGAATTTGCCCTGGATGAATCGCTGGCCGATGATCCTCTGTACGAGGGTAAGGTCTGGCGTTCATTGGCAGGACAGGTTGAACGGGCATATCTTGAACTCGATTTCGACAATATCCAAGTCTATTTCGGTCGCGAAAAATCGAGTTGGGGTCCCGGAAGACGCGGAAATCTTTTGCTGTCATCGCATTCGCGTGCCATGGATCAGGCCAAGCTGACAGCCAGCTATGGTCCGTTGAAATTTACTTCAATAATTGCCGTACTTGATCAGGAAGACAATGAACTGGCATTGTCCGATACCACTCTGGACTGGGATATAAACCGCTACTTTTCGGCTCATCGGCTGGAGATTATGCCTTACGATAAGCTTTCCATCGGCCTGGCTGAATCGGTAATATATGGCGGCACGGGACGCGGTCTGGAATTTTACTATACTAATCCGATAACATGGTATCACGGCGAGCAGCTTAATCAGGATAATGACGACAACACCTTTATTTCGGTAGATGCTTCCTGGTATCCCGTTTGGGGTGTTAAGCTCTATGGGGAGTTCCTGATTGACGATTATCAGGTTGATAACGAAACGCCGGGCGATAATGAACCCTCGGAGATAGGATATCTGGCAGGCGTTAATCTGATCGAGCCGATTGAAGGATCAGGGGTTGACTTTGGTTTTGAATACACGCGTGTGAATAACTGGACCTATAATCAAATCAAGAGCCATAATCGCTATGTGCACAATAACCGCCTGATCGGACATTTTCTGGGGCCGGATCGTGAGAGTATGTACTTTGCCCTGAAGAAATGGTTTTCATTCGGCGCGAAGGCGGTTCTCACCTATGAGCGCCAGAACTCGGGCGAGGGTAATGTCTTCTCGGACTGGACCGCGCCCTGGCTTTATGCCTCAGAGGCTTATGAAGAAAATTTTCCGAGCGGAGTTGTGGAGAAGGCGGATATACTGGGACTTTCTTTGAAGCTGTTCAAGTGGAATAACCTGCAGATCGATTTTGATAACTACCTTATCTTCTACAACAATAAAGATAATATCGAGGGGAACAGCTCATCCAACTACAGGGGAAGGTTTCAGGTACGCTACCTTCTGGATATTCTCGGCTAATCAGACATTGAAGCGGAAGATAATAACATCGCCGTCTTTGACAACATACTCCTTGCCCTCAAGACGCAAACATCCATGCTTTTTAGCCTCGGCTTCCGAACCGTACTTTACCAGTTCATCGTATGTGTAAACCTCGGCTTTGATGAAGCCTTTTTCGAAGTCGTTATGAATCACCCCGGCGGCCTGAGGCGCCTTTGTGCCCTCGGGAATTGTCCAGGCATGAACTTCTTTTTCACCGCCTGTCAGATACGTAATAAGTCCCAGCAGGTCGAATGACTTGTGGATCATTTTATCCAGCGCGGACTGTGTGATTCCCATATCCTGCATGAATTCCTCGCGATCCTCCTCATCCAGTTCGCTTATCTCAGCCTGCACCTTGCCGCAGATCGCAACAACATCAACATCCTTACCGGCATACCACTCGGCATACTCCTTATTGATCGCCTCTATGCGCGGGATATCTTCCTCACCGACATTTAAGATCAAAAGCTTGGGCTTCCGGCTCAAAAATCGAAAGCCCTTGATAATTTTGGCTTCATCCGAAGTCAGCTCGAGCAGCCGCAATGGTTTCTCGGCCTCCAGGTGCTCTTTTACCTTTTCCAGCGTTTTCATCTCACGTTTAGCGGACTCATCTCCGGCCAGACGTGCCTGGCGGCTGATTTTTTCCAGACGTGCTTCCGTGGATAAAAAGTCGTTGAATATAAGCTCGCTTTCCACATTTTCGATATCGCGATGGGGGTCGACAGAGCCCTCGGGATGCGGGATCATCTCCTCTTTAAACACGCGTACGACATGCGCCAGGACCTCCGGTTCACGCAACGCTGGCGGGATATCCTTCTCAGTTCTGGAAGT
>CAZBZV010000003.1:0-70556 GCA_964496505.1 uncultured Ignavibacteria bacterium | reverse complement strand
TCGCCCTTTTTGCCGCTCACTCCGGCAACATCCATAAACTCTATTTCAGCGAATGTAATTTTCTTTGGCTCGTATATTTTTACAAGCTCCCAGACTCGCTCGTCCGGCACTTTTACTATTCCACGCCGGACCTCCATCCGGGCTGCGCCCATGTGCGATTCCTGGCTGTGCGGCGCAACCGCATTGAAGACCGTCGTTTTGCCGGATTGCGCCAGACCGATAAATCCGATTTTCATGATTTATATCCCGTGTATATTTTCGTTTTAAGATTTATTGAATTTTCTTAAAAGGTCAAGATTTACTTTGTCCATTTTGACCCCGTCTCGCTCCTTGGGAGTTTCCAGAAGCTTGGGGACATTTTTCAGGCGTTTATCCTGCATGATAAATTTAAAGGCATCTGCGCCTATGAATCCCTCGCCCAGATGTGCATGACGGTCGCGCTTTTTGCCGAATTCCATCCGCGAATCGTTTAAGTGCATTGCTTTTAAATACGACAACCCGATAATATCATCGAATTGCTTCATAGTCTTCTCATAGCTTTTTTTATCGCGGATATCATACCCGGCCGCGAATATATGGCAGGTATCCATGCAGACCGAAACGCGCTTTTTATTTTCAATCCCCTCGATCATCTCGGCCAGTTGCTCGAACCTGTATCCCAGATTCGTTCCCTGACCTGCTGTTGTCTCCAAGGCAATTCTTGTTTTGCTTTTATGTGTCTTTTCGAAGATGCCGTTTAATGTATCGACTATTTTTTTGATGCCGATTTCCTCGTTTGTATCCAGGTATGATCCCGGATGAAGCACCAGATCATCGATATCCAAAAGATCGCAGCGTTCGATTTCTTCTATCAGTGATGCGAGCGACTTCTTGTAGATGTCCTTTTTGGGTGAGGCGATATTTATCAGGTATGACGTGTGTGCCACCACCGGATTGATCTTTGCCTTTTTCCTGTCCTCGAAATATTTCTCGACCTCTTCATCAGTCAGGATTTTGGCTTTCCATTGGTTATTGGACTTGGTAAAAAGCTGAATTGTGGCGCAGCCCATCTCCACGCCGTGCGCGATAGCATTGAAAACCCCGCCCGCAATCGACATATGCGCACCTATTAACGGCTGTCTGAGTTTTGCTGGGGACATTAGAAGAGCTTGCTCCGTTTATTGAGATAGGCAAAAAGGGAATAGTCGTAGGTCTGCGAGGTGTCGATTCGATGATAATCGATATTCGACATGCGGCATTCACGGGCGAAATCGTCAAAGACCGCATCAAATGCCCTTTGATAGTCTTTTTTTATCTGCCATGGCAGAGTAGTAATTTCCTCGCCGGTTTCCATATCCTCGAAGATCGCCTCGCGCGGAAAGGAGAATTCGCGCTCCGACGGATCCAGTGTCTGCAGGACGATTACCTCATGTTTTCTGTGACGGAAATGCTTTAGTCCTGCCAGTACCTTCTGGGGATCGTCCAGAAGATCGGAGAGAATGATAATCAATCCGCGGCGTTTGATGCGCTCGGCCATTTCATGCAGAGTTTCGGCGATATCGGTCTGTTTGGTCGGCTTCTGCTCATCCAGCTTGCTCAGCAGTATGTGCAGATGCGAGGCCGAAGAGCGCGGGGGAATATATGTATGAATCTTCTCGTCGAATCCCACAAGTCCCACCGAATCACGCTGTTTCAGCATCAAAAACGTAAACGCTGCCGCCAGATATGAGCAGTATTCCAGCTTGTGAAGATATTTTTTGTCCGAGGTGTAGCCCATCGAAGCCGATGTATCCAGAAGAAGATACGCCTTCAGGTTGGTCTCCTCCTCGTATTCCTTGACATAGAAGCGGTCGGACTTGCCGTAAACTTTCCAATCGATGTAACGTATATTATCGCCCGGCATATACTGACGGTGTTCGGCGAATTCGACCGAGAAGCCGTGATAAGGCGACTTATGCAGTCCGGTCATAAAGCCCTCGACCACCATACGCGCCTTGAGCTCCATGGTCTTCAGCCGCGAAACCACTTCCGGCTTGAGATATCGTCTATAGCTTTTGGTATCCTCTGGCATCTATTTTTTTTCGTTTAATAGGGATTGAATTTCATCATTAATTGATGGTATTATATCAGCATTTACTATATACTTCTTCTTGTCCTTTTTTGCGGAAAAAATAGTATAGACATTGCCTCCATATTTGCCTTTAAATTTTTTATGCGAATTATCTTGCATCATTTGCCATCTGTGTTGCTCGAAAGTGTGCTCGAATGTAATGGGTTTGATTTGAATTCCGATATATTTCTCATTCACTTTTATGAAAAAATCGACATTGAAGAGCCTGTCCCATTCATCCGGGGCGGCTTCAATTGGCCGAACAATTTGCTCCTGAAGCTGGCCATAGACAGTTTGTATCTCGTTTACATAGCCATCATATGTTCTTTTGATTACAACTTCTTTTATGTAATTAATGCAATCTTCTTCTGTTACTTCTTCTATTTCAAATTGAATAACTTCTGTTATTTTTATATATAGTTTCTTTCCTAGTTCCTCTATATATTTTTCATCGTGCACATTATCGTAATAATATTCCTGCCAGTCCATTTGGGTTTTTGGCTGGCATTTACGTATTAACTCGGAAACGGGTCCAACCGATCTTTTCTTATTCAGCCCCCATCTATTCATGGACTGATTGAGAATCCATTCCTTTGCCATATTAAGTCTTTCTATAATTCATAAATTTAGCCTTATATTTAAAGTCTTTTTCGGAATCAACATAGACGAGGCCCCGTTTGACAAGATGTGCATTTATAAACGTCTTGTTTTTAAGATATAGATACACCAGCAAATTATCATTTTCATCGTATTTTATTTCATCAAACTTAAGATATAAATTTTCACCTTTCGTTGTCCGATTCAAAAAATCTATTGCCTCTTCTATTTTATCAGGTCTGTTTTTAATTCCCAGTAAGGTTATTTGCTGATTATTATCCAGCAGAAGTACTTCTGGAGAAATGATTTTTTTAATCTTAAAATATTTTATTTTAGAGGATTTTGAGTTGTCAATCCTTGAACCAAAGCTCATTTTTCTAGGATCGATTTTTCTCTGAAATTTTATAGGATCGTGGAATATGTAAGGAAGCTCTTCTATTTTGTACTTGGCAGATCTTGAATTCATTTTTTTATTTATGATTTTTATATTATGATTATCCCAAATCTCATTTTGATCCAATCCCACCTTTTTTCTTATAATTTCTGTGAATTCAGGATTGATTTCATAACCTATGGAGTTTCTTTCCAAATGCTTCGCCGCAAGAGTTGTTGTTCCACTTCCGGTAAAAGGATCAAGAATATAATCGCCTTTAAAACTAAACATTTTTATCAAGCGTTTTGGCAATTCTTCAGGAAACATGGCTAAATGCCTATCCTGCCTTTCACCCGGAAATGTCCAATGTCCCGAAAAATATGTATTCCATTCTTCAGTTGTAAGTTTCGATTGTTCTTTAATATGCTTTGGCATTTTCGGCGGATTACCAAGTTTTTTGAAAATCAATATAAACTCATAATCCAGTTTTAAAATGCCATTTCTTGGAAATGGAAATGAGCCCATTACCGATGCCCCGCCCGTCGTGTTACAAGTTGTAACCTTTTGCCATATTATCGCACCCATGTAATCCATGCCAATTGTCTCACAAAATTTTATTATTTCAGTTCTTATAGGAATAATCTTGTAACGGCCATAGTAAACTGAGCGGGCAAACTGGTCCCCGATATTTATGCAAAGCCTGCATCCTGAATGAAGAACCCGATAGCATTCTTGCCACACTAAATTTAGATTATTAATGTAATCCTCATAAGTATTATCAAAGCCGATCTGAGTTTCTACCCCATAGTCCTTTAACTGCCAATATGGCGGTGATGTAATGATCAAATGTACAGATGAATCATTTATATCTGACATATCCCTGGAGTCGCCTATAAATATTTTATGATCGGTGATTTGCATAAATATAATTAGAGAATTGTATTCTTAATTGTAAATCATTAATTTCAGCTTTTTTTCTACTTTTCCTTCACGTCCTCGATCAGCCGTCCGATGATATGTTCTGCGGTTACACCGTCAGCCTCGGCATTGAAAGATGTAACGATCCTGTGACGCATAACCGGCTTGGCCACCTCGCGCACATCCTCTACCGATGGTGTGGGACGGTTGTCCAGGATCGCACGGGTCTTGGCTCCCAGAATAAGGTACTGCGAGGCCCTTGGCCCGGCGCCCCAGCTAACCCAGTCCTTGATGTATTCGAGATTTGTACCGTTTGCAGAATATCTGGTTGCTCGCACCAGACGCACCGCGTAATCGATGACATGATCCGAGACCGGCACACGTCTGACCAGCCGTTGCAGATCGGCAATATCCGAACCGCGCAGGACAACGTCCAGATTCTGCTCCAGAAGCGCGGTTGTGGTACGTACGATCTCGTTTTCTTCGTCATACGTGGGGTAATCTATAAGAATATTGAACATGAACCTGTCTAACTGCGCCTCGGGCAGGGGATAGGTGCCTTCCTGCTCGATCGGATTCTGGGTTGCCAGCACGAAAAACGGTTCTTCCAGCGTAAATGTCTGCCCGCCGGCTGTAACTTCATGTTCCTGCATAGCCTGCAAGAGCGCCGCCTGTGTTTTTGGAGGCGTACGGTTGATTTCGTCGGCCAGCACTATATTGGCGAATACAGGCCCCTTGACGAATTTGAATTCACGGCCGCCGGTGGCCCTGTCCTCTTCCAGAATTTCCGTTCCGGTGATATCCGAGGGCATAAGGTCCGGGGTGAACTGGATTCGTGAGAATTTCAGGTCAAGAACCTGCGCAAGAGTCGATACCAGAAGAGTTTTCGCCAGTCCGGGGACGCCGATCAAGAGCACATGACCGTTTGATAGAATAGCGATCAACAGCTCCTCGATGACTTTATCCTGTCCCACGATAACCTTGCCGACTTCGGATTTGATCTTATCGCGCGCATCTTTCAGCTTTTCCATTGTCTCGATATCTTTATTATCAGGCACACAATCTCCTTTCGTGAAAAGCGGAATATACATAATATTACAGTTATTTCAAGCAATTGTTTCCAGGGACATCGGATTGGGGATTTAAGTGTAGGGCATGACCCCTGTGGTGTACGGCGTCAAGACATTCTTTACACAATGTGTCATAACATCCTTTACACATATGGGTTTTTGGTTGAGTCTGATTCCGTCGAAGACGGGATTGTGATCTGACGGCCCACATTTGTAATTTTGTGTTGCTTAAGATATTTTATAACTATCAGTTCACACTCCCGATTTCATCGGGAGCAGAAACTGACAGAACTTCACATTATAGATTCCTGCCACCGCATTTATCCCACCCCTTTCGGGGACGGGGCACCCTGGAATAATGGCAAAAAAACGGCAGGTGTTTCAACACCTGCCGTTTTGCATAACATGCGATCTATGTTAACTGCCATTGGCTTCGACAACAGCGATTGCTGCCATATTGACAATATCCTCAACATCCTGAGCACGGTGCAGTACGTGCACCGGCTTCCTGAGTCCGGCCAGCATTGGTCCGAAGACCTCGGCATTGCCCAATCTCTGTATTAGCTTGTAAGCCGCATTTCCGGCTTCCAGCCTGGGGAAGATCAGGCAGTTAGCATTGCCCTGAATCTTGGAGAAGGGAAAGTCGGTGGCGGCGATCTCAGGAGTTACGGCAGTATCGGCCTGCATCTCACCGTCAACCACCAGTTCAGGATGATCACGTTGCAGCATTTCCACCGCTTTCCTGATCTTGTCTGTATCAGGATTGCGAACCGACCCGAAGTTCGAATAGGATACCAGCGCAATTTTCGGATCGAGGTTGAATCTGCGTGCGGCACTGGCACACATGATTGTAATATCCACAAGCTGTTCGGCAGTCGGATCGAGATTCACGGTAGTATCGGCAAAGAAGTAGGCTTTGTTCTTCAGAATCAGCATGAATAATCCGCAAACGGTCGAATATTTCTCTTTCTTCTCGATAATCTGAAGCGCCGGCCGAATCGTGTCCGGATAATGCTGGCGTACGCCTGAGAGCATACAGTCGGCATCGCCTCTGTCAACCATAAGCGCGCCGTAAATAATCGGATTTTTGACCGCGATGATGGCATCGTCAAAGGTTATACCCTTGCGCTGTCTCTTCTCAAAGTATGTCTTGGCATAGGTGGTTCTGTGATCGGAGTTGATATAGTCTTCCTGCTCGACACCTTCCAGGGAGATTTCCAGATTTGCAGCCATCTTCTCGATCGACTCACGCCGTCCCAGAAGAATCGGTGTGCCGATTCTCTCATCGACGATCTGGCGTGCCGAGCGCAGAATCTTTTCATGAGCACCTTCAGGGAAGACTATACGTTTCGGCTTGGTGCGGGCCTTGCTTATAATTCGGCGTGAGAGCTGATGCCCGAATCCGAAGCGATCCTCGAGTTCCTCGCGATACTTCTCGATATCGATTTGCTTTCTGGCCACGCCGGTTTCCATGGCGGCCTGGGCCACAGCCGAGGCCTCCCAGATAAGAATTCTGGGATCGAACGGCTTGGGAATGATATATTCCGGGCCGAACTTGAAATGGATACCGCCGTAAGCGCGGGCCACGGCATCGGGAACATCGGTCTTGGCCAGATTGGCCAGAGCATAAGTGGCCGCAAGCTTCATCTCCATATTGATAGCACGGGCATGAACATCGAGCGCGCCGCGGAAGATAAACGGAAATCCGAGAACATTGTTGACCTGGTTGGGATAGTCGGAACGTCCGGTTGCCATGATAATGTCCTTGCGGGCATCGAAAGCATCCTCCGGCAGAATTTCCGGATCGGGATTGGCCATGGCAAAAATTATAGCATCTTTAGCCATAGACTTGACCATATCCTTGGTAACCATATCCTTCACAGCGACTCCGCAGAAAACATCTGCGCCCTCCATAGCCTCCTCAAGGCTACGACGGTCGGTCTCCTGTGCGAACTGCTCTTTGTACTTATTCATTCCGGCAGTGCGTCCCTTGTAGATTACACCTTTGGAATCAACCATCAGAATATTTTTTCTATCAACTCCGAGTGCGATATACAAGTTGGCGCAGGCAATACCGGCAGCGCCCGCTCCGAGGAAAACACACTTGACATCCTTGATATCCTTCTTGACCAGCTCCAGAGCGTTCAGGAGTGCGGCGCCGGATATAATCGCGGTGCCGTGCTGGTCGTCATGGAAGACCGGAATATCAAGTTCTTTTTTTAACCGTTCTTCGATTTCGAAGCACTCCGGAGCCTTGATATCCTCGAGGTTTATTCCTCCGAAGGTCGGCTCCATGAGCTTGCAGACCTTGATAATTTCTTCGGGGTCCTGGCTGTCGACCTCGATATCGAAAACATCGACGTCGGCGAATCTTTTGAACAGCACGCCCTTGCCCTCCATAACAGGCTTACCGGCAGCGGCTCCAATATTTCCCAGTCCCAGGACGGCAGTGCCGTTCGAGACGACCGCTACAAGGTTGCCCTTGGCGGTATATTCATAAACATCATCCGGGTTGTCTTTGATTTGTAAACATGGCTCGGCAACACCGGGGGTGTAGGCCATTGATAGATCGCGCTGGGTTTTGGTCGGCTTTGAGGGTACGACCTCGATCTTACCCTTGCGTCCCTTGCTGTGATAATCCAGCGCTTCCTGTTTCTTAATCACTTGATCTTCTCCTCAAAAAATGAGTATTTCCGCATCAAATTAAAGCGCCAATAAATATTTTGCCTAATCCTTTGTCAAGCTTTTTAGGCAATTATTTTATTTGGCGCAATCTATTGCAAATAAACGACTTTCATCTTCCTAAAAACAATATTAATGGAATACGTGGATAAAACTTACAAGTTTGAGAAATTTGGAAAAATTGGGGAAGAATTCGGGTGTATCACCGCGAATGCAGTGGGGTAATTTATTGAAAGTAATGTCTATATTGAATTGAGAAAATCCCACCCCTTATAGGCTGAAAGTAACCCAACGGGATGGGGCACCCGTAAATGGGAAAAGATTCTTTGGTCACTGCGTTCCCTTAGAATGCCGGTCGGGTATAAAAAAGGCGGCAGATCACAATCCGGTCTTTGACCGGATCAGGATCTGCCGCAACAATGTCTTAAACTATCCCAATAGGCTCAGGAAAATACCGGCTGCCACAGCCGAGCCGATAACTCCGGCCACATTCGGGCCCATAGCTGGCATGAGCGGATTCACACGGCCGTCGGTTTGATCCGATACGAATTTCTGAACTACACGCGCGGCCATCGGAACAGCCGAAACACCGGCAGCGCCCACACAGGGATTGATCTTCTTATCTGAAGAAAGAAACAGATTGATAATTTTCGCAAAAATCACTCCGCCTGCGGTGCTGAATGCAAAAGCAAAAGCACCAAGCACCAGAATCTTGAGTGTGCTGAGATTCAGGAAGCTTTCCGCGGCCATCGTAGCGCCCACCGCAATTCCCAAAAAGAGCGTTACAATATCGATCAGCGATCCTCCTGCTGTCTTTCTGAGCCTGTCGGTAACGCCGCATTCACGCAGAAGATTTCCGAACATCAGCATGCCCAGAAGCGGCGCGCTCGAGGGTATCGCCAGTATCGCCAGTATTCCGGTAATGATCGGAAACAGGATCGCGGCCGTTTGCGAAACCGGCTTGGCCTGAGGCATATCGATCGCACGTTCCTTTTTGGAGGTCAGCATGCGCATAATGGGCGGTTGGATTATCGGCACCAGCGACATGTAGCTGTAAGCCGCCACTGCAATAGGTCCCAGCAGATGAGGGGCGAGTTGGCTCGACAAAAAGATCGAGGTTGGACCGTCAGCTCCGCCGATTATACCTATCGAGGCCGCCTCCTTGAAATTGAAGCCCAGAAGGTAAGCCGCACCGAGCGCGGCTATGAAAATTCCAAGCTGTGCCGCTGCGCCCAATAAGAATGTTATTGGACGCCCTAATAATGGCCGGAAGTCGGTCAGCACCCCCACTCCGAGAAATATTATAGGCGGAAGCAGTTCTGTCTTGATGCCTGTTTTGTAAATTAATGCAATTATACCATCGCCGTACGAGCCCATATCCGCCAGAGGCAAATTAGCCAGTATGATCCCGAATCCGATCGGGATCAAAAGCAGCGGCTCATACTCTTTGGCAATAGCCAGATATATCAAAATCCCGGCAACCGCGTACATAACCCAGTTGCCCCAGGATAAATTGGCGAATCCCGATTCCCGCAGCAATTCTATGATAGTGTCCATTGCACCGCCCTTATGAAATTGTCATGATCGGTTTGGATGAATCCAGTTCGTCTCCAATTTCAGCGTTAATACTCGCTACTTTTCCATCCACAGGAGCCTTGATATCATGTTTGGCTTTCATTGCCTCCACAGCGGCAATCACCTGGCCCTTGCTGACCTGATCGCCGACATTTACCATAATATCCACTATTTCAACCGATCCTGCAAAGGATGAATACACCGGTGTGCCATTCGATTCAGCTGTCGCCGCCGGGGCAGGCTTTTCGGCTGTTGCCGTAGCCGTTCCCCCGCCAGCTGCAGTGGCAGGTTCCATTGTTATTCTAAATACTCTGCGTTTTCCATTTTCCTCTACAGTGCATTGTGTGGTAAGCGGGCCCGTAGCTGTGGGCACGGCGCCGGCCTGCTGTGATAGACGGTTGCGGATTTCTTCCTTCTTGGCCTTTTGCTCTTCCTCATCAACTTTTGTTTTGAGAGGAATATCAATTTTTGGTCTTCCCGTGAGGAGACGGATACCCTCGTTGAGTTCCATCTTCTTGCCGGGGACCATAGCAGCCAGTACCAGGAAAACATTGCGGTCGCTTACCTCCAGATTTCTCTCCTCCAGTGCCTCTCTGGCCACCTTCAAATTCTTGGGGGCAGCTTCCAGCGGATCGCCGTCAATAGGCGGCAGTTCCAATTGCTCTTCAGCAATTTTGACAACCTTCGGATCGGGAGGCAAAGGCGTTTTTCCGAAATATCCGAGCACAGCCTTGCCATACCCTGCATCGATCTTTTTCCAGCGTCCGTAGAGCACGTTGTTGAAGGCCTGCAGCCAGTATTGCTGGCTTCCCGGCGTAACCGAGGTCCAGGCGCCTCCGGCCTCCACAACTACCGGGAATTCCTCCAAAACATCTGAATATTTATCGATAATTCCGGCTTTGGCCATCATGTGTACGTTCGGTCCGATAGCTCCACCAGGCATCGGGAAGCCCAGTACACGGGCATCGGCCATGGTCGTGGTCGGATTGAAATCATAATCTTTCATCAATTCGCTGAGCATGCTCTCGATCTTGGGCATCTTGGTCTCGTCCACATCCAGAGAGTATCCGGTGCCTTTCAGGGAATGGGCCATCGAGCGCACATCCGGCTGAACAGTGCCGCTTGCCATGGGACGGCAGGAGAGGTCGATACCGTCAACACCCGCTTCGATACCGGCCATATAGCAGGCAACAGCCAGACTGCCAGTGTCGTGTGTATGCAGCCAGAGCGGCATCTCAGGCGGCATAATCTTCTTCAGCCTCTTGGCTGTCTCGTAGATCGTTTTTGGATCGGTAGTACCGCTGGCATCCTTCAGGCAGAGGCTGTCTATCTGCACATCGCTATCCAGTAGTTTTTTGCCAATGTTGAAGTAGAAATCGGGCGTATGAACTTTGTCCGATTTGAACGGCAGACCCATCAGGGCGATACAGCACTGATGATGCATTCCCGCATCGACAATCGGCTTACCAGTGTTGACCAGATTTCTAATATCATTCATATAATCGAAATTGCGATCCCATGTAGTACCATATTGCTTCATCAATTTTGCCTGCAGCCTGAGACCTTCGATAGATTGAGTGGTAAGGGTGACTCCCGAAACAGATCTTGTAAGAATCTGAAGATCGCATTCCGGACCGACGGCCTCACGCATTTTCTGCATATCGATGAAGGGATCCTCGCCCAGATAGAAATATGGTGCCTGATATCTTGCGCCTCCGCCAAATTCAAAATGCTTGATGCCGGCTTCGGCTGATGCTTCCATTGCAGGAAGGAAATCATGAAGTCTGACTTTTCCGCCAAATGAGCTCTGGAGCCCGTCACGGAAGGGTGTGAACATTACCCTGATCTTTTTTGGCTTCTCTGCGTAAATCATTTTATTTCCTCTATCTTTTTAATTATTGTTCCCGGGTATAGTTGTGTTGATGCTGCTGCCACTGCTGCAAAAACTGCGGCGTCTGAGGCTCCCGCTCTTTGCGGAAAGACCGCCAGGATCACGCGCATAACAATGGCCAGAAACAGGAGCAACACGAAGACTGCGCCGAATGCAAGGGCACATACTACCAGCAAATTAGATGATTCCATATGTAAATCCCCTTGTAAATTTTCGACGGGCAGGTATTGTCAGCCCGCAAAGTTGGTATGTTTTTGTTTCTTGCCTCATGCGGAAGATAAAAATATATATTTTCTGGGGTGATTGTCAACTTTTTTGGGAAATTTAGCATCCGAAATGGGATTTTAAGCCATTAATGATTGACAGTGTCATGGATATTTGAGTATATTATGATGGAAATTGATTAGCGCCGTTGACACGCATCCCGGGTTTGCAGCATAAACCCGAAATACTATATTAATACATTTTATCAGGCACGATTTAGCGGTCGGTTCATACGGGTATGCTTTACCACCCCACGATTACAACAGAAACGAAGCAACCTGGAGCAATGGATCATTATTTTTCTAACAGCTTGGAATTCCGAATCCGTATATTATAAAGGTGAGTGTTTTGTAGATAATTACCTTTAAGGAGTAATAAAGATGAATAACGCAATACAAATGGGCCAGGATTGGTTCGATAAGCTTCTTCCGGATGGTTTACCGGTTCCTTCATCGACTATCATCAGCGGTCCCGGAGGTTCCGGAAAGCCTTTGATAGGAGCGATTATTCTGGCCGCATGGCTAAGGTCCGGTGGTAGCGCCCTTGTATTTCTAATCAACTCGAATCGCACTTATGTTGAAAAGCTGTTGGTTTTGAATGGCTTAAATGCCTTAGAATTTCAATCCAGGATCATGTACGTCGATTTTGATCCGCAGATCGACTCGACCTCTCAGATTGAACACGATATGATTCGAGCGAACATCCTTAAGCCGGATGTGCTTCGCGAGGCCATTGAAACCGGCAGAATGATACTCGATTCACCCAAAGAAGATATAATTTTATACGGTTCTGCATTGAATATTCTGCTTTTCTCTCACACTTGGGGCAACAAGATTTTTGAAGAGTGGAAAAAAGTGTTATTGCACGAAAAGGAGTTTTCGTCAGTATTGTCTGTCAGTACGAGCGCTTTTAGGGAGAAAATCGAGCAGCTGGAGAAGCTTGCCGATAATCTCATTTATACTCGAATGAAAGAATCAATGAACATGAATTTACAGATTGTCCGGGTCAAAGGTGCGAATTTCACACCGCAGGAGGTCAAGGTACCGTTTACAGAAGAGACTCTCACAGCTCTCAAAGCCGAAACAGAAAATTTTCGGAAAAAGATCATCCCGACGGTGTCGAAAACATAAAATCAAGATATGGGATACAAAAATATTCTACGCCACCCAGATTGTCTTTATATTCACGAATTCACGGATTCCGAAGACCGAAAGCTCGCGGCCGTAGCCGGATTTCTTGACACCGCCGAAGGGGAGACGGGGATCGGATTTGGTCATGCCGTTGACAAACATATTGCCGGTCTCAACTCTTCGGGCAACCTCGATTGCCCGCTCTTTGTCATTCGACCAAACCGCGCCGCCCAGACCCAGATCGGAATCGTTGGCAACCGCAATCGCCTCCTCGGCATCCTTGACCGGGATTATGGCCGAGACAGGGCCGAAGGTCTCCTCGTCGACCACTTTCATGCCCTTCTTGCAGTTTGTCAGCACTGTGGGTGGATAAAACGCTCCCTCAACATCCATCGGTTCACCGCCGGTGAGGACTTTGGCGCCCTTTTCAACCGACTGTTTGACCTGCTCATGAAGCTCCTCCATCAAATCCTGCCTCGCCATCGGCCCGGCCTGAGTGCTTTCATCCAGCGGATCGCCTATTTTCAACGATTTCATGATATTTGTCTGGGCTTCCTCGAATTCCCTGAGCTTCGATTCGACCACAATGAAGCGCTTGGCGGCAATGCAGCTCTGGCCGTTGTTTATCATGCGTGCCTTGGCCGAGGTCTGCACACAGGCGGGCATCTCGGCATCTTCAAGCACGATATACGGATCGGAGCCGCCCAGTTCCAGCACTGTCTTTTTCAAAACGCTTCCGGCCTGAGCAGCTACCTGGGTACCGGCAAATTCTGAGCCCGTTAGCGTTACAGCTTTAACTCTTTCATCTTTAATGACCGCTTCAGCCTTGCTTGCGCTAATCAAGAGCGTCCTGAAGGCGTTCTCCGGAAAACCGGCTTCACGGAAGACTTCTTCGATTTTGAGAGCCGATCCGGGGACATTGGAGGCATGCTTCAAAACGCCCGTATTACCGGCCATCAGGGCGGGCGCGGCGAATCTGAATACCTGCCAGAAGGGGAAGTTCCAGGGCATGATTGCCAAAACGGTACCCAGAGGCTCAAAAGCTACAAAACTCCTGCTGGCATCGGTCTTGATCTCCATATCAGCCAGGAATTTCTCGGCATTTTCAGCGTAGTATTCACAGACCCAGGCGCATTTTTCGGCTTCGGAACGAGCCTCGGTTATCGGCTTGCCCATCTCCATAGCCATAGTTCGGGCATAATCCTCTTTATTCTTTTTCAAAACCTCAGCCGCTTTCATCATCAATTTGCTGCGATGTGTAAAATCGGTACGGCTCCAGCTTTTGAAATCGTTATCTACCTTTTCAAGTATATCTTTGACTTGATTCTCGTCATGCTCATCATAATCTTTGATTAATTTGTTTGTGGCGGGATTTATTGCCTTCATATTCTACCTCACCTTTTTTGATTTCACTTCTTATTTTTCTGTAATTTTTGTGTCAGTTCATAATTTACCGAGGGATCGATGCCGATTTCAACCAGCGACAGCTCATCCGAGGTAATCGCTTCCTTCAGATTGGCATTCAATTCCTCGAGGGTATTGGGCGAATAGCCCTTTATTCCGAAGCTCTCGGCATATTTCTTGAAATCCGGATTGGTCAATTCGGTGCCGTATTTTCTCCCGGTATGCGAGACCTGTTTCCATGAGATCAGGCCGTAATCATTGTCATTGAAAACGATAATCGTGTAATTTGCCCCAACCCGCTTGGCGGTTTCGATTTCCTGCGCATTCATCAGAAACCCGCCGTCACCCATAGCGGCGACGACTTTTTTATCAGGATGCGCCAGTTTGGCGGCGATTCCTCCCGGGAGCGCGATTCCCATGCTGGCAAGACCATTAGAGATTATAACCGAGTTAGGCTCGTATACCGGATAATTTCGTCCAATCCACATCTTATGTGCGCCCACATCGGAAATCAGAATATCGCCGGGATCGAGCAGATTGCGGATTATATGCAATGCGCCCGGTATGGTGAAGCAGTCGTCGCCTTTGAGCTTGTACGATTCCAGATCCTCGGTTATCGCCTGACGGATCGGCTGATACCATTCCGGATCATAATTAACCTCCTCGGCCTTGATCTTAATATTCAATTCCCAGAAGACGGCCGAGATATCGCAGACAATCTCCAGTTCGGGCTGATAATATTCATATACCTCGGCAGGTGTGAAATCTATATGGATTATTTTATTGTCTTTATTGCCGTTCCAGTGTTCGGGAGCGTACTCGGCTATGTCGTATCCGACAGTGATAATCAGATCGGCTTCATCGATAGCTTTCATAGCATGATCCCTTGCCTGCAAACCTACAGCATAAAGGGAGTGACGGTCGTAATCCGAGATCGCTCCTTTGCCCATAAATGTTGAGACTACGGGTATATCGGTCCGCTTTACGAATTCACGCAGATGCTTGGAGGCCATTTTGCGGATTGCGCCGTTACCCGCCAGGATTAGCGGTCTTTTGGCGAATCGGAGACGCTCCAGGATGCCGTTCATAGCTTTATAATCCGGCGCCGCACGTCTGAGCCGTACCGGCTTTATCGGCTCCAGGTCGCTGTTCATGGCGGCCACATCCTCGGGAAGCTCGAAATGAGTTGCTCCCGGCTTTTCCATCTCCGCCAATTTGAAAGCCTTGCGCACTACCTCGGCTGTGATCAGAGGATTTTGAATCGAGGTGTTCCATTTGGTGATCGGCTTGAACATATTGACGATATCCACATATTGATGGCTTTCCTTGTGGATACGGTCGGATGACCCCTGGCCGGTGATTGCCACCAGCGGGGACTTGTCCAGATGCGCGTCGGCAATGCCGGTGATCAGATTCGTAGCTCCTGGCCCCAGGGTTGCAAGGCAAACCCCGGCTTTGCCTGTCAGGCGGCCGTAAACATCGGCCATAAACGATGCGCCCTGTTCCATGCGTGTGGGAATGAATTGTATGCTGGAATTTTCGAGCGAGAAGAGAAGGTCCTCGTTTTCCTCACCGGGAAGCCCGAAGAGATATTTGACTTCCTCGGTCTCGAGGCATTTAACGATTAAATCTGAAACTTTCATTTAGCCCTCAAAAATCCTTTTGCTCAAACAGTTAATATTTCGGCTTACAGGGATCAATGCAACGCGGAGTTTGTTGTGAAGTTCCCTGTGCCAGAGATGATTATCATTTGATTTATCCGGGATATTTGCCGGTGATATAGTCGCGCAGGTATCGGTTCTGGACTTTAAGGCTGCCGGCCAGATTTTTGACGATATCGCCTATTGAAATTAAGCCAACCAGCTTTTCGCCTTCCATAATCGGCAGATGGCGAAAACGGTTAACAGTCATAAACTGCTCGGCAGTCTCGATATCATCATCCGGTATCCCCACGATTACATTCCGGGTCATATAATCCTCGACCTTCTTACCCAGGGCATCATGACCGTCCTTGTAAATCCTCCAGAGAATGTCGCGTTCGGTTATAATTCCCGCCAGCTTTTCATCATCATCGGTAACCATAAGTGCGCCGATTCTGTTTTTCATAATTATCTCGAGGCCGTCTTTGATCAATGTCTCTGGCTTAACCTTGAATATCTCTCGCTTGCCGTGTTGTTCGAGAATGTCCTTAATTTTCATGTACCCTCCCCATTTTTTTGGAGAAATTATAAAATATTATTTTTTCGAATAAAAAATGAATTAAACGCCAAAAGCCAAGGGCTTTATGTGATTACCTCTCATAATGGCATTTAATATTCTGTTTTATTACAACATATATTCAAGTGGAAAGTTTAGGCTATTTTGCGATTAACGACTCAGCCGCTTTTCTGCCCATCTCGCGGGCTTTTTGCAGAATATCGCTTTCTTTTCTGACAGCGCCTTTGGTATAGTATGGATGAGCATAGATTATCTGGTCGAACAGCTTGACTTTACACCAGATAAAAAAGCCTTTGACCACCGTTAGGGCATGCTCGAATTTCTCACGTTCACCGCCAACCAGCACAATTATTCCGATGCGCGGCTTTAAATTGAGATCAGCGAATTGAAATTTCCCGGTCTCGTATCCGGCTAAGGGCTTGAAGCAGTTGCAGCGGTCGATTAAGAGCTTGGTCTGGGCGCTGACAGTATCGAAATAGACAGGAGAGGATATAACGGCGATATCGCAATTCGCGAATTCATGCAGATAGGCAAAAAGGTCGTCCTCGAAAAAACAGAGCTTCTCGCCCGGGGATTCTCCGCAGGCCTGGCAGGGGAGGATATCCATTTCATTCAGATAGACATGCTCATGCTCAAAATCCTGCTCCACTGCGCCTCTGATAATCTCCTGTGTGATCAGATCGGTGTTGCTCTCTTTAACAGGCGAACCGTTGAAAGCGATAATCTTCTTAGCCGGTGAGTTCTTCATAATCCTCATAAAGCCTTTCCAGCATTTTCTCCATCTCGGCCTTTTCCTTTTCCAGCGAGGCCAGCCTCTCCCAATCGGAAGCGAGCTGGGGATCGACCAGCATAGCTTCGATCTCCTCGATTTTGGCTTCAGTCAGGACAATCTGATGCTCGGCGCGTTTCAATCGCTTCTGGTGTCGACGCTTGTCCTTTAGTCTTTCCCACGCCGCTTTGGTATCGGAGCTTTCCTTTTTGCGAGGTCTTTTGAGCGCTTCCTGCTCACGCTGCATACGTTTCTCCCAGTAGTAGGAGAAATTGCCCAGGTATTCCTTGATATTCCGGTTTTCTAAAGCATAAATCTTATTAACGGTGTTGTCGAGAAAATAGCGGTCATGGGAGATAACCAGCACCGTACCGTTAAAATCGTTCAAGGCCTGCTCGAGCATCTTGACCGAGGGTATGTCGAGATGATTTGTGGGCTCGTCTAAAATCAGGAAATTTGCCGGATTGACGAATATCTTGGCCAGCGACAGCCTGCTTTTCTCGCCGCCCGAAAGCGACTTGACCGGACGGAAGATATCTTCACCGGTGAACAAAAATCGTCCCAGGTATGAACGCAACTCCTCGGCCAAAGCCTGTGGTTTTTCCTCCCAGATGACATCTATCACGTCAGAATCCATATTCAGCCCGACCAGCTCCTGATCGTAATATGTATATTCAACATTATTGCCGATGTTTATCTCTCCCGAATCCGGTTCGGCCTGCCCGGTAATCATACGTATCAAGGTGGTTTTGCCGGAGCCGTTGGGACCTATCAGACCGACTTTTTCGCCGCGCTCAATTTTGAAGCTGACATCATCAAAAAGCTGCTTGTGGTCGAATGATTTAGATAAGCCGTCGATCTCCAGTATCTTCTGCCAGCTGCGGCCCGAGGACTGAATATCGAGTTTCATCTTCTGTTTGTTCTCATGAGGTTTTTCCAGCGGGTCCATCTTCTGAAGCATCTTTCTTCGCGACTGGGCCTGCTTGGTCTTTTGCCCGGCTATATTCTTCTGAATGAAGTCCTTGATTCGCTCGATCTCCTCGGCTTTATGCTCGTATGCCTTTTGAGCAAGGCGGTGGCGTATTTCCGACTCCTTCTCATAAAAATCGAAATTGCCATGATAAATTTCGAGCCCTCGGCTGGTTAGTTCTGCTGTTTTCTTAGCCACGCGGTTCATAAAATAGCGGTCGTGCGATACAATTATCACGCTGCCTTTAAAAGCCGATAGATATTCCTCCAGCCATTGTGTTGATTCTATATCGAGATAATTGGTAGGCTCGTCTAATAGCAATAGATCTGGCTCTTCCAGCAGGATTTTGGCCAGAAATACTCTGTTTTTTTCACCGCCGGAAAACTTTTTGATTTCTTTCAGCCAGACCTCCTCTGGAAATCCCAGGCCGAGCAGTACAATTTTTATTTTCTCCTCGTAATCAAAACCGCCTTTGATCTCGAACTCCTCCTGGAGCTTGCCGTATTTTTCTAATGCCGCTCGATCATCTGCATTTTCGGCAATTGTATCTTCCAGCTCTTTGATTTCATCTTTTATTGCCAATAGCTCACTGAAGGCATCCAGAAGCTCCAGCCAGAGGGCTTTGCCGCTTTCGATTTCGGCTTCCTGCGGCATATAGCCGATTTTCTGGTTTTTGGCGCGCTGAACACTGCCCTCATCCGGCGTAATTTCGCCTTTAATAATCCGGAAGAGGGTGGTTTTGCCCACGCCATTGCGTCCAACAAGCGCATATTTCTCGCCATGATTGATCTGCCATGAGAGTCCCGATAGAATATGGCGATTGGGATAGGACTTGTGAATATTTTCAAGATATACCTGTCGCATGGGGAGAATTTAGCAAAGTCCTGAGATTTGTCAAAAGGAATCGTCTACGGAGTTTCAGGTGCGGGCTCTTGTGATGAGCGCGCCAGAAGCATCTCGGCCGCCAGTAAGAGCAGGGCCAGGATGAAAAATATCTTGGAGAATTCCTTGCCCAGTCGGCTTTCCTGAATTATTTGGGCATGGTCACCGTCAGGCGGCAGTTTGATTATCTCGTATTCCGGGGCGGCTTCCTTCAAATTATCAACCTCCAGAAAATTCCCGCTCGATTCATCGACGGGAAAATTGACAGCAAATCTTTCCACCGGCTTCTGATCGACCGCAATGCTGGAGATGCCGTTGGAGGGGATGGGTGGAATGGTCAGGTTGAGTTCCGCGCCCGAGAAATTATAGGCGGGATAGATTTTATTGTTTGATGGTGTAATTATCTCAACTGATTTTTCAGGATTTATGTTGAGAATAGTCTTTGTTATTGGCTCCCCGGTAACGAAATTTTCGCGCAGGCGGTTTATATCGTAGGCCAGGTATTCCACCGCGCGGTTCATGAAGGTCACGAAAAAGGGATGGCTGATCAGGTCGGAATCCTCAGCCGAAGCGGAACTCATCACCGCCAGTATTTTGCCGCTGCCCCATTGGGCATCGATTATGGCGGGAGTACCGGTTGAGAATGACGAAAGTACCTTGCCCTGGGAGGGTGGTCTAATCTGCACTATTTTGAAGAAATCTATCTCGGGAAGATAATCCTCGGATATTTCCCCGAAACGGCTGAAGACCGGATGAGTGAAATCGAGAGCACTCAGACGATAAAAGCCCTGTCCCTCCCTGACTTCAAGCTGGCCGGTAATAGCCGCACCAAAAACAGGGCGCATGATTCTTTCGTTTAAAGCCTGCATATTATTATCGTCGGAAATAAAAGCCATCACAGAGCCGCCCGATTTAACATAATTCATAAGCTGGGACATATTGGCCTGCGAAAGAAACTTGGATGCACTCAGGATTATGCAGTCATAGTTTTGCAAGTTCAGGGTTGGAAGATTCGATATCGGCTCCGAGGTGACATTGATCTGTGAGGGCGATTCCGGCAGCGGCTTGAAAGCCATCTTGACGAAGAAATCATCCCCTTCATTTTCATACAGGCTTAATGCACGGATTTCCGATGGAATATTAATCGTGAAATAAACGCGATTGTCCTCGATCAAATCGTCATCAGTGAGTTCGATGAAACCCTCATGCTCGCCCGGGCTTTCAAATGTGTGGTTGAATCTGGCCTTCTCCGAACTGCCGGCCGAGATCGACATATCGGTTTGTGAAATCCTCTTTTTATCTATATAAAGACTGATCAGAAGATTATCCACACGCCTGTCACTCTCGTTTATAATATCCGCCGAAATATCCACCGGTCGCCCGGGATAAATAAGCGAATTGCCGAAATCGATATTGGCGGCTTTGATATTTTCATAATCCTCTTTCACCAGTCGGCTGACATAAATCTTCAGGTTTTCGTATTCATCGGCACTCGTCACCGATAAGGCCTCCCATGACGGTCCGGCCATATCCGAGAATATATAAATTTCTTTCACGAGATTATCGCTTTCATGCATCAAGTCGAGCGCCGCCTCGACTGCCAGCGCGGGATTTGTTGCTGTGCGAGTCGGCTCCAGTTCTGAGAGAGTCTTTCTGACGAATGTATGGTTAGTCGTGAATCCATTAGTCTCGATTACGGGATTTTTACTGAAAGATATAACCGCAATCTCATCCTTGGCCTGGAAGTCTTCCAGTATCGAAAGCGCCTCGGTTTTGGCCAGTTCGAAAAGCGAGCCCTCGGCAGTTTCTGTAGACATGGAAAGTGAATTATCGACCAGGAGCACAACCGAGGCCTGGGCTGCGCTTCCCAATGCGGCCGAGTACGAGCCCTCGGTGGTGGGACGAGCAAAGGCAATGACCAAAAGCAGTATGATAAGCGTGCGCAGTATCAATAGAAGTATCTGCTTCAGTTTCAGCCTGCGCATACGGGTTTTCTGAAGTGATTTCAGATAGCGAATTGAGGAGAACTGTATTCGTTTTACTCTCTGGCGGTTGAAGAGATGAATCAGGATCGGTATAATTGCCAGTGCGGAGAGAAGAAGTATGGTTGTATTCAGAAAGCCCATCTTATCCTTTAAATACTAAACGGTTTGTCGAGATACTTTTCGGCTGCCTGTCTGTCGAGGTATGCCGAGGGTATCTTGAGTACTCGATTGTAATAGGTCCTGGCGTTTTCGCGGTCGTTCTGCAGATCGTATGCCATTCCCATTGCCAACATAACTCGTCCCAGATAAAACGGCCGCATTTCCACGAATTCAGCATGCGCGAGGTAATCCCGGGCCGCTTGAGCTTCACCCAGATAAAGAGCCGCCTCGCCCGCCCGCATATTATAAAGCGAGTTATCGGGGTATTGCGACAACAGGTTTTTGGCGGCGTTTAATGCCAGTGTGAATTGGGTCTTGGCCGAGTCGGTTTTACCCTCGTGCCTGTAAATCCGGCCCAGATGAAGATGGCCGTCAATCTTCAAGGGGATAGATTTTCCGCTGTCGAGAAGCATTGTGAAATGCTCCCTGGACTTATCGTAGTCGTCCCTGAAATAATGCAACTGACCGAGCTTATAGTTCAGGATTTCGTCAAATGTCTCTCTTTGATCACCATATTGACTATAATAATACAGGGCCGAATCGATCTTTCCGTCCGCGAACATCATATTGGCAATTGTCAGCCAGACATCCGATTTATCAACATATTTACCCAGTTTATGAAGTGCGTCGGCTGATTTTTCGTAATATCCCGCCATGTAATAAACATTATAGATATTTGCAAGCATCGCGCTGTCTAAGGGCTTTTCTTCCAAGGCCCTTTCATAAAGAAAGATCGCCTCGGACATATCTCGTTGAATCAGGGCGCGCTGGGCAAAGAAATTATACAACCCGTACTGGAATGTTGCCGTGTCGACGAAATTGAGCCAGTCAGCTTCTATTTCCGCCATGCTCATCTCAGTGAAATCTTCAAGCTTATCTTTTAGATTTAAATCGGTTGATTGTATATACAAATTCCTGAATTTATCCACCGGCATTTTAGCAGAAAGCCAGGCTATAAACGAGGCGGCCTGTATTCTTCTTTTGTGCACGTTATCAAGATTATCGAAATCTTTGGACATAAACATATCCTTGAGCGGATACAATCCCTCGGTGTTTTTGTATTGTCGGGTATAGAAGATATGAAACTCGGTCAGGTTGGCCGCGCCAACAGCCATTAATTTGGGAGAATAACCCCAGTAGCGGTAAAGCTTCATCAGGTTAACCGCTTCCACCGCTAGGCCGTGATTTTGATGGCTGTACTCGTAGTAAATGCTGTTTTTGGCGGGATGAATTCCAAAATCCCTGCCGTCATATTTGGCATAATAGGGAGCATCACAGGGATAAAGATAGAAGTTTATCTTTCCCGGCTGAGTGAAGCTGAATATCTCGTTGAACCGCTTCAACTCCATCTCGAGATGATCGCGAACACTGTTCCAGTGGATATCACCGAGCGAATTTGGCACGAAATATATGTCGAAGTTGGCCGAGGGATCGAAGAGGAAGACATCCTCATCTTTATGTGTGAACTGGCAGTTTATATTCATGCTGTCGATTTTCAAAGGCGTGGCCAGTATTTTATAGACGTTTTCTCCCTTTACCAGCACCGAATCAACTATATACGGAATACCGATTTGTGATTGCAGGCGATTCATATGCGGTGAGCTTTTAGGCGGCAGAGGGATATGGCTGAGTTGTATGTTCAGGTCGTCTCCGCTTCGGTCGCTGTAGGTAATATCCAGACTCAGATTGCCGCAGAATGCTTCGATCGGTACGCCCTTAATTAGAGTCAGGGTATCGCAGGAGACCATTGCTGAATTCTGCGAATCGCCTTCATACTCCAGAAATTTGAACTCCAGAAGCAATGTCTCTGTGGTTTCATCCGCCTGTAATAATACCGGCAATGCCAGAACTATAAGAAATACCGCAATAACGCTTTTATTCAAAGAATCCTCCTTTTCTCATAATACAGCAGAACAGGGGAATTGTTCAATTCTTATTCCTGGAGAGTCAGGCGCCCCGATTGCCATACAGGGCAGATTGTGAGGTTATCCTCCTGCGCGCAGAAACTGATATCTTTGGCAAATCCGAGGCTGTCGAGGTATTTACCGTGATCCGATTTATGCAAAGCATCCTCCAGATTTTCCCGATGTTTGTGATATAATCCCTGGGCTACGAATGCCGCGTCATTGTCCAGTTCAACAGTATTGTCCGCCGCCAGCAATTTATCGACAAGCATTCCTCCGCAGAGCGCATCCTCAAGCGAAAATCCGCCCTTATTTCCGGCGCAGATTATCGACACATCATTCCCGATTTTGAGTATTTTTTCCAGAGTGGCCGAGAGATTCACGAATGCGCAGGAGAGACAGTGCTTTGCCTCGCCGCCCTTAAGAATCGCCGCAGAACCGTTGGTGGTAGCCAAAATTACGGTTTTATTCTCGACAGCTTCGCGATCGTACTCAAAAGGTGAATTGCCAAGGTCGAAACCCTCCACCTTGCGGCCTTCACGTTCTCCTCCGAGCTGCACGGTGGAACGATCCAGCTTCTCGCGAATACTGGTGGCGTCTCCCAAATTGGCGGCCGGGATTATCTCGCGCGCGCCATTATCAAGGGCAACCGCCGCTACGGTGGTTGCCCTTAGAATATCTATCACAACTGCGGTCCTGCCGTTGATCTGCTCATCGCCGATACCGGCAGGGGTGAAGAAAAGTCGTATGTTCATTTTTTCAGAGAACCGTTTTTGTAAAAGGGCGGCTTTACTATAACCGCCGGTACACGTTTACTGCGAATTTCGATTTCTATCTCCCGGCCGGATTTGGAGCGTTTTCGGGGTACATATCCGAGCCCGATTCCTTTTTCCAATACGGGAGAGTACATGCCGGAAGTTACATGACCGACTTCCTCGCCCTCATAAAAGATCTTGTATCCGTGCCGGGGAATGCCCTTGCTCTGCAGTTCAAAGCAAACCAGCCGTCTGTCCGGCTTGTTTTCCTTGACCTCTGCGATAGCATCCCTGCCGATAAAATCTCCTTTATCCAGCTTTACTATCCATGATAACCCGGCCTCTATCGGGTTGGTGGTTTTATCGATATCATTGCCGTAAAGCATGTATTTCATTTCCATCCGCAGGGAATCGCGCGCCCCCAAGCCGATAGGCTCGATTTCGAATTCCTTGCCAGCCTCAAGCGCGGCATCCCAGAGCTTGCCGGCAATTTCCGGCCTGTGATATATCTCAAAGCCGTCCTCGCCCGTATAACCTGTGCGACTGAAGAGAACTTTCTCTCCGGCAATCTCGGCCTCGGCCGACCAGTAGAACCCGATTTCAGAGAGATTATAGTCGGTCATTTTGGCCAGAACCTTTTCAGCATTTGGGCCCTGGATTGCAAGGAGCCCGGTTTGGTCGGAGAGATTTTCCAGTTCAACCGCGCCCTCGAGATGCTGCCTGAGCCATTCGAAATCTTTTTCAAGGCAGGCGGCGTTGACCACCATCAAGTAATGATCCCCCCGGTGATATACCAGAAGATCGTCCACAATGCCGCCGTCGGGATAGCACATGCAATTGTAGTGCACCTGATTATTTTCGAGAGTGGAGACATCATTAACGGTCATCTTCTGCAGGAAATCGAGTGCATCACTGCCGTCGACACGGAATTCGCCCATATGCGAGAGATCGAACATGCCCACCGAGTTGCGAACCTTGAGATGCTCTGAGGTAATGGATTTATACTGGATCGGCATCTGATAGCCGGCAAAATCGACTATTTTAGCGTCCGCCTCAACGTGTTTATCGTAATAAGGTGTTTTCTTTGCATCAGTCATTTTATCTTAGCCCTGAGTTTTCTTGGTATAATTCAAAAGTCCTCCTGCCAGCAGGATTTTTACCTGGCGATCTGAAAGATCGTAGGAAGCAGGGAAGGAGAAGCCTTTGGTCTTATTTTCGACTTCCAGATCCTCACCTTTTTCCAGGCTGGAAATAACGTTATTTATTACCAAATCGTCACCCGCATCGAGCTTGTCGTAATCACCGGCATTTTTAAATGTCAGCGGCAGGATTCCGAAATTAACCAGATTGGTTTTATGAATTCGTGCAAACGACTTGGCAATCACGAATTTCACTCCCAGATACATAGGCGCTAAGGCGGCATGCTCACGGGATGATCCCTGGCCGTAATTTTCTCCGCCCACGACTGCCGAGGACTTCGCCTCTTTGGCCTTGCGGGGGAAATCCTGATCGACATAGTGGAAGACGAATTCGCTGATAGCCGGTATATTCGATCTGAGCGGCAGAATCTTGGCTCCCGCCGGCATGATATGATCGGTGGTTATATTGTCCTCCAGATGCAGGAGAAGTTTGGCCGAAAGCATATCCTCCATCTTGCTTCTGAGCGGTACCGGTGCAATATTCGGTCCGCGCTCAACTTCGACCTTATCCGGCTTTTTGGAGGGCTTGATGATATTTCTGTCGTCTATTTTGAATTTAGTCGGCATTGTTACCCGGGGATAATCGCCCAGTTTGCGCGGATCGGTAATTTTGCCCTTAAGGGCGGTTGCCACGCATGTTTCCGGAGAGGCCAGGTAAACCTGGGCGTCCTTGGTGCCAGACCTGCCCACGAAATTACGGTTGAACGATCTGACAGAGATTCCTCCTGAGGGGGGAGACTGACCCATACCGATACATGGTCCGCAGGCCGATTCCAGAATTCTGGCTCCGGCTGCGATCATATTGGTCAGCGAGCCGTCTTCCGAGGCCATCGTGAATACCTGCTTGGAACCGGGAGAGATAGTTAAAGATACATTGGGGGCTACAGCTTTATCCTTGAGGGCCTTTCCAACCACACGTAAATCCTTGATGGATGAGTTGGTGCAGGAGCCTATGCAGACCTGCTGTACCTCTGTTCCGGCAACCTTGGATACCGGGACAACATTGTCCGGCGAATGCGGCTGGGCGATCAACGGTACCAGTTTGTCCAAATCGATTTCTACCACTTTATCGTATTCAGCGCCGTCATCGGCGGCCATCGGCTTATAGACCTTAGCTCTGTCCTGAGCCTTCAGGAATTTTTCGGTCTTTTCGTCGGAAGGAAATACCGAGGTGGTAGCACCGAGCTCAGCTCCCATATTGGTAATAGTGGCTCTTTCGGGAACGGTGAGCGTTTTCACGCCGGGACCGAAATATTCGATAATATTTCCAACCCCGCCTTTGACGGTCAACTCTTCCAGAACTTTCAGGATAATATCCTTGGCGGTAACCCAGGGTTTGAGTTTTCCGGTCAGTTTGACACCCACAATTTTCGGGCAGGGCAGATAAAAGGCTCCGCCGCCCATAGCTACTGCAACATCCAGACCGCCGGCGCCGATTGCGATCATACCCAGACCGCCAGCGGTGGGGGTGTGGGAATCGGAGCCCAGGAGCGTCCAGCCGGGTACCGCGAAACGTTCCAGATGTACCTGGTGGCAGATGCCGTTACCCGGACGCGAGAACATTATGCCGTATTTGGATGCGACAGATTGCAGGTAGCGGTGATCGTCGGCATTTTCGAATCCGGACTGCAATGTGTTGTGATCTACATAAGATACTGAAAGCTTTGTCTTAACCTGTTTCATTCCCAGCGCTTCGAACTGAAGGTAGCTCATCGTTCCGGTGGCGTCCTGGGTCAGTGTCTGGTCGATTCTAATTCCTATTTCCTTACCAGCGCATAACTCGCCGTCAACAAGATGTTTTTTTAAGATTTTGTAAGCTAATGTTAAGGCCATTTTTCCTCCGTGCGTTTGTCTTAAACAGAGTAATTTAACTGCGGAGGAATAAAAGTCAAATGATTTGCTGGGTAAATTATCCGGGGGCTTAGCGGCGGCCGGAATAGATGAAATTGTTCAGCATTTTCTGGATTTGATCCAGTCTGAATGGTTTGGAAAGAAAAGCATCAGCCGATTCATTCAATTGTACTTGATCCTCGGGGCTCAAGACCTGCCCTGACACTATTATGACATGGGTAAATGGCGCATCGTTTTTGAGACGCCGGGCAAGTTCAAGGCCGTCGATATCGGGCATACGATAGTCTGCCACGACCGAATCGATATGATCCCTGGAAAGCTTTTCCAGAGCTTCGCCGCCGTCCGAGGCTTCTATTACACGAAATCCCAGTTCCTCGAGCTGGCCCGCAAACTGCTCCCGGAATTCCTTGTTATCATCGACCACCAGCACCTTGGCGCGGTTGCCTTTTTGCGTCAGCAGCCTGTCCAGAAGCTGCTCGATTCGCGAGATTCTGAATGGTTTGTCCAGAAATGCGTCGGCGCCATACTGATAAACCCGGTCCTTGATATTATTCATATTGACGCCGGTGATCAGAAGAACCGGTATATCCTGATTATATTCTTTTATTTGCTGCAGAAGTTGAAGGCCGTCCATCTCGGGCATACTGATATCGGCAATTACGAGGTCGACTTTTTCCGACTTTACCATCTGGATTGCCCGTAAACCATCGGTGGCGCTGAGAGCGGTGTAACCGATTGTCTCAAGAGTCTCACTAAGAAGCCTCAGGAGGTTTTCATCATCATCAACAATTAAAATTCTGAAAGTCTTATCAGCCATTTCCCTGCCATTTTTATATTCTATTATCTAATCGGCAGAAACAGCTAATCTCTTCACTAACTTCGGATTAATTCGAGAACCTCATCAGTCTTCTTTCTCAGGATTTCCTCGTTGTCGGCCTCCAGATTAAGGCGCAGAAGCGGTTCTGTATTGGAGGGGCGGACATTGAACCAGAAATCGCCACCGTCAACCGTAATACCATCCAGCTCATCGATTTCCAGATCACTGTAATGCTCCTTCAATTCCTGCAATTTGGCAGGTATATCATCCACACGACTGTTGATTTCGCCTGAACGGACATAGGGATCGATTTCCGAAACAAGTTTGGACAGCGATTTGTCCTCTGCCGAGAGAAGCTCCAGCACAACCAGAAGGGCGATAATACCGGAATCGGCAAAATAATTACTGCGGAAGTAAAAATGCCCGGAATGTTCTCCGCCGAAGACTGCATCATGCTCACGCATTATCGGTTTTATCAGGGCATGTCCAACTTTTGTGCGGATAGGCTTGCCGCCATGTTTTTCGATTGTTTCCGGGACTGTTTTGGAGCAGATCAGGTTGTATATAATCGTCGCACCGGGTTCTTTTTTGAGCAGATTTTTTGCCACCATAGCCGTGACCATATCCCCGCCCATTGGGCGAGAATTTTCGTCGATCAGGAACATCCGGTCGGCATCGCCGTCAAAAGCGACTCCCAGAAAAGCCCCGATTTCCTGTACTTTTTCCTGTAAATCCTTGATATTCTCGGGCTCAATTGGATTGGCGGGATGATTGGGAAAAGTGCCGTCAGGCTCGAAATACATCGGCACAACCTCGCAGGGCAGCTTCTCGAATACCGGCGGCAAGATCCTTCCTCCCATGCCGTTGCCGGCGTCTATAACGATCTTAAACGGCTTGATTTTATCGGCATCAATAAATGAGAGTACATGTTTGCTGAATTCCTCTCGAATATCCCGTTGGGTAACCTTGCCCTTATGGCTGACATCCCTAAAACCGCGTTTCATCAAATCGCGAATCTGGCCCAAGCCTTGATCGCCTGAAAGCGGTATGGCATTCTCGCGACAGACCTTGAAGCCGTTATACGCGGGGGGGTTATGCGAGGCGGTGATCATAACTCCGGCCGGATAGCCGAATTTGCCCACAGCAAAATACAAGCTGTCGGTCGAGATTTCGCCCAGATCGGCCGCATTTGCGCCCTGGTCGGTAATTCCACGGATCATATTTTCCGCCAGCGAGGGGGAGGATTTGCGCATGTCATAACCGACAGCGACATTGGAAGCCCCCAGATATTGCACCAGACCTCGCCCGAATAAATAGGCGATCTCATCGGTTAAATCATCACCATAAACACCCCTTACATCATATGCTTTGAATATCTCGTCCCTGATAACTGCCATGATTTCCCTTTCTGTTCAACTCGATTTCCTGTAGATATAAAAAAAGAAACACCTTTTGCAAAATAAAAAAGATTGTTTGGGGCTGATTGTTCTTGAAAAAGAATTTTTTTCAACTTTTTTAGGGACATGGCCGGTCTGGAATTTAAATCCGTTTACAAATCATTCGGCAGGACAGTGGTTGTCGAGGATTTGAATTTGAGCATTCATGACGGTGAGCTCTTTGTGCTTTTGGGACCGTCGGGTTGCGGAAAATCTACAATTCTGAGGTTGATTGCAGGGCTGGAATATATGGATGAGGGGGAGATTGTGATCGACGGACGTGTTATAAACAACATCGCTCCCAAGGATCGTAATGTGGCCATGGTTTTTCAGAATTATGCCTTATATCCTCACATGACTATTTATGATAACCTGGCCTTTCCTCTCAAGGTGAAAAAAGTGCCCGCAGAAAAAATCAGGGGAATTGTTGAAAAGCAGGCTTCGCTCCTGGGACTGACCGAGCTTCTGGAACGTAAGCCGCGCACTCTATCAGGCGGGCAAAGGCAGCGCGTGGCGCTGGGACGGGCGCTGGTTCGCGATCCGAGCGTTTTTCTTTTCGATGAACCATTATCCAATCTGGATGCAAAGCTGCGGGTTTCTACACGGGCCGAGATTTCTCGTTTGCAAAGAACCCTCGAGGCCACTATGGTTTACGTTACTCACGATCAGGAGGAGGCGCTTTCATTGGGGGATAGAATCGCAATTTTAAATGAGGGCCGGATTCAGCAGATCGGAACTCCCGAGGAAATCTATGATCAGCCCCAGAATATTTTCACCGCATCTTTTGTGGGAAGTCCCAAAATCAATTTACTGGAAGCCCGAATTACGAACGATGATAAAATCCTTATTAGCAGAAATTCAAAAATCCCCATGGTCGATAGATGGCAGGAGGCATTAGAGGTTAAAAATACGGATGCTATTGTCATTGGAATCCGTCCGGAAAATATATTTTACGAGCGTCAGAGCGAGGATGATTTCGCAGTTCAGGCCAAGATTCTCCACACCGAATTCGCAGGCGACAGGCATGTGGTCTTCGGCCGTCTGGGTGAAAGCGAGATCCGTGTCAAGAGCGGCAAGGCGGCGCCGTCTTCGGAGGGCGAAAAAATGGAGCTTTTCGTGAACCCCGGAGACTGCCTGCTGTTTGACCAAAAAAATGAGAAAAGAATTCTGTAATTTCATAGATGGAGTTGTAAATGGCTGAAGATAAAAACCAAACCAAAGGTTATAAAATATCATTTTTCATAGGCGGCTTGATCCTGGGTATCGCCCTGACAGGTTTCGCGATTGCATTTTCTATGCCGCGTATGATGATCGAAGTTAATGAGAGTAAGCTCGAATTTGATGAGACAGTTACTCAGATACAGGAAGCGGCTGTGGCAAATGGCTGGACTGTCTCGAAGGTCTATAATATTCAGAAGAGCCTTCTGGATGAGGGCAAGCAGGATATCGGCAGGATGAAGGTCTTTTCCATTTGCAAGCCTGAGCATGCCGAGGAGATACTTAAGGCTGACGGCAGGAAGAAGATCTCGGCTATGATGCCCTGCCGGGTGAGTGTGTATGAGACAGAGGACGGCAGAGTTTATATTGCCGGGATGAATGTGGGACTGATGAGCAAGCTTTTTGGCGGTGTGATCGAAGAGGTCATGAAAAAGGTGGCCGAAGAGCAGGAGCAGATGTTCACGACGATTTATAAGTAAATCACATCCTGCCATTCTGGGCGAAGCGAAGAATCTGTTGAAATCGTGAAAGATTCTTCGGTCGTCTTTGCCTTCTGCGGGACTCCCTCGGAATGACGGTGCCTGACTTTTTCAACATTCCTCATAAGTCGGTGGGCTATACTGTTTATAATATCCCACCCCTTACATGCCGATAAATCGGCCTGACGGGATGGGGCACCCATACAATATCTGTCATTCTGAACGAAGTGAAGAATCTGTGGGAATGTCAGAGACAATACCGGTTACCGTTGAAATTTGCTAATGTAGCCGATTAGCTTATAGATCAGCTTTGCGGCTGTAAATTCGGAGACATTATTTACAGGCAGGGGAGCGAGTTCAACCACATCAAGGCCTACGATTTTCTTTGAAATCGTCAGTTTTCGCAAAAATTCCAGAGTGGGGTACCATAAAGCGCCGCCCGGCTCGGGAGTACCCACCGCGGGCATTATGGAGGGATCGAAGAAGTCGAGGTCGATCGTAAGATAGACATTGTCGCTTAAATGGTCCAGGGCTTTGGTCATCCATGCTGACGACTCATGCATATCAGCCGCCGATATTATCGGGATTTTTTCTTTTTGAATCAGATCAAATTCCTCTTTCGATATATTTCGAATTCCAATACCCACAGTCTGTTTGATAATACCCCTGATTCGCTTCATAACGCAGGCATGGGAGAAGCGGTTGCCCTGATAGGATTCACGTAAATCAGCATGAGCATCGAGCTGTAATACAGAAAGGTCGTGGTATTTATCTTTATACGCCCTCACAAGACCGGTTGAAATCGAATGCTCGCCGCCCAGCATGCAGATCATTTTTTCATTGTCAATAATTGCACCGGCGGCATCATGAATCTTCTCTGTCATTTTTTCCGGGCCTTCGGCAGTTATTTCCAGCTCATCCAGGGTATGAATACCCTCAAGATAAGGTTCAACCTCAAGCTCATCGTCAAAAAGCTCTACTTCGCGTGATGCAGAGAGTATAGCATGAGGCCCATTGCAGGCGCCTTTTCGGTAGGTCGTGGTTTGCTCGTAAGGAACCGGCATGATTACAAAGCGGGAATTTCCGCAATCCGATTCTTCTCTATCGAGTCCCAGAAAATTGTATGCTTTCCCCGTGAAACTCATCTGAAGTCCCTTGCTTATTTAAAACTGAATTCCAGCTTTTTGCCCAGTTCGAAGGCCGGTTTGTGACGATTTTGTGCTATCTCCTCGGCATCCTGGGCAAGTCCGGTCGCAATTATCGGCAATGCGATGGTCACATCACAATAGCATGTCGCCGTCAAAGCCTCTTCATTGATTTTGCCCCAGGATTCCGCTTCGGAAAATGTACAGCCGGAGAGGCCGCCCCAATGAGGAGCATCAGTGGTGATCTGGATCGCGAATTTATGGCCGGGAGAATCGAAGCCAAGATGGATGGTTGCGGTTACCTCCGCCTGCTGGATGAAATTCTTGGGTACGCCACCGCCCAGATAGATGACTCCGGTCTGGGGAGCTTCCGCGGCCAACAGAGCTGTTTCTTCGACATCTCCAATAACATCAAAAAAGACCACCCTACCGCCGCGTTTGAATCTCTCCGCCAGTGCAATCCCGTATGAGGAGTCCGCTATGGATGGGCAGTATATTGGAACTCCGGCTGCGTAGGCTGAGGTTATTATGCCGTCAGCTTCCTTGATGCCGTTCAAATATTTACCCCAGAAGTAGAAGAATTCGCGGGTTGTGTAAGCCCGCGAGAGATCGAGATTCTGATGGGCCCAGTCGTCGATCATCTGTTCCAGCCTTCGGAATTCGTTCTCATTGGCATAGGTATCATAAATCCTGTCGACCTTCTTATCGAAAAGCTCCGTGTCATTGACATGGTAGCTGCCGACATAATGGTAATTCCCGAGCGACTCGTGAGCATCGTGAAAGAGGTTGGCGCCCGTGGATACGAGACAGTCGATGAAACGGTTTTTTATCAGGTAGACGACAATCTCTCGCATTCCGGCCGGAACCATAGCGCCGGAGAGACCCAAAAAGATCAGCGTATCCTCGCGCAGCATATTCTTCCATACTGCAAATGCCTGA
The DNA here is from genome assembly GCA_964496505.1 of uncultured Ignavibacteria bacterium. Classification (GTDB taxonomy): domain Bacteria; phylum Zixibacteria; class MSB-5A5; order JAABVY01; family JAABVY01; genus JAABVY01. The sequence goes on along the minus strand of CAZBZV010000003.1, from coordinate 37,838 downwards.
GCCAAAGTCCGTCCCTGAAATGATATATGTTTCATATCGTTCAAAAGCGAGGCAACATCGGAGGATTTATCGATCTGAAATGGTGTGGTCGGCTTCGAGAGAAAATCCTCCAAAATTAATACTCCTGACAAAAATTGCGATTAAGCAGTTACATTATTAAAATGGCTGCCGCCACAACCGTGGTCCATAGGCCGTCTTTATGACCCTTGGCCGATTGGGTTATATTGCGGGTGCGGATAACCTTGCCCTGGACTTTCCAGATCTCCTTATTTTCGTCCCAGCTTTTGTCCAGGTTGATTGCCAGCCCCAGTGTGGTAGCAAGCATATCCACCGCCATATCCTCGGCGTATTCGCCGGCATGATGTCCGGTCCAGCCGTAAGCATGATGCTCGGAAAGGTAACCGTACTGCTTGCGGTCCTGTGGTATTGCAATTCCCACCGATGCAGAAATCAGGCGGTTGGGTTCGTTTGTAGCGTTTTTGCTCATGACGGTAAATACTATTTGACCGGGGCTGAGGAGTTTGAGACCTTCTTTTTTGGTAATTATTTTGGCATGAGGGGGAAATATGGAAGAAACAGTAACCAGATTATACTTGGCAATACTGGCATTTCTCAAGGCCAGCTCGAACGAGTTCAGTTTCTCCCTGTGAATTCCCACGCCCTTTGTCAAAAACAGCTTCTTGGGAGTCATATCATCCATCTTAATCCCTCCAAATTCGTAAACGGAAAATATAGTTTTTGCAGGGAAAATTCAACAGCTATTTGAGGTAATTCGAGAAACTTATCACTTGCAATTTGCCCGGAAATTCTTAAATTTCCGTCTAAATTAAAACGCATGACTGCGATCAAAAAGCTAATTTGAACCCGTCGAGGACGTTATGATTACTGTAAAAGCATTCCCTGGATTAAGGCCTAAAGAGGAAAAAGCCTCAAAAATAGCCTCCCCGCCTTATGACGTTCTGTCTTCAGAGGAGGCGCGTGAAATGGCACGAGAGAATCCGATATCGTTTTTGCATGTAAATAAGCCGGAAATAGACCTGCCCGAGGATACCGATCCGTATTCTGAAATTGTCTATGAGACAGGACGCAAAAATCTGCAGAAATTTATCGATGAGGGACATCTGGTTCAGGATGAGAAAGAATCGATTTATATATACAGGCAGACCTGGAAGGGGCATGTCCAGACCGGCTATTTTGTTTTGTCTTCCGTAAAAGATTATGATGATGGGCGCGTCAAGAAACATGAATTTACACGTCCCCAGAAGGAGGCCGACCGCACGAAGCTTATAGATGTTATGAATGCGCAGGTGGGGCCGGTTTTCCTGCTTTATAAGGATGAACCTGCTCTGAATAATCTTCTGGAGGAGGTCGCCAAAGCCGAGCCCTCGGTGGATTTCACCTCTCCTGATGAAGTCAGGCATCAGCTCTGGGTGATCGATGATGCGGATATGATCGGCCGAATTGTGAGTGGTTTTGAGAAACTTGAAGCCACGTATGTAGCCGACGGCCATCATCGCAGCGCTTCGGCCAGCAATGTCTGCAAAATCAGGAAGGAAAAGAATCCGAATCATACCGGAGATGAGCCGTATAATTTCTTCCTCTCGGTAATATTCCCCAAAAGCCACTTGAAAATCCTGCCCTATAACCGCGTGGTGACCGATTTAAATGACCTGAGCAAGGATCAGTTTCTGGATAAAGTCAAAGAGAAATTCGATCTTCAAAGGGCTGAAGGTGAATTCGAGGTTGCCGATGAACATGAGTTCGGCATGTATCTGGACGGCGACTGGTATATGTTGACTCCCAGGACCGGAAGTTACAATGCCGGCGATCCGATTGAAGGGCTGGATGTTAATATCCTGATGAAAAACCTTCTGGAGCCTGTGCTGGGGATCGGCAATCCGCGAACCGATCCGAGGATAGATTTTGTGGGCGGAATCAGGGGCAATAAGGAGCTTAAGAGACTGGTTGATTCCGGCAAATTTGCTGTTGCCTTTGCGCTATATCCGACCTCGGTCGAAAACCTTATCAGCGTGGCCGATGCCGGGGAAGTTATGCCGCCCAAGTCGACCTGGTTCGAGCCCAAGCTCAGGAGCGGCATGGTTTCGCATTTACTTTGATTGATATACATGATTTGTGATAGAAAAGGAGTGAAGCCGTGAAGATTTTGATTTCCGATGCTTTCGATCCGGGGCTGCCGGATAAACTCAAGAAGTTCGGCGAGGTTACGGATGACAAGTCCCAGCTTGCCGATTGTGAAGTCGTACTTGTTAGAAGCAAGACCAAATGTACCAAAGAATATATCGATTCCGCACCCAAGCTGAAGTTAATTATCCGGGGAGGTGTGGGACTTGATAATATCGATCGGCCGTGTGCAGCAGAAAAAGGCATCAAGGTATTCAATACCGCCGCGGCATCCTCGATAGCGGTGGCCGAGCTGGCATTTGCCCTGATGATCGCTCTTCCCAACCATATCGTTAAGGGACATGAGTCGATGGTAAAGGGTGAATGGATCAAAAAGCAGCTCAAGAGAACCGAGCTCTACCAGAAAACACTGGGAATATTCGGCTGCGGACGGATAGGCACAGAGATTGCCAAACGCGCCAAGGCATTCGGAATGAAGGTAGTCGGCTACGATCCCTTCCTGAACAGCCACGACACGATTGAAATCATAAACGATCTGGATGCATTGCTTCCGCAATGCGACTACATATCGCTCAATACCCCGCTTACCGATGAAACTGCGGGCATGATTAACAAAGATGTGATAGCGAAAATGAAAGACGGAGTTTATATTGTTAACAGCGGACGAGGCAAGGTTGTGGTTGAAGAGGATGTGGCCGAGGCTCTGGAATCGGGTAAGATTGCCGGATATGGCAATGATGTCTGGTATTCCGATCCACCCGAATCGACTCCGCTAACCAAGGCTCCCAATACGACTTTAACCCCGCATATCGGGGCCTCGACCAAAGAGAATCTCCTTCGTATCGGCGATATTATAGAGGAGTTGATTGGCAAATATGTCGACGGAAATTTGGATTAATATCATAAATGAGAGGTGAATAAAATGGCTGATAGAATTTATAATTTCAATCCGGGTCCGGCAACCCTGCCATTGCCGGCTTTGGAAAAAGCGAAGGATGAGTTCCTGGATTATCAGAACACCGGTATGTCGATAATCGAGACCTCACATCGCTCTCCAGAATTCGAGGGAGTGCTGGAGGATGCCAAGATGCTGATTAAAAACCTGCTGAAAGTTCCGGACGATTATCATATCCTCTTTCTGGGCGGCGGCGCCAGCCTGCAGTTCGCGATGATTGCAATGAATTTCATTCCCGAGGCCGGTTCGGCGGATTATATCAACACCGGTACGTGGTCGAACAAAGCTATCAAAGAGGCAGGTATCGTGGCTCGGCATAATGTTGCGGCGAGTTCGGAGGACAAGAATTTCTGTTATATCCCCGAAACATTCAATTTCGATCCCGATGCCGCTTATGTGCATCTTACCACGAACAATACGATCAAGGGTACCCAGTGGCATGAATTCCCGGATACCGCAGGAAAGCCGTTGGTTGCGGATATGTCTTCGGATATCATGTCGCGGACGCTGGATGTCTCCAAATTTGCCATGATTTATGCCGGCGCCCAGAAAAACCTGGGACCGTCGGGTGTTACGGTCATTATTTTGCAGGATGAGTTCGCCAAGACTGCGCGCGAGGGGCTTCCGACCATGCTGACTTATGACACGCATATCAAGAAAAACTCGCTTTTCAATACTCCTCCGGTATTTCCGATTTATATGGTCAAGCTGGTAATGGAATGGGTGAAAGACCAGGGCGGTCTGGAGAAGGTTGATGAGATGAATCGAAAGAAGGCTGAGATTATTTACAATACTATGGATGAAAGTGGCGGATATTACAAAGGTACTGCCGAGAAAAAAGACCGTTCGATCATGAACCTGACCATGCGCATGGCGGAAGAGGATCTGGAGAAGAAATTCATCGCCGAGGCAAAGGAAAAAGGCCTGCACGGTCTCAAAGGACATCGTTCGGTGGGCGGAATCCGGGCCTCGATGTATAACGCTTTCCCGCTCGAGGGCGCCGAGAAACTGGCCGAATTTATGAAGGAATTCAAGAAGAATAATTAGGCAGTGTGGCTAATAAAAAAGGCCGGATTTTGTATCCGGCCTTTTTTTTATACATTGGCGGTGTGTGCTTCTGCAGCCCTTTTGAATTTCAAATCCTCAATAATCAGATGATCGTCGACCCATTTCTTCAAAAACGAGATTAATTCATAGACAGTGACCTCTTTATCCCCTTTCAATCTCATCAAAATCTGGGAAACCTGCTTGATGAATTCCTGGTGCTTTGCTCTATGTCTCTCATAATCAATGTATTTATACTTCCTCATCAATTCCTCTTCGCGCGGAAAGTGATATCTGGCATAATCCACAAGCTCCTTGAGAACATCGGCGATCGCCTGACTGCCGTTGCGGTTCGGGATAGAATCCTGCAGGATGCTGATCAATTCAATCAGCCGAAAATTATCCTCGCCCAAATGTTCGACCGAATGCAATTTTCGGGTATATTTTGTCATTCGGAAGCCTCGTTTCCGCTAAAATACCTGCTCGAAAATATGAATGGGTTTCCTGATGAAACCTCATCCTATCTATTTTATCGTCAGGGATTGATCGAAATCTGAAAACAATTAATACAGCGGGGTTTTCTGTTGTGATTTTGAATAGTGAGGCTAAGATAAAATACAATAACGCCTTTCAGAATAGAGTCCTGAAAGCCTGTGCAAAAAAAGTATATTGAGCGGGCAAAAGCTAACTCGTGCGGCGGGCGATGTTATCGGGTACCCTCAATTTTCTGAGGTAATAGACGATCGGTGCTATTATGACGAAGATAGTCGGAAACATAATATACCATAGCTCAAGTTCTGAAGAGCCGCTGATATTAATATCGTATGTATATTTCAGGCCGGTGATTAAAATCAAGTTTATCACTCCCAAAACCATAGCCAGCATTCTATTTGTGATTTCAATAAATTTTTCCCGGTTCTTTTCGGCCAGCCAGTATTCTCTGTGAGGGGCATTAATCATGCTGTCGGGCATAACTTTAAACAGCCAGCCGGAAATTGGGAGCCAGATATTACAGAGAATGATTGCCGCAGTCATAAGAATTAAGAATGTGCTTTTATCCGACCAATTGTCGGGATTGCCGGAAAAATCGAAATGAACGGCCATACGATCCGGAAGTTCCGGATAATAGAAGCCTATTTGAAGGGCAATCACAATCAGGGTGAATACCCAGAATATTTTCCAGAAATTCGGCATTGTATATAAATTACAGCTAAATCATGCTCAAATTCAAATGAATTTATCTGCTTTTTTAATGCATTAGTTTCCAGTTTTCTAAAAATGTTAGCATAGTGTTAGCAGAATATTAGATTATTGTTGCTATCAGCATGTGAAATTTTTATCATACAGCAATGGTTTTATTGAATATGGTCAGGGATATGTAAATATAATGTCATCAAGAACTTGCATCAAAATCCTTGGGCTCCTGTTTTTTATTTACCTCTTCATGTTTTCCATAACATTAATGGGGGCCTCGTTCAAGCTTTTGGGACATGGCTTTGCCGAAGAGCTTGTCAATTCTGTTTCCAATCCGTTTACAGCCCTACTGATCGGCATACTTGCCACCAGCATAATACAGAGCAGTTCGGCCACGAGCTCGATAGTTGTAGGCCTGGTTGGCGGACTGGGAATGGCAAGCGCGCAGGCCGGGGCAGAGAGCGCTATGATTCCGGCTTTGACTATCGAAAACGCCATCCCGATTATTATGGGCGCGAATATCGGGACTTCGGTCACCAATACGCTTGTATCGCTGGGGCATATATCACATCGAACAGAATTCCAGCGTGCTTTCTCTGCTGCCATAGTCCATGATACCTTTAATCTGGTAGCTGTAGTTATCTTTCTTCCCATACAGATTGGGACCAATTTTCTTGGCGAGGTCGCTGTACGAGCTTCCGGCGTGTTTTCTGCAATGGGCGGTCTGAAATTCGCTTCACCGATTAAAATGATAACCAAGCCTTTGGTCGAAATCATTCATAATTCTCCGTTTGGAATAGGCTGGCTCGATATATTATTCGCACTGGCGCTATTGTTCGTATCTCTTAACCGAATAGTCAAGATTTTGAAATCGGTGGTTCTGGCACGTGTGGAAGTCTTTTTTGACACCTATATTTTCAAGACCGCGATACGTTCCATGCTGTTGGGTTTGATATTGACCGCTCTGGTGCAGTCCTCTTCGATAACGACCTCCCTGGTCGTTCCCCTGGCCGGTGCCGGAATTCTGACATTAAATCAGATCTTTCCATATACTCTGGGTGCCAATCTTGGCACCACATTTACGGCCCTTATGGCCGCCCTGGCAATTGGACGTCCCGAAGCGGTAACAATAGCTCTGGCGCATGTCTTCTTTAACATGTTTGGAATTATAGTAATCTGGCCGATAAGGTTTATACCGATTAAATTTGCACAGTGGTTTTCTTTGCTGGCTATGAAAAAAAGGATTATTCCGATCTTGTTTGTTGGAGTAATATTTTTTATAATTCCTTTACTCCTAATATTTTTGACGAGGTAGTTATGTTAAAACGCTTGAAAGAATATTTTTCGAAAGAATCCCTGCTGAAGCAGTCCTACGATGAGACTGAAAAAACGCTTAATATTTGCAGAGAGATGTTCGACGAGACGGTGAGATCTTTACGTTATTCCGACACGGCGGATTTACAAATTGATATTTATGAGAAGGATCAGCAGATAAATAAGTATCAGCAGGAAATTCGCCGAAAAATGATGACACATCTGGCGGTCTCACCCAAAAAGGAAATTCATACTGCTCTGGTGCTGATCAGCATTGTGATAGATGTTGAGCGGATTGGAGATTATACCAAAAATATCGAAGATCTGGCCAAAAATCATCCCAAAAAGCTGAAGGTTGGGAAATATGAAGAGACGGTAAAAAGGCTCGAGGAAGAGGTCAAGGCCAAGTTCAAATCGGTTACATCGGCATTTTCTTCATACGATATTCAGGCGGCGCGGGATGTTATGAGTGAGCATAGATCGATCACCAAGCAATGCGATATTATATTAAATGAATTGGTTTCAAAGCCTTATACGGAAATCGCTTCCAATGATGTTGTGGCTCTGGGGCTTTTTGTGCGTTACCTGAAGAGAGTCTCGGCGCATCTGACTAATATCGTGTCTTCAATTGTCAATCCGTTCGATAAAATTGGCTTTAAATCTGAAGAGGAAGAATCGGAAAAATAATTCTGACTAATTAGTGCGGCCTTCAGGAATTAGCCGCGTATCGCTATATATGTTATATATCCAACATAGACAAGCAAAAGAGCGAAGCCCTCGATACGGCTCAGTCGTCTGCCGGTATAGAACATAGGCAGAAGAAGGATAGTAAGCCCCAGCATGACTCCCATATCCAGAAGAATCGACATATCCGGCTTATAAATCGGTTTTATCAGGCCGACTATTCCCATAACCAGCAGTATATTGAAAATACAGGAGCCTATAACATTGCCCACAACTATTTCGGATTCACGTTTGGCCGCCGCAACGATCGAGGTGGCGAGTTCCGGCAGCGATGTGCCCAGTGCAACAACCGAAAGACCGATCATGAATTCCGAGACGCCGAAGTATTCGGCCAGCCTGATCGAGCCGCGCACGAAAATCTCGGAGCCGAGTGTCAGACCTGCCAGGCCGATCATAATATAGACCACATCCCTTTGGGGACTGGGCAGTATGCTTTCAACCTCGACCTTTATTTTGCCTTTCTCGCGGGCGCTCCAGATGCAGTACCCGGTAAAAAGAGCAAAGCAGGAGAGAAGAACCACAGAATCGACAGCCGCAATCTGGCCGTTTAGGGTCAATGCCAGGAAGATGCCGGTTATTATTATGGCAAACGGTATCTGTACTCGAATGGTGGGAGTCATTACGCGCGGCGGATTGATTATAGCGGCAAAGCCCAGGATCAGGGCGATATTGGCAATGTTTGAGCCGACAATATTTCCTATAGCTATTGAGGTGCTCTCTTTTAGAGCTGCCACTGTTGAGATGAACAATTCAGGCGCGGAAGTTCCGAAGGCCACGATTGTCAAACCAACTACAAGCTTGGAGACCCCGTGCCGTAATGCGAATGAGGATGATCCCTGTACAAGCCAGTTACCGCCCGTATACAGAAAAGCCGCACCGGCCAGAAGCAGTAATATCGTAAGAAGCAAAGGGCTTTAACTCCAATTCTAATATCAAACAGGTTGATTTAATTATGCCATTATAAGAAAAGTTGCAGGGTATGTAAATAAAAAGCGGTAAAGAAAGCCGGAGATGGTTTTATCCGCGGATGATTTTCGAGACAATATCCGAAATCGTGATCACGCCGACCAGCTTGTCGTTTTTAACGATCGGTGCGCGTCTCAAATCCTTGAACAGCATCAGAGCTGCTGTCTCTACAACTGAGGTTTGTTCGGTAACAGTTTCGACATTTTTATCCATCAGGTCGCCAACCCGGACATTTTCCTCGGTACGCAGAACATTTTCGAACGATTCAGAATCGTAGGACATGGCCAGATTAGATATCAGCGACTGGTAATCGGGAAGAGCGGCACGGATAATATCACGATTGGAGATCATGCCTACCACATGGTACTCATCATCAACAACGATGACGCCAGAAATCCTGTGCTTGAACATAACATTGGCGACCGATTTGAGGGAATCCTGCGGCTTAACGGTGATAACATCGCGCTTCATAACATCGCCTACAGTAAGCTCGCGTTTGACCTCAACCCCGGACTCCTCGATCACATCTATGATCTCGTCCACCCCGTCGGCACTTAAAAGCTTCTCCGTATTGCCGGGAGTTCTGGCAAAGCTGGCAAAGGCCGAGAGTGTTTGCAGATAGCTCTTGGAAATCGTCGAAGGCGTTAACATCAGGCATATAACCCTTAGCTGTTGCTGATCCTCGGTTTTGTCCTCAATCCCCCCGGGGGCGAGTCCCAATGCGGTATACATCTCATCCACAGCATCAGTGCGGGCATGAGGAAACGCGAATCCGCGTCCATAGGAGGTGTTTTCGATGTTTTCTCTTTCGATTATTTTGGCTTCCAGGGTTTTTCTATCCAGATGGGGGAATTTATCAATGACCTTATCAAGGATTTCACCGATGGCGTCTATTTTGTAACGAGATTTCAGTCTTGGAACAACCAGATCTTTATCGAGAATTCTGGAAAGCTTCATACTTAATATCCGTCCTCATTTAATTATCGGCCATTTGCCGTATGGATGCAGTCGCCCGGATTAAATAATATCCATCGCGCGATCCATGGCCTGATCTATTCAGCTTAGAAATATATTGTGTTTTATTTTGATTGGCAAGCATTCCTGCCCGGCAATGCGGCCTCCTGGATAAATAGATATTGCAAAGGCGGTACTTGCCGTCGGATAAAACAGAATTGCAACTGGGAGGTTTCTCGTCTCGATTCATAACAGTACCCAGCCATAAATAAATTATTCAGCCGGGGTTGTCAAGATTAATAGACAAATGATTGTGTAACTGTGCTGGCCAGTTCTAGGAACGGTTCGGGATAGATGCCGATTATCAATGTTCCGATCAGGCCCACCAGAATCGCAATCGTAATCGGCGAGGAGAGTATCCATTTGGATTCGGGGCTTTTCACCTCGCGTTCGGTGATGAACATCTCCTTGATAACGCGGGCGTAATAGAAGATCGATACTACCGTAGTTGCAACAGCGATCATCACCAGCCAGAAAAGTGTGCCATTTTCGATGGCGGCCATGAAGACCTTATATTTCGCAATAAATCCGGCTGTGGGTGGAATCCCTGCCAGCGAAAGCAAAAATATGGTCATACATACGGCAATAAGCGGAGAACGACGCGCCATACCGGCATAATCCTCGATCCTATCGCTGTTAAGCTTATGGTCGACCGCAACCACAATTGCGAATGCGCCCATATTGGCGAATAGATAGGCGAAGATATAGATTGAAATTCCGGATAATCCGAGTTGTGAGGCGGCCACGAATCCGACCAGAATATATCCGGCCTGAGCTATTGAGGAATAGGCCAGCATTCGTTTAATATTGGATTGCAGTAAGGCAGCGACATTACCGATTATCATGGCCAGAGCGGCCAGGATGGCAATCAGAATGCCCCAGTATTCCGCGGCAGTACCGACCGTATAGAAGCCGTATACAATTCGCGTCAGAGCGGCCAGGCCTGCAGCCTTTGATGCCACCGACAGATATGAGGTGATCGGTGTCGGGGCTCCCTCGTAAACATCGGGCGCCCACATGTGGAAGGGCACCAGGGCCAGCTTGAATCCCAGACCCGCCACAACCAATACCAGAGAGAGTATCAGGCCGTAATGTACGTTGGCGCTGTTCAAAAGCATGGTGATAGAACCGGCAAGCAAAACGGTCGTGCCGGTCATGCCGTACATGAAACTCATGCCGTACAAAAGCAGGGCAGAGGAAAGTGCGCCGAGAATCAGGTATTTCAGCCCGGCCTCGGATGATTTCAGATATCTTTTCTGGAATGCCGTCAGGATAAAGAGCGGTATGGTCGAGAGCTCAAGCGCCACATAGAGTGAGACAAGCTCAGTCGAGGAGACCAGGAACATCATCCCCACAGCCGACATAATGACAAGTCCGAAAAATTCACCCTTATGTTCGATTGATTTCTGGACGGCCTCGAATGATGAGCTGACAGCCATGAATCCGGCCAGAAGAATCACGATCTTGAAGAATGAAGCGAAGGTGTCGTTATAGAACATATAACCGAACCCCACTTCATTGGGGCCGGTAGGGGTGAAGATCACAAGCGCCGCAGCCGCCAAAAATCCGAACTGGGACATATAGAGCAGGGCATTTTTCTTTTCCTTTATGAAAAACAGGTCGGCAGTTAGTACAACAATGGCCCAGCCGAAAAGAAACAGCTCCGGTATCATTATGTCGAATCTTAAATTCATCCTATTATCCCTTTAACGATATTGACACCGTCAATAATCCTGTTGGAGAGATCGATCAGGGTGTCATCCATCATATATGATAAAACTCTCGGATAAATGCCGATTAAAAGGGTTAGTATTGCCAGAGGAGTTACTGTGAATATCTCCCGGAAGTTTATCTCGGTCAGGTCTGACCATTTGATATTGAACTGCCCCAGGAAGACCTTCTGGATCATCCTCAGGAAATATCCGGCGGTCAGAACCACGCCCAGTACAGCTATCCCGGTCAGGACTTTGTATTTTGCAAAGCCGCCTATGAATACCAGGAATTCGGAGATAAATCCGGATAATCCCGGCAGACCAAGCGAAGCCATACAGAAGAATGTCATCAGCGAGCCGTAAACCGGCACCTTGGTCCAGAGACCTCCAAAGGCTGCGATCTCACGTGTATGGGCGCGGTCGTAGAGCACGCCCACGAGCAGGAAGAGTGCGCCTGTGATCAAGCCGTGCGAGACCATCTGGAACATAGCCCCCGATATTCCCACGATAAACTCCTGTCCGAAATGGGAGAAGACGCTCATTCCCAGCAGGCAGTAGCCCATATGGGAAACCGAGGAGTAGGCCACAAGTTTTTTCAAATCCTTTTGCGCCATTGATACCAGCGCGCCGTATATAATGCCGATCACGCCCAGCACCGCCATGAAATTCGAGAAATAATCGGTGCCGTATGGCAGGATCGGGAATGATATTCTCAAAAGTCCGTAGATACCCATTTTCAGCAAAACGCCGGCAAGAATTACCGAGACAGCCGTGGGCGCCTCAACGTGAGCGTCTGGAAGCCATGTATGGAAGGGCCAAACCGGTACTTTGATCGCGAATGCGATGAAGAAGAACATCCAGACCATGAGCTGAAGGCCTTCACGCAGAAAGAGGCCATCCCCGTTCTGAGCCATCTGGGCCAGAATCGTGAGATCAAGCGTGTAGATATTTGCTCCGGTGCTCGGATCGACTACAAAGAAGTACAGTACCAGGATTCCCACCAGCATGAAGATCGAGCCGAACAATGTATAGAGGAAGAACTTGATAGCCGCATAGATTTTTCTGGGGCCTCCCCAGATACCGATCAGGAAGTACATCGGCACCAGCATGATTTCCCAGAAGATGTAGAACAGGAAGAAGTCGAGGGCCGCAAAGACGCCCATCATACCGACCTGCAAGAGCAGGAAGAAAAAGAAATATTCTTTGGCGCGATGGACAATACCAAAGGATGCTACTATTGAGATAAATGAGAGGAGTGCGGTCAATAACAGCATCGGCATGGAGATGCCATCGGCACCGAGAAAATAGTGAATATTCAAGGATGGTATCCAGGAGACTTTCTCAACATACTGAAAGCCGCCGCCCGGATCGTAATTTGCCAGCAGAACAACTGCCAGAACCAACGGTATTCCGGAAAATACGGCCGAGACCGTCCGGATCGCCTGCAATTGGCTTTGTTTCAAGAACGCCAGGATCAGCATTCCGATTATTGGAATGAAGATCATCAGCGTCAAGATCGGGAACGAAAAAGATTCCATCGCTATGCACTCCTCCTCTTAGCTTCCTAATATCAGAAAAGCTTAACTATCAAGATTACCACAATTCCAAGTACAATAATAAAGGCATAGTTATACAGACGGCCTGTCTGGGCACGGCTGAAGAGCCATCCGATTCCCTTGACTGTGTATCCTGTACCGTTCACGGCGCCGTCGATTACATACTTATCGAACAGGTTGTGCAGCCAGGAGAGGACCAGGGTGAACTTACCCATGAAGTTTACTATACCGTCGATAACCCATTTATCGAATTTCGCCAGGAATTCCGCGAACCATAAGATTGGCCCGATTACCCCGGCGTCATAAATTTCATCCCAATACCATTTATTGAATAGGAATTTATAGAGAACGCTGAATTTTTGACCAATGGCGACATGGTCGATCGATCTGCGAATATACATCATGTATGCCAGGAATATGCCGCTTAAGGCCACCACAGTTGAGATTCCCGCCAGCAGGAAGTTGAAATGCGGATGATGGGCGCCATGGCCGAAGTCGATAGCAAATGAGCTGAAGCCCTTGGGCAGCCAGGGAATCCCCACCCATCCTGCAAATATCGATAGGAAGGCCAGGATAATCAACGGCCAGGTCATTACCTTAGGTGATTCGTGGGCATGCTCGTAAGCTTCTTTGTCCCGCGGCTCGCCGAAGAAGGTCAGGAAGACGAGCCTGAACATGTAGAAGGCGGTCATAAATGCCACCACGATTGCCAGGATCAGAAGAGGCAGATAGCCCTCGGCGGATGCTATAATCTCATCTTTGGACCAGAATCCCGAGAGCGGGAATATTCCTGAAATCGAAAGTGAGGCTATTATAAACGTCGTCGATGTCGCTTTCATCTTTTTGGAAAGTCCGCCCATACGGAAGATGTCCTGGGCATGGACTGCATGAATCACAGAACCGGCGCCCAAAAATAGGCAGGCCTTGAAAAAAGCGTGTGTCATCAGGTGAAATGTCCCGGCGGTGAACGATCCCAGTCCCAGGGCCATCATCATATAGCCCAGCTGGGATACGGTAGAATAGGCCAGCACACGTTTTATGTCCTTTTGCACAAGTCCGATAGTAGCCGCCATCAGGGATGTTATGCCGCCTACCCAGGCCACCACCATTCCGGCTTCTGGGGAGGCATGATAAATTGCCAGCGCCCTGGCGACCATATAGACACCGGCGGCAACCATTGTGGCGGCATGGATCAATGCCGATACCGGCGTAGGACCTTCCATAGCATCCGGCAGCCAGACATGCAGAGGATACTGTGCCGATTTGCCGACCGCTCCGGCGAACAGGAAGATTCCGATTGCGGCCAGAGTTCCGGCCTCGAAATGTGAAGGGTCGTGATGTACTGCCCCGAAGATCTCACTGTAGGCCAGGCTTCCGAATGTAAAGAATGTCAGAAGCAGGCCGATTATAAAGCCGAAGTCACCGATACGGTTGGTAATAAAGGCTTTTTTGCCGGCATCGGAAGCCGATTTTTTCTCGTACCAGAAACCGATCAGGAAGTATGAGCTAACACCGACCAGCTCCCAGAAACAGAAGATCAGGAAGAAGTTATTGGCCAGCACCAGACCCAGCATGGAGAACGAGAACAGCGACAGGAACGAGAAATAACGCGAGGTCCTGGGATCGCCTTTCATATAGCCGATTGAGTAGATATGTACCAGCAAGGCGACTATGGTGACCACCATGAGCATAACCACTGTCAGGCCGTCGACATACATGCCGATTTGCAGTTTGAAGCTGCCCAGCACCAGCCAGTCGAAACCTTTATCGATCACGAAACCGGAGGGTTTGCCCAGGGTCTCAATTAGCGTAAGCGTCGAATAAACAAATCCGTAGGAGATAGCAAAGATCGATATAGTCTTGGAAAGCTTTTCCGAGAACCGTGTGAATAATACTATTACCGCAAATGCCACGATAGGCATAGCCGGTACTGTCCATAAATGCTCAACCATTTAGCTACCACTTCATGATGTTCATTTTGTCGATGAACACATCCTTGAAATTCCTATATATCAAAATTACAATAGCCAGTCCAACAGTTGCCTCGGCGGCCGCTATTACGATTACAAACACGGCGAAGACCTGTCCGATGATTTTATCGGGAGTTATGAATTTGGCGAATGATATGAAGTTGATGTTGACTGCGTTGAACATCAGCTCGATACACATCAAAATCCCGATAGCATTGCGGCGGGTCAGGACGCCGTAAAGGCCGATTCCGAAAAGAATCGCGGCCAGACAAAGAAAGTGTATCAATTCCACCTGCATTTTTAATTATCCCTCTTTGCAATCACGATTGCGCCTATCAATGCCGCCAGTAGCAGGACCGATACCACCTCGAAAGGCAGGATGAAATCCCGCATCAAAAGCTGACCCAGATTGGCGGTGTTCGAACCTGCAATCTCGGTGTTCTCCTTGATCGGGAATCCGCCCAGTTTGTTGTTGGTTGCTATGGCAAAGATAGTTATCCCGATAAAACATACCGATATCAAAAGCGCGGGCAGTGATTGTTCATTGGTTTGCTTGATATTGTAATTTGTCAATTGTGCGGTCAGCATAACTGCAAATATCATCAAAATCGAGATCGCGCCGACATAGATCAAGACCTGCACCGCGGCCAGAAATTCAGCCGAGAGCAGTATATAGAGCGCGGCTACTGCGAAGAGTGTCAGGACAAGGAATAAGGCCGCGTGAAATATATTCTTGAGCGTAACCACAGCTATGGCGGATAAGATCATCACAAAGGAAATGATATAAAATGCTATCGCTGTCGATCCTTCCAGCATCAGTTCCCCGAATCCTTTTTATCTTTTTCTTTGTCCAGATCCAGATTCCCCTGCTTTGGTTCATCCGGCTTCTCGGACTTTTTCTCTTCCGGTTTATTTTCAGCCGCTTCGGCTTTCTCTTTATTTTCCACAGGCTGCTCAGCTTCTTTTGGAGAAGGTTTCTCCACGGGCTGTTCAGCCGGTTTGGATTCAGCCTTTTCCGCTGCTTTATCCTCTGGTTTTTCCTCTTTTCCCTCGTCCGGTTTTTTTGAGCTTGCCGGAGGTTTTTTCTGGGCCGCTTTCTTTTTCGCCGCAGGTTTCTTGCGAGGGGTGTATTTCACATCCCGTCCCAGTTCCGCCAGCCTGTCGAGATCATAAATCAGCTCAGCCTGATCGAAAACCGAGAACTCGTATTTGCCTGTCAGCTTAATAGCATCGAAATTACAGGATTCCTCGCAAAGCCCGCAAAAGGCGCAGATCGTATTGTCGATCACGAATTTGGTCGGTTCCCAGCGTTTGGTATCTGGATTTTTCTCCCTGTCGATAATTATTGCGCCGGTAGGGCAGGCCTTCATGCAAAGCAGGCAGGCTGTGCAATTCAGTTTACCAGTCTCGGGATTAGATAGAAGCACAACCACTCCGCGCGAACGCTCCGGCATCTCCCAGCGCTCTTTAGGATATTGCAGGGTGATCGCATGTCTTCCCAGATGCTTGCCGGTGACAAAAAGTCCGGCAACAAGATTGTATATTCCTGAAAAGACCTGTTTTATAAATCCCATAATCACTTAACCAGATTATATATAAGGCCGGTTGCCAGAAGGTTTGCAAATGCCAGCGGCAACAGCCATTTCCATGCAAATTCCATCAGATGGTCGACCCTCATACGGGGATAAGTCCACCTGAACCACATTAATACGAAGATAACTCCCAGAGTCTTCAATACAAACCAGAGCCATCCCAGACTTTCGTTTCCAAACGGTCCCCACCATCCGCCCAGGAAAAGGGTGGTGGCGATAGCGGCGACCACGAACATATTTACGAATTCTGCCAGGAAGAACATGGCGAATTTCATTCCCGAATATTCGACATTGAATCCTGCCACAAGTTCCTGCTCGGCCTCGGGAAGGTCGAAGGGAGTACGATTGACCTCGGCGGTGGCCGCAATTATGTAAACCACAAAGCCCAGTGGCTGCCGGATTATGTTCCAGTTCCAGAATTTATCCTGATCGGCCACGATATCCTGCATCGAAAGCGACTGTGCCAGGAGTACAACGCCCATGATCGAAAGCGTCAGCGGCACCTCGTAGGAAACGATCTGGGCCGCGGAACGCATTCCGCCCAGAAGCGAATATTTATTATTCGATCCCCAGCCTGCCATTAAGAGACTGATTATCGTAAATGTCGTGATTGCAATTATGTAAAGGATTCCAACATTGAGGTCGGCGGCGATAAATTTGGGTGACCAGGGGATTACTACAAAAGTCATCATAGTTGCGCCGAACACCACAACCGGCGCCCAGAAATAAACGCCCTTATCAGCATCCCGCGGAACAATGTCCTCTTTTTGCAGGAGTTTGAGGGCGTCGGCAAGAGTTTGCGACCAGCCGTGCCATTTACCGGTCATCATCGGCCCGAAGCGTACCTGAATATGCGCGGAGACCTTGCGTTCCCACCAGACCAAAAACAGCGCAAACAGCAAAACCACACCGAGACTGGCGGCAAAATATATAGTAGAAAGTATAATCTGAGGCAGTTCGATACCAAATATCATCAGCGGTCAACCTCCGGCATAATAATATCGTAGGAAGCGAAGATTGCCACCAGATCGGCAATCTTGAGTCCTTTAGAGATTTCCGGGATAATCATCAGATTATTGAACGATGACCCGCGCAGTTTCAAGCGATAGGGCTTCTTCTCGCCCTTGGAGACGA
This sequence comes from uncultured Ignavibacteria bacterium, assembly GCA_964496505.1. Lineage (GTDB taxonomy): Bacteria > Zixibacteria > MSB-5A5 > JAABVY01 > JAABVY01 > JAABVY01. The sequence goes on along the minus strand of CAZBZV010000003.1, from coordinate 20,501 downwards.
TATAACACCCCATCTCACCCCGCGAGGATTCGATACGCACATACGCCTCGCCCTCGGGGAGCTTGAAGCTGGGTTTCATCTTAAAAGTAGGATCGCCCTCCGGCAAGCCCTCCAGAGCCTGATCGATAATTTTAGTGGACTCACGCATCTCGAAGACACGGGCATAATAGCGGTCCCATGTGTCGTAGTTCTCTCCGCAGGGAATATCGAAGTCGAATTTGTCATAATAGCCGTAGGGATCATCCTTGCGAACATCATATTTTACCCCCGAGGCACGCAGCGAAGGTCCGGACACACCGTAGGCGACAGAAAGATCGGGCGGGGCGATTCCTATTTGTTTTGTACGGCTCAGGAAGATCGGATTTTCATTTAAGAGCGTTTCGTAGTCCTCAAGAACCTCACGCATATATTTGGTGAATTTTTTGCATTTCTGCTCGAAACCGGGCTTGATATCATGCGAAACACCGCCAACCCGGATATAGTTGTAAGTGAGTCTCTGGCCGCAGGTCTCCTCGAACAAATCCATAATTATTTCTCGTTCACGCAGGCCGTAGAGGAAGGGGGTAAATGCACCCAAATCCATGCCAAATACGCCCCAGTAGATCAGATGCGAGGCAATACGCTGGAGTTCTCCGAATATTACACGCAGATGCTCCGCGCGCGGAGAGACTTCAACCTCTCCGATTCTTTCTACACAAAGGGCATAAACCCAGTCGGCCAGCATGGAGGAGACATATTCGAATCTATCCATGAAAGGTGTGATCTGTTTGTAAATGCGGTTTTCGCAAATTTTCTCCAGGGCGCGGTGAAGGTAGCCGATATACGGTTCAACCTTGAGAATAACCTCCCCGTCCATGGTCAAAAGCAGACGGCAGACGCCGTGCGTGGAGGGGTGCTGAGGACCCATATTGACCAGGAATTCCTCGGTATGCAGGTCCCTGGCTACGGGATTTTGCTCGTCCCTTTCCTGCTCTTCTATGTTCAGTTCTTTTTCGTCCATCTATTTAAAACTCGGGCATTTTAACGAAATCATCATTGCCTTCCCAATCCCTGCGCATCGGCCAGCCGTCCTCCCAGTCCTCGGGCAGAAGGAATGTCTTAAGATTGGGATGTCCGCTTATATCAATACCGAAAAGCTCCCAGGCCTCACGCTCGAACCAGTCGGCCCCGGGATGAATGTCCCTGATTGTGGGCACTTCCGGTTTTTCCCTGTCGAGCTTAACCTTGACTGTTATTTTATGGCGCAACTGTATTGAGCAGAGATGATAGACCAACTCCATCCCATCCTCGACATAATCCACAGCCGATAGCGAGGAAAGAAAATCCATTTTAAGGTTTTCATCTTCCTTCATGTATTTGCAGAATTCGACTAAAATGGATTTATCCACAACCACCGCGGCCTGCGGGGGATGTAATTCGATCTTTTCTACCTTGTCGCCAAATTTTTCCGTAAGCTGCGAAACCAGTTGCTCATTCTGCACTGTCGGAACTCCAGTCGGCCATTTTCTCTTTTTTGATCTTCTCTCTGAGTTTCAGGCAGCCTTCCATCAATGATTCCGGTCGCGGAGGACATCCGGGAATATAAACGTCTACCGGAATAACCTTATCGATGCCTTTCAGTACCGCGTAAGAATCATAATAGAAAGGACCGCCTCGGACAGCACATCCGCCCATTGCGATAACATAGCGAGGCTCCGCCATCTGCTCGTAGAGAATCTTCACGCGCGAAGCCATTTTATGTGTGATGGTGCCCGCCACGAACATCAGATCGGACTGACGCGGAGAGGCACGAAAAATCATACCCAATCTATCGAAATCATATCTGGAAGCGCCGGTGCACATCATCTCGATAGCACAGCAGGCGGTGCCGAATAACATGTACCAGAGTGATGAGGCACGCGACCAGTTAAAAATTCTGTCAACCGAGGTCGTAAGGATTCCGCCGCCCGGAGCTTTCTCCAGATATACTGGAATCTTCGATGCTATACCCATTTCAACACACCTTTCTTCCAGGCGTAAACCAGACCGTAAATCAGGATCGCCAGAAAAACTGTCATCTCAATAAAACCGAACCATCCCAGGGTGTGGTAAACGACCGCCCAGGGAAAAATGAATACGGTTTCAACGTCGAAAATAACAAATAAAAGTGCAAAAATATAGAAGCGGATGTTGAATTGCACCCATGACGATCCGACCGGCGATTCACCGCATTCATAGTTCCGGAGTTTTATTTCAGAGGGGCGCGCGGGACGTAATAGCTTTGCCACGAAAAGAGTTACAAGAACAAAGCCCACTGTGCCGAATAGAAAGACCGCGACGGTAAGATATTTATCTAACAAAGTGACCTCCTCACAAAGCGCCGTTCTGCCATCAGAGCTTTGTGACGTTCTTCACAAAAATAAGTATTACATAAAAGTCTTTTCACTTATTTTGTCAAGCGAATTCTGGAATAAATTTCCTTTTGAATTTATATCTCCTGAGTGATACGTTAATCGCAAAAATATATTTAAAAAAAAGAGAAGCCGATTGACGGCTTCTCTTGCAAGGGGAGAGTTCTATCCTGGTTAGGTAGTTTCAACTTCGCGAAGTCTGAATTGACCGACCATGGTCTGTAAGCCTTCCGCCTGACGGTTAAGCTCTTCGGCCGCGGATGCAGCCTGTTCGGCGCCCGAGGAGGTTTCTCTGGTAACGGATGATATGCTCTCGATGCTTTTTGATATTTGCTCGGCCGCGGCTGACTGCTCCTCGGTAGCAGTGGCGATCTGCTGGATCATATCCAAGACACTCTGTGACATATTCACGATTTCTGTCAGGCTGGAACCGGCCTTGTTGGCAAGTTCCTGGCCGCTTTCCACCTTCTGAATTCCAGATTCCATGGAGGTCACGGCCTCACTTGTTTCACGCTGGATCCCTTTAATCATATCGGTGATTTCTTTGGTGGCATTTCCGGAACGTTCGGCCAGCTTCCTGACCTCGTCGGCAACTACTGCAAAGCCGCGTCCCTGTTCTCCGGCACGGGCCGCCTCGATTGCGGCGTTCAGGGCAAGAAGGTTGGTCTGGTCGGCGATATCGTCGATAACGCTGATAATTTCGCCAATCTGTTCGGCCGAACCGGAAAGCTTGCCGATCGAGCCCGAGGACTGCTTCACAACCTCTGAGATTCCCTGCATGCCCTCGATTGTTTCCGAGACTACCTTCCCGCCGTTAGCCGCAGTGTCGGAGGCCGATCTCGAAGCGTCAGAGGCTTCGCCGGCGTTTTTGGAGGATTCCAGAATTGTGGCGGTCATCTCCTCGATTGCGGTTGAGACCTGGGTGATCTGATTGGTCTGATCTTGTGCCCCGCGCGACATCTGTTCCGAGGTCGAGGCAACTTCTGTTGCGGCGGAAACAAGCTGTGTGGCATTATCGCCGATTTGACGCACCATCTTTGTCAGATTATCGTTCATTGTTTTAAATGCGTTGCCAAGCACATCTTTCTCGGATTTCGACTTTATTTCCACGGTCAAATCGTTTTTGGCGATATTTTCAGCTCCGACTGCAAGTTCTTTCATGTAATCAATCAGTTTTCTGAATGACTGAGCTAATTTTCCTATCTCATCGCGGCTCTCGATTTCAATCTGCTGGTCAATTTCACCTACAGCAATCCCGTCGGCCACGCGTGAAATGTTCGCAACCGGTTTGGCAATTCCTCTGGTGATAAACACGGCCGCGAGCAATCCCAGAATAATCCCAAGAGAAGCGGCGATTATAATGGTTACCACGGAACTGCTGATTCCTGCCTGCATCTGTTTATTTGAGGTATTGGCCTGATTTTGAAAATAATCCCTGATTTCTGACAGGTTGGCCTGAACCTCAGACAGGGCGCCGTTTGTTTCATCCTGAAATAAATTCAGCGCCTTTTTCTGCGCTGATGGTTCATCGGATTTGTATACCTTCTGGATATTTTCCGCTGATGCGTGCAATTTATGGTGCGGATCCTTAATTTCCTCGATCAGCGAGGCAAACTCGGGATCTTCAGATGCAAGTTTTTGAACAGCTTCGCCATACATCCATTTTCCCAGACCGCATTTGTGATCATCCAGTTCAACGCCTACTTCATGAACATGTTCATCCAGAAAAATCTGGCTCAAGGTTGTCACCCATTTAAAATGATCAACCTCCTTTTCGATCATAAAGGCCTTATCTTTTTGCGCCTGTGTGAGATTATGGATGCCATCTTTAATGCCGTTAAGATTATTAAAGTTGATAATGCCCGAGAGGGCAAACAGGATTAATACTATCCCGAATCCAATGCCCAGCTTGATGCCAATTCTTAAATCCCTCCAACTCACTCTGCCTCCTTTGGATAGATTCCACTGATGCTTAGTATTTATATGTAATTTTTAAGCTCACTCAAACCTTAGTATCTTTATCGGGTATAGTGTGTTTCTCGGCAGATTTACTAAAAGCTTTAATTTTTAGTGTAAAGATTGTAAATATACTATACGATCTAATATTGTGAATTTGTTGCTTTCATATTGAATTCGGTTTTGATAAGAAAGAAGAGGGGCATTGCAATGCCCCTCTTAATAAAGTATTCAGATTAGTATTGAGTGACTTTTCAGGATTCTATTTTGAATCTTGAAACCATGGTTTTCAAGCCATCAGCCTGGCGGTTGAGTTCCTCGGCTGCAGAGGCCGACTGCTCTGCTCCGCTTGCGGTCTGCTTTGTTATTGCCGAGACAGATTCAACATTTTTGGATATCTGTTCAGCCGCGGCCGATTGCTCTTCTGATGCTGTGGCGATTTGCTGAATCATATCCACAACCTGCTGAGACATATTCACGATTTCGCTCAGGCTGTTTCCGGCTTTATCGGCCAGTTCTCGGCCGCTTTCCACCTCGGTTATACCTGATTCCATGGATTGAACGGCATCATTGGTTTCATTTTGGATACCCTTAATCATGTCGGTGATTTCGCCGGTAGCCCGGCCGGTGCGTTCGGCCAGCTTTCTCACCTCGTCGGCGACAACCGCAAAGCCACGGCCCTGCTCTCCGGCTCTGGCAGCCTCGATAGCGGCATTCAGGGCCAGGAGGTTGGTCTGATCGGCGATATCATCAATAACGCTTATGATTTCGCCTATCTGGTCGGCCGATTTGGCGAGCTTACCGATTGAATCTGCTGAAGTACGGACAGTTTCCGCGATATTCTGCATACCCTTAATGGTGTCGGATACAATCTGGCCGCCGCCTGTCGCTGTATCAGAGGCGCCCTTGGATGCCTCGGTCGCTTCTCCGGCGTTTTTGGAGGACTGCAGAATAGTTGCTGTCATCTCCTCGATAGCAGTGGAAACCTGAGTTACCTGATTGGACTGTTCACGAGCGCCGCGTGACATCTGTTCTGAAGAAGATGCGACCTCACTTGCGGCCGATACAAGCTGCTCCGCATTATCGGAAAGCTGAACTATCATGGTTTTCAGGTTTTCCGTCATCTTTGAAAGCGAGTCGCCCATCCTGTTTTTGACATTTAATACCTCATTGGTGGAATTAGCCAGGATACCGATCTCATCTTTGGATCGAATGCCTGTGTCTTCTATTTCAGACCGTTCGATTGGCCGGGTCAAGTCATTTTCCGCAATGGCTTCGACTATATCGGCAAACTGCACAAATTCACTGTTGGCTTTCTCGGTCTGGTCAACAATTTTGCTGATAGCTTTGGAGATTGAGCCTGATATTATCCAGCTTATCAATACTCCAAGTACAACCGCTCCAAGGCCCAACAGAATAATCAAATTCAGGCCGATTTTTTCAGATGCTTCTGCCGTATGTGAAACGCTGTCAAGGGCATGTTCCACACCTATCAGGAGTTCATCTATATGATGAACAAAATCATTCCCCTCGCTTTCGACTTTATGATACTTAGCCATAAACTCATGGCCGGAATCTCCGGATTTTACTTTGCGGAATATCTCTTCAGCGTGGGAATAGAATTGTTTGTGCTCATTTTCGAGACTCTTTACTTTTGACTCCCAGCCCATCTTTTTGAGGAATTCATTGCCGGCAATTAAACGTTCAACCTCTCGAAGATCATCCTCTATAAGCTTGTTGGCTTCCTCAAAGGCCATATACTTATTTTCACTTTTCTCTATAAGATATGCGTTTAACTGCAATTCCTGATCTATGGCATAAGATTCACTCTGGGCAAGTTTCTCCACAATCGGTATATAGACCTCTGCCATTTCCTTAACATTGACGCCGAGGCTTTGCATTTTTGTGCTGGAAATAAGAATTACCAATGCCAGCAAAGATAGGACGACACCAAAACCGGAAAGAATTTTCGCCCTCAGACTAAGCTTGAATCTTCCCTGGTCGGCCTTCCTCAGGGCTGTGACGACCGCACCGATAATAATACCCAGAATAATGGCCCAGAACCACCAATTGTCCGTAAGAGCTTTTTCAACTTCATATTCACTTGAAGCAAATGCTGAGGAATGACTTGATTCGCCAGTTGAGCCTGTATAGCTGGAAGATGCGGAAGAACTGTGATCCTGGCTGGAGGAGGCGGAACCGTGCGATGAACCATGGCTGTCACTGCTGAATGCCATAGTTGAGCCATGCGAGCTGTCATGACCGCCTGCCATCGCATTCATTGCCCTGGACTGATTTGACTCCACACTTGCCAGAATCCGGCCAACTTTGTATTCGGGCAGCCACTCGACAGTACCTTTACCCACATCATAAATGGCTCCCACAATCTTGACTTTTCCGTCTCTCACGGCGTTTCGGGTTGAGGGACTCTTCATAAAAAGGTCCTCAATACCCTGCCAGACATTTTCCTCGATGGCGTAAGGAATAATGTCATCGCCGTGGATTGCAGGATGCATATCTATGGCACGCTCTACTGCGGGCTGTATGTTATCTACCAGAGGCGGGATGTTTCTTTCCAGGGCATGGCCGGTACCCTGAACAGCATGTGTTACTGCCGTCACCGCCCCGCATTGGGTATGTCCCAGAACCACAAAAACGGGAGTGTTAACGTGCGAAATACCGTATTCGATCGAGCCTACCTCATCTACATCACAGACATTTCCCGCAACACGAATTACGAAAATGTCCATGATTCCAGCATCGAATATACGTTCCACAGGAACTCGTGAGTCTGAGCAGGTAATGACCGTGGCGTAAGCATAGTCGCCCTGGTTTTCCCTGCCAGCTAGTTTTAATCTTTGTGCGTCAGTGTGAGAATGCTGACTTTTTCCCTCGACAAAGCGTGTATTGCCCTCTTTGAGCATTTGCAGAGCCTCATCGGGGCTGGGCTTTGCAAATGCCCCTGATGTCAGCATAAGCAATGCCATTGCTGTCAGCAGTACATAGATATTAATTCTTTTCATAAGTCCTCCCTTGTGATGCTTTTGAACTGAGCCGATTTAAAGATTCTATTTTTGTTTTCGGCTGCATATTTACCCCTTCCTTTTTTGCCCCCGTTGTTTGATTTTTTTGTAGATTCCTTTGGAATCAATCCGCAACTTCTATAGCACATTCACTGGTTTCCCTGACGGCGCTCTAAGTGAAATTACACTTCTTGGATGATGTTTATTAGATTTATCGGAGCAGCTGAGCCTGTAAGAGAGGGTTAATGATGGTCTATATAAGGGCTATAAAATATAGCCCTTTTTGAAAGGATTTATTTGGATTCCAACTGCGACAGGATAGATGTCAGATTGATTTTTTTGCCGGAAATGCGAAGTTTTTTCCTAATAGACTTACGCTGGTTTTTCACAGTACTTTCCGATGTATTCAGGGCTGATGCTATTTCTTTTGAGGTGAGATTTTGGTTAATCAGGCGGCAGATCTCCAATTCACGAGGCGTCAGCTTTTGATAAGAGTTTTCAAGATTGCTGATAAACGGGGAAAGCAGATTATTCAAAGACTCTCTTAATTGGCGCATAAATAACCGATCCTGACCTGGTATGCTTTGTTCCAGTTTATGCATGTGCGGCAGCACGCATTTATCGAGGTTCTTTTTTATAGTCTGTCCGATGTTTCGTCTCTCTTCATACACGACTTTTATCATCTGCTTGAGCGCTATGTTTTTTTCCTCCAGAGCGTGACGCTCTACCTTCAATTTATCGTACGCTTGCTTCAGCCTAATTCGGGCGATTTTGCGGTCTGTTATATCTTTTGAGAAGACTGCTACCCTGGATATATTTCCCTGAGCATCGGGCAGGGGATACATGGAAAATTCAAACCATCTGTCGTCGCGAGATCTCTCGAATCTGACCGGGGTTGAAAAGCGAACCGCCTCATCCAGACATTCTCTCTGCACACCGTTTAACCTGTTTGGGAAGCTGTTCCAGAAATCTTTTCCCAGCAGATCCTCAGGGGTTTTGCCCAGGGCCTGCGCGCTTGATTCGCTTATGTTTATAATCGCCCCCTCAGTCGATATTACCAGAGAAAGATCAAAATAATTATCTATGAGAGTTCTGTTGATATCATATGGTTCACAATGATTGGATATATTGATCACACTTTGAACAATTCCATCGATGTTCCCCTGTGAGTCGTGATTCGGTACAGCGATGATATCACAAATGATAGCATTTTTATCGCCGAGCTTTTTGCTGAAGTCGTAGCGAGATAAATTATTTTCCCTGAGAATTTGAAGTACTGCACAAGTGTCAGTACGACAGAAATTGCATTTCCAGATATTATGGCATTTTTCACCAATAACATTTTTTTTCCTTAATCCTGTAAGTGAGGTAAATGCCTTGTTTGCATAAATCACGTTTTGGGATCTATCAATATGGCATAAGGGTGCGGCTGCATCTAATAATCTTTTCAGACTTAGATTCTCCCACAACAGATCCTTACGATCTTTTATACGGCTCCCCATTTTATAACCCCATTTTCTGCGCCGAACTTGTGCAGATTAAATCCGGCTTATGATGCCATCTGCCCGTATAGCGCTCTTTTTAATCTCTGTATAAACAGAATAAGATGAAAAAGATCATGTTGTGATTGTCTTTCAGGTACTCGATTTACAAAATGTGTCAATTCTCGGAAGTGATCTTGTGTTTCCCATTTAGCTAATCCGGGGAGCACAATACTCCCCGGATTAGGCAATCCTAAAGCTGGCTCAAAGCCTGCCGTTCCTGCTGAGAGAATACCTTGGAAAGGTCAAGGAATATCAGCAGACGGTCTTCGAGCTTGGCAACGCCGCGGATATACTCGCTGTCGATTGAGGTTGCGATTTCCGGAGCCGGTTCAATCGTGGATGTGGGAAGCCTCAGGACCTCTGAAACCGCATCTACTATCATGCCCATTATACTGCCGTCGATATCGACAACAACAATTCGAGTGTCTTTGTCGTGCTCCTTAAGATCAAGGCCGAAACGTTTTCTCAGGTCAATAATAGGTATTACCTTGCCGCGCAGGTTGATTACGCCCTCTACAAAACCCGGCGCCCTGGGAACTTTAGTGATATCCACCAGGCGGTTGATTTCCTGCACCTTCAGGATATCAACGCCGAATTCCTCTTCGCCGAGCTTGAAGGAAACGAGCTGAAGAAGATCCTCGCCTGCCGCCGTAGCCTGTTTGAAATCGGCAGAGGTTTCGGCTTCGGTTGTTGATACTGTCATATTTCCTCCCGGAATGTATTGCTTACTATTTTTCTTTTCGTGCAATAATCGTTTTTCTTAACTGGTAAGCCCCGATGTCAGTCATATGATTTCACGTGCATAGACGATCCCCAAAATCTATTTAGGCCTCCTTTTTTGTCCCCGATAGTATTCACCAGAGCTATTTTTTTTATCGGAAAGCAGAGATTAGATTTTAGGCGAGGAATGTAAAATGGAGAAAAAATATTTATGGCAATGGCATGTTTAGACGGTTTCAATATGAATACAGCGAGTTTACTGATCCGGGACAAGGATTCAGTTTATTATTTGCGCGAAATGAGGATTAGATCGTTGGAATTTGCCGGATCGAATCTCGCGCCCTTGAAATTCCCCTGCTTTTTAATAGAAACAAGTCCCTTTTTCCTTATCACATCTATGATTTCATTAGCTTTCCAGCCGCGAAGCGGCACCGAGCTTAACTCGTAATCACAGACTCCGGTTTCATTTTCTACCGTGAGAAGATTGAAATTGATTAAATCTTTGCCGAAATCATAAAAGCGTATGAATATTTTTTCTTCATTATTATATATTTTAACAATTCGCTTTCTATCTCTGAATATCCTGTGGTAGTTCAAAAGTTGTATCACTAAAATCCCGCCCGGAGTCAGCCATTTTTTGAAATTTGCAATAGCTTTATTAAGTGATTTCTTATCCAGAAGGTGGGATGTCGTATTGGCAACCACAAAGATAGCATCAAAACGCTTTTGGAATCCGGGCTGATTCTCTGTCATGTCGGCCTTTTTGAATTTGATTTTTAGCCCGGCCTGACTGGCATGATTGCGGGCAATTTTAATCATCTTCGAGGAAAGCTCAATTCCAACTGTCTCGGCTCCAAGTTCAGCCAATGCGATACAGGTTGCTCCGGTGGCTGAACCGACATCCAGGGCTGTCTTTATGTCATTTTTTTCCAGAATTGGGGCCAGTTGTTTTTTGAGGTTGGCAATTCGCTTTTCAATCGGAATCATCTGGTCATAATACTCCGAGATTTCATCATAAAACATATCTCTATTTACCGCCTTCCTTTTTTCTGACCGCAATCACATTCGGCAGCCGTTTTAGTCCGGAACCTGATATTCTAAGCGGCCACAAATCCTCAGCCGCCCCGGAGATACTAAATCTGAGTTCATCAGTATTAGCATACAAACTGGCCGGAATGCTCCCCTCAAGATAAATCATTTCGTCGAAACCGAATTCAAGTACGATTATATTATTAATGAAATCATAAACCGAAAGCGGGGCCTGGGTAAAAAGCACGGAGACCGAACCAGTGCTGTCTGTCGCGAGCGCCAGGATGCTGTGTTTTTTATTCGACTGCTTCCAGACATTGCCTCCCGAGCATCCCAGCATACGAACGCTTTGAACCATACTGCCGTAACTATTTTCGAATGAATCGAAATCTTCACAGCCCCTGTTGATTATTTTAACAGGTGCGATGGTATCATCCGTCGCATCGAAGGCCAATACGGCTTTGTGATAATTGACCCTCGAATTCAGGATGTGCCCATTGCTTTTGCAATATCCAAGCGGTGTGATTTCATCTGCGGCATACATACCGGCGTTGAAGCAGAGGTCATATCCGAATTCGGAACACCACTGAGAGGGAGTTCTTGATACCGAATCAATTTCAATTGCCGCCAGAAGATCGAATTCATAAAGATCGGGATCGATTGTGAGGATATACAGATCGTATTCGAGAGAATCAGTCGGATTGGTAAGGGAAATCCTGCGCAGTTTCAGATCCTCAGAGGCGCCTATAATATCTTGCTCAGGATCTGAGGCAAGGATTGCAGGAATTCCCGCAAGAAAAAGAATAATAATCGTTAGTCTTAAAATCATATATTCCCGAATGAACTTTTTGAAAGCATTACTCATTATACGAATGAGTAACTGTATAGTAACTTTATTTTGCAAAGAAAATAAAATTTATGGTTCATATTTATATATGAATCGGCTATCATACCAAAAAAAGAGGGAAGGAGATTCGAGATGCCTTATCACATTAGCAAAACTGTAGACTATTCATTCAATGACGCTATCCAGCGTGCAACCGACGCATTGAAAACCGAGGGCTTCGGAGTTTTGACCGAGATTGATGTCAAGGATACTTTGAAGCAGAAGCTGAATGCGGATTTCCGCGACTATAGAATCCTGGGCGCCTGCAACCCGGAGTTCGCTCATCAGGCCCTGCAGAAGGAAGACAAGATCGGTACCATGCTGCCCTGTAATGTTATCGTGCAGGTCAATCCCGAGGGCAAAGTTGAGGTCTCGGCGGTCGATCCTATGGAATCGATGGCTGCGGTAAAAAACGAGTCGTTGGGTGAAATCGCCGGTGAGGTAAGAAACAGGCTGCAGAAAGTCATAGACAGCTTATAAAAAATCTGTCGAATTGGGAGGAGCGGAATGAAAGTTATAACCGCAACGCTGGGAAAGAAATTTACAACCGAAATCCATATGCAGGAGCATGATCTGACCGCCGACGAGCCTGAGAAGGCGGGCGGTGATAATACCGGCCCTAACCCGTATGATCTGCTTCTGGCATCGCTGGCGGCCTGCACCGCTATGACTATCAGATGGTATGCCGACCGCAAAAAGCTCGATCTGACTGGGTGTGAGGTGACCCTGGAATACAATCGCATGCATATCAAGGACTGCAAGGCCTGTGAGGAGGGCGACCCCAGAAGCCATATCGAACATATTAAGCGCTCGGTTGAAATCAGCGGTGATTTTTCGGATGAGGAAAAACAGAAACTGATGTCGATTCCCGGGAAATGTCCGGTCTCTAAGACATTGAAAACAGGCGTAGTTATTGAGGACGAGGTATCGTATGCATAGAAATATTATAAATAGATTTATCTTTATTAATGTGACCTTATTTTTGGCATTGGCCCTGATTTTGGCATGCGGGGGAGAGGAGGCTCAGAATCAGGATGAGGATTCATCGGTTGATACAGCCGGAGATCTTTTAAGACCGGGCGAGGAAAATTATTTAGCAAACATTCAGCAGTTGACCTTTGGCGGTGAAAATGCAGAGGCCTATTTTTCTTATGAGGGAGATAAGCTGATATTTCAGTCAACCCGCGATAGCTTTGAATGCGACCAGATATTCATGATGAATTTCGACGGTTCGGATAAGAAGCTTGTTTCGACCGGAGAAGGAAGGACAACCTGCGCCTTTATCGCACCGGAGGGTGAGAAGATTGTTTATGCCTCCACTCATCTGGCAGACAGCGAATGTCCCCCGCCGCCGGATATGTCGCACGGTTATGTATGGTCACTTTATCCCGGGTATGATATTTTCCGGGCTGATCCGGATGGTTCTGACCTCGAGCGTTTAACTGTAAATCCACGCTATGATGCCGAGGCAGTGTATTCTCCGGACGGCAGCAAGATTGTTTTTACCTCGCTTCGTGAAGGTGACCTCGATATTTATACAATGAATCCCGATGGCAGTGATCAAAAGCGGATTACCAAAGAACTCGGTTATGATGGCGGGGCGTTTTTCTCGATGGACGGCGAGTGGTTGGTCTACCGCGCGCATCACCCCAAAGACTCGGCCGAGATTGCGGATTATAAATATAATTTATCCAAAAACCAGATTCGTCCCGGCAAGCTTGAGATCTACGTGATACGCGCCGACGGTACAGAGCGCAGGCAGGTGACAAATCTGGGCGGCGCCAATTTCTGCCCGTACTTTCATCCCGACGGCAAACGGATTATTTTCGCTTCAAACCATCATGAAGGCGGACGCAATTTCGACCTTTTTATGATTAATGTCGATGGCAGCGGCTTAAAGCAAATCACCTTCGAAGCGGAGTTTGACGGTTTTCCGATGTTTTCACATGACGGAAAAAAACTTGTGTTCGCATCAAACAGGAATCAATCCGAACCGGGTGAGACCAATATCTTTATTGCCGACTGGAAGGAATAGGTACACCAATCCGCGGTCCCGTAATGGGAAACTATTAGCCCCTGGATTATTAGTTGGTCAGTCTTTTTGGAAAAGAACGAAGTTCAGTTATTCCAAATGGCTGTGTTTGAAGCAACGCTGTCTACTTTTGCTTGCGATACTTTGCTTCGAATACCTTAACTAATCTCTCGGCTTTTTTACGGCCGATTCCGCCGACCCTCATCAGGTCGGAAGCTGAAGCTTTGAATACCTTTGACAGTGATCCAAACTGGGTCAGAATGGCTTCTGCCGTCGCTGAACCAACCTCCGGCAACGCCGATAAAACCGCAACCTGTGCCTCCTTTAGCGAGGAGTACCTCTCCTTCTTCCTGCTGTCAGAATCGCGGCTCTCCATGGTCAGGCCGTGTTGCGCCTGCCGTACCAGAAGATTGAGGTACTGCGCCGAATCCTTGGCATCAGTTGTCATGATAATCGGCATACGATTTAAAATCGTGATGTAGGAGATTGCGCTTCTGATCTTGGGCGAATTCATCTTACCGTTCAGGGCGATGAATCCCTGAAGTATGAAAACCGCCTCGGGAAAGTCACGCTTGAAATCGATAAGCTTTCTGAATAACATCTTGTTGTTGACGGATTCGATGAACTCATCAGCGTTCATGATATCCACCGCAATCTTCTCCGAAATTAGAAAGTCTCCCGATTTCAGGTTAGCGTAACGAAGAACTATGCCCAGATTTTCCAGCTCTGTCGCGATCGGTCTGCCTTTCTGCCGGTTGGATACTATCATCGATAGATTTGAATCAAACAATCCAATTCTCCTTGTAAACTGGTATAATACGCCTTTTGGGCTTAAGATTCGAATTAAGAGAATCGCAAAATATACGTTTTATTTTATGCGATGCAACTCTAATTTTCCTTAAATTTCTGCCTATATTTCCCTAAAAAATCAGGTAGATAAAACTTGTGCTGCTACTCTCAATAACAGCCGGACGGCATTTAAGTGCCTGAAAATCAGGTCTTACGTTCTTTCTTTTTTGCGGCCGGGAAAAGGATATTGTTCAGGATCAGACGATAGCCCGGTGAATTTTTATGCAGCTCCAGATCTGTGGGCGGATCGCCCACCATGTGCATATAATCCTCGGGATCGTGCCCGGCCAGAAATGTAAAGGTCCCTCTTCCGTAATTGCCATGAATATATCTCACCTCATCAAAGCCCTCGACCTCCGCCAGCACGGTGACATGCGATTTCAAGAGCGACTTGCGCATAGCGGTGCTCTGTCCCATGAAACCCCTGATCTGTCCCAGATGGCATTGTACGAGCATGGTAGGGACCGGATCGAGTTTTGCTGAAAAATCGAAGAGCCGGAAATAATCCATGTCCTGATTTTTTATGTAATTGCTTCTCTCGGGATATGTGTCGATATCCGAATGCCTGTATTCCAGGGCATTTAAAGAGATCGTAAAGTTTTCGAATGCCAGACAATTTTCATAGCTTAATTTTTTCTGGCAGTTTGGATCTATTGGGTCGCCGTCATATTCACGTGGAACGATGTCTGTGTTCTCCGCCGCCAGAGCGATATCCATAGTCTCCGGCGCAGAGCACATGGCGAAGACGAATCCACCGCGATAGATATAATCCTTCACTGTCTTGGCCACTGCCAGCTTTAGTTCCGGCACCTTGCGAAATCCAAGAGCCTTGGCCGCGATCTCGTTGGTGGCAACTTCCTGCTTGTACCATTCCGCGTTGCGGTACGCGCCGTAAAATTTTCCGAACTGTCCCGTGAAATCCTCGTGATGCAAGTGCAGCCAGTCATATTTTTCCAGATCACCCTCCAGCATCTCCTCGTCCCAGAGTGTGGTGTAGGGAATTTCGGCATATGTCAATGCCAGAGTCACAGCATCATCCCAGGGCTCCTTGTTGGGCGGAGAGTAGATCGCAACCTCGGGAGGTTTTTCCAGAAGAATGACCTCCATATTTTCGGTCTCGATAGTTCTGTATATATTTTCCGCTTCGGAGTTTGGGATCGTTTCGTAACTCACACCTCGCAAAAGACATATTTCTCCGATGTCTTCCCTGCTGGGTGTCAGGAATGCTCCGGCTCTAAAGTTCAAAAGCCATTCCACCTTGTAGCCCTGCTGAAGACAGTAGAAAGCCACACCGTAGGCCTTGAGATGATCGTTCTGGGTATGATCCATAGGAATTAGTATCCTGTCCGCCGAAAGAAGGGCGGGGAAAATGAAAATAATCGCTGTGACAATGATTAGAAACTTTTTCATGATTGACTCTCTTATCAGCTTATTATCGCAGGGCTTACTTGTTATACTGTAAATATGCCGAAGAGTTTCTGATGAATTACATCCCCTGTATTCTTTCGGTATTAGCTCTCAAATCTTGAGAACTTGAATTAACATTTACATCCAAGTCCGCCATTCAAATAAATATCAAGATTACCTTGGAAAACATTTGAGGCGATTAGAAAAAATATTTTCTGAGTTCAAAGAACTTGACAGGCAAACTGCAATATAATCATATCTTCGTTCAAAAGCAAGCCTTGCCTTATACAAATCTTTTGATGTATTAGTCCTATGACAACCACGTGAAACTGTTTTTGTTCCTGTTTAGCTCTCTAAATCGGCCTTAATTTCAATTTTTTTTGAAGCAGCTAAATCTAAAGTATAGTGTTCACAGCTCCCATTTAGATTTTGCAATTTTATATCTTGCAAAGACTTATATAGAAGGGCAGATATCAGGATTATGGGATTTATCCCATAATATGAACCTGCACAATCGATTAGCATCAGTTTACGGTTAAAGCTTTAAGCCCGCAAGCCGAATAAAATAGTAAGCTAAGAACATATTAAATAACTCCATGCCGGATCGGATAGTACATTGATTATTCGACCGCCATGGCCGCATTAACCTAAACAAAGGAGTAAGGATATGCCGGTCAGGAGAAGCACTCGCTACACCTCCAAGAGTTCCACCAAGTGGAACCGTTCCAGCAAAAAGCGCTGGGCCAATGGCAAACCCTGGACACCGACTGAGGTAAAGACCCTCAGAAAGATTTACAAAGACACCCCGACCAAGGACATCGCCCGCAAGTTCCGCCGCACTGTTTCCTCGGTGCAGGCCAAAGCTGGCGACCTCGGTCTGAGAAAGAACAAGACTTATCTGAAGAAAATGCGCTCCAGCCAGTGGCGTTAAAAATAAGAGAGTCTTCTTTTAAAGCCTGCCCGTCAACGGACAGGCTTTTTTATTTGCCCGCATAAATGATTTACAGAATTCGCCCCGAGTCGTATATTCCCCAAAGCAAGCTTGCATAATCAACCATCCCATACAGGGGGAAACATGTTCAAAAGCATTGAAGACTTTGAGTCTATCTGGAAAAGTGAGTCGGAGAATATGATCAATGTGATGAAATCCCTGACGCAGGAGTCACTCTCTCAGTCTGTCGCAGATGATCACAGAAACATTGGACGAATAGCCTGGCACATTGTGCTGACTATTCCCGAAATGATATCCCGAACCGGATTGGAGTTCAGAGGCATCAAGGAGGACGATCCGGTGCCGGACAGCCTGGTGAAGATAATTGATGCTTACAAGGATGCCTCGGAGCAGCTCATAAGCGAAATCAAATCGAAGTGGAGTGATGATGACTTGCTCAAGGAAGATGATATGTACGGCCTGAAGTGGAAAAAAGGGTTTGCGCTTTATATTCTGGTGGTACATCAGGCTCATCACCGCGGACAGATGACGGTTTTAATGCGTCAGGCCGGTCTGAAAGTTCCCGGGGTATGCGGACCTTCCAAGGAGGAATGGGCGAATTTCGGTGCCGAAGCTCCGGAAATTTAGAGGACAAATGAGCTCCGATTTCTCTCTAAAATATTACTGTAACGTAAGTTTGTAACAACGGATCATTATGAGTAATAATAGGTTATATTTCGATTAATTTCTGCCGATATATCCCCTGTAAATTGCTTTAGAAAATTCCCGTAAGCCGTTAAAAAATTTTGGATTACAACACTTGACAAAACCGGAATTGGACGTATATAGATTAAGGCCTTGTGAAGGCGGGAACATATAGCCACTGACCTTTGTAGTGACTATGATGACGACGATCTGAGGAATAAGGAGAGAGATATGATCGGGTTGACAGACTTAAAAGATATCGATGCTATTGAGCTCGATCAGAAATACGGTGCCCACCATTATAACCGGCTGAAAACCGTAATTCGCAAAACCAAAGGCGCCTGGCTTTACACTCAGGACGGTACAAAAATCCTTGACTGTCTGGCCGCTTACAGCGCCGCCAATCCGGGACATCACCATCCCAAAATCGTAGCTGCCTTGGTTAAGGCTCTGCAGGAGGGTATGGGTTCGGTGATTTCCAATGTGATTTTCACCGATGTTAAGTCACGCTTTCTGGAAAAACTTTGTACGCTGCTTCCCCAGCTTGGTACACGTTTTGGTGAGAGCGGCAATGTGGCTATGGCAAAAAACGGCGGAGTCGAATCTGTAGAGACTGCTATTAAGCTGATGCGGTATTACGGATTCAAGAACAAGGGAATTCCCGACGGCAAGCAGGAGATTATTACATTCGCGAATAATTTCCACGGCCGGATGATCACGGTAATCTCCTTCTCTACGGCCAAGAAATACAAAGAGGGTTTTGGGCCGCTGACTCCGGGATTTATCGAGGTGCCCTTCGGTGATCTGGATGCGGTCGAAAGAGCGGTGACGCCCAATACCTGTGGCATACTGGTTGAGCCGATGCAGGGCGAGGGCGGAATGTATGTTCCTCCTCCGGGATTCATGAAAGGCCTGCGTGAAATCTGCGATAAATACGATTTGATCCTTACCGCTGACGAGATTCAGGTTGGAATGGGACGTACCGGTAAGGACTTCGCTTTCCAGCATGAAGGTGTTATTCCCGATGCGGTGGTTCTGGGCAAGGCTATTTCGGGCGGACTGGTTCCTCTCTCTGTACTGGTTACCAATGCTTATTTGATGCATATGGCATTCTCGCCGGGTTCCGACGGTTCCACATACGGTCATTATCCGCTTTCCATGGTCGCGGGCAATGCGGCGTTGGATGTCTTCAAGGAAGAGGATCTTTCGGGCATGTCTGCTCGCAAAGGCGAGTATATGAAGAAGCAGATTCTGGATATCGCGTCCCGCTCCGAGCATGTTAAGGAGGTTCGGGGCAAGGGGCTCTTTATCGGAATCGAGGTCAACAACGGCGATGCTATGTTCTTCTGCCGCCAGCTTCTGGATATGAATATGCTGGCCAACGACAGCCATGGTCATACGATTCGGATTTCACCGCCGTTGATTATCGATGATTCCGAACAGCAGTACATCCTCGAACGTCTCGAGAGAGTACTGGCGGGCAAACAGGAGCCTGTGACGAAATAGATGTAATATAATCTTGATAGAAGCGCCCCGGTTATTAATCGAGGCGCTTTTTTATTGCGTAAATTGATTTGACATAGAATATAGTATTAGACCCAGATTGCCTATGAATGATTTGGATAGATTTATAGGGAGGCTTGATTTTGAGCTTGATTGGAATTCCCGTTAGATGCGGGCTTTGAAAAATCTATTCAACATATTCTCAATGTCAACCATCTTGAACGGCTTATTGATGAACCCGTCGGCCAGCTCTGAGAGAAGCGTATCCTCCTCCTCGGCCAGATTGTATCCCGAAATTACCACGACCGGCAAATTGGGATGGTTCTCCTTGATATTTTTCAGGAGTTCCGATCCAGACATTTCAGGCATACGTAAATCGGTGATTACCATCGAAAAGGAATCGCCGCCAAGAATATCCATGGCCTCCTGGCCGTTTCCGGCACGCTGGGAATCGAACTCGAAAATTTCGAGCATCTCCGCCAAAAGGCTGGACATATTTGGATTGTCATCGACTATTAATATCTGCTGCTTGGCCATTTCACTCCTATTTCCCTAAACACTATTATTATCATCGGCCAAATAGGTTATTCTCTTAATTAAATGTTCAATTCCCTGCTTTTTAATGGCCGAGAGAAAGAAGTTTTTCAGGTCGGGAGTGAAATAATGGCCGAATTCGGCGTAGGGTTCGGGAGATTTATCTATTTTGTTGAATGCCATAATAATAGGGATTTTGTCAGCCCCTATATCCGACAATACCTCGTTGACATTGGCTATGCGCTTAAGATAATGAGGATGTGAAAAATCTACAACATGTATCAAAAGACTGGCTAAACGGACCTCATCCAGCGTGGATTTAAATGAGGCCACAAGTTGATGCGGGAGCTTGTTGATAAAACCCACCGTATCGGTCATAAGGATTCTATGCCCGTTGGAATCGGAGAGCTTACGGGTAGTCGAGTCGAGTGTCGAAAAAAGCCGGTTTTCGGTGGTAACGCCGGATTTGGTCAGGCAGTTGAACAGGGTCGATTTGCCGGCATTTGTGTAACCCACAAGGCATACACGGAAGAGATCGAGCCTGTTTTTGCGCTGGGTAATACGCTCATTATCTATCTTTTTCAGCTTCTTCTTCAGGATTTTTATTTTATTATTTATCAAACGCCTATCTGTTTCGAGCTGGGTTTCACCCGGCCCCTTGGTGCCGATACCACCGTACTGCTTGGAAAGGTGTGTCCACTGGCGTGTCAGCCGTGGAAGCAGGTGGTTTAGCTGGGCCAGTTCCACTTGGGCCTTAGCCTCGTTAGTTTTAGCGCGGTTGACGAAGATATCAAGGATCAGAGTGGTCCGGTCAATGACCTTTATACCCAGACGGTTCTCCAGATTACGAATTTGGGCGGGAGTTAATTCCTCGTCGAAAATAACGGCATTGGCGCCTTCCGACTCAGCCAGATCCCGGATTTCGGAGACCTTTCCCTTGCCTATAAAATAGGCCGCGTCGATCTTTTTTCTTTCCTGGGTAACGATATTAT
>CAZBZV010000002.1:0-114690 GCA_964496505.1 uncultured Ignavibacteria bacterium | reverse complement strand
AAGGAGGTGATCCAGCCGCAGCTTCCGCTACGGCTACCTTGTTACGACTTAGCCCCAGTCATCGGTTTCACCTTAGGCGCCGCCCTCCTTGCGGTTAGGCAAGCGACTTCGGGTGCTCCCAACTTCCGTGGCTTGACGGGCGGTGTGTACAAGGCCCGGGAACGTATTCACCGCAGCCTGCTGATCTGCGATTACTAGCGATTCCTCCTTCATGGAGTCGAGTTGCAGACTCCAATCTGAACTGAGGCCGGGTTTAGGGATTTGCTCCACCTCGCGGTCTTGCGGCCCTCTATACCGGCCATTGTAGTACGTGTGTAGCCCTGGACGTAAGGGCCATGAGGACTTGACGTCATCCCCACCTTCCTCCGGCTTGTCACCGGCAGTCTCCTTAGAGTTCCCAGCATAACCTGATGGCAACTAAGAACAAGGGTTGCGCTCGTTGCGGGACTTAACCCAACACCTCACGGCACGAGCTGACGACAGCCATGCAGCACCTGTATACCGGCCTCCGAAGAGGAGGTCACATCTCTGTGACTTTCCGGCATATGTCAAGTCCAGGTAAGGTTCTTCGCGTTGCGTCGAATTAAACCACATACTCCACCGCTTGTGCGGGCCCCCGTCAATTCCTTTGAGTTTCAACCTTGCGGCCGTACTCCCCAGGCGGGGAACTTAATGCGTTTGCTGCGGCACTGGCGGGGTCGATACCGCCAACACCTAGTTCCCATCGTTTACCGCTAGGACTACCAGGGTATCTAATCCTGTTTGCTACCCTAGCCTTCGCCCCTCAGCGTCAGTATCTGTCCAGATGGCCGCCTTCGCCGCCGGTGTTCCTCCTGATATCTACGCATTTCACCGCTACACCAGGAATTCCGCCATCCTCTCCAGTACTCTAGACCCGCAGTTTTGGATGCAGGCCGATGGTTGAGCCATCGGATTTCACATCCAACTTGCGAGACCGCCTACGGGCGCTTTACGCCCAGTGAATCCGAACAACGCTTGTCCCCCCCGTGTTACCGCGGCTGCTGGCACGGAGTTGGCCGGGACTTTTTCTGCGGGTACCGTCAACCCGAAGGCATTCTTCCCCGCTAAAAGGATTTTACACTCCGAAAAGCTTCATCATCCACGCGGCGTTGCTGCGTCAGCCTTGCGGCCATTGCGCAATATTCCCTACTGCTGCCTCCCGTAGGAGTCTGGGCCGTATCTCAGTCCCAGTGTGGCCGATCACCCTCTCAGGCCGGCTACTGATCGTTGCCTTGGTAGGCCGTTACCCTACCAACAAGCTAATCAGGCGCGGGACCATCCTCCGGTGCATTGCTGCTTTGATCGGAAAAACATGCGAATTTCCGATGTTATGCGGTATTAGACCCCCTTTCGAGGGCTTATCCCCCGCCGAAGGGCAGGTTTCCCACGTGTTACTCACCCGTTTGCCGCTTTACTTGCTCCCCGAAGGGAGCTTTCTCGCTCGACTTGCATGTATGAAGCACGCCGCCAGCGTTCGTTCTGAGCCAGGATCAAACTCTCCGAAAATATTATAATTATTATTCTCGAAAATTGATTGAGGCTCCGACACTTCGTAAGTACCTATGCTATTTTGTTTTCAAAGATCAAACGCCAATTTTGGCGATTAAAATACCCTCGCTTTTCAGTCTTACGGAGGGCTTCTTCAATGAACACGCCGACTGGCTCATCGGCAAAACTTGAATATATAGGCAATCCGGAAATTGTCAAGCGGTTTTTTCAACTATTTTTGCAAATAATTTTCGCTTTAATTCCCTTGGCCCTATAATATTATCGGAAATTTGTCCGATTTTCTTAGGTCAATTGTTATAACAACATTACGCCAAAATGTTTCCAAAATTTGCAAATTTTCCCAGTTTTTTCGATTCGGGCCTGCCAAGCTAAAGCTTGGGGCACCCTAGCGCAAATTATATTTCTGTCAGATCCTCAGACCTGACTGGGGGTGGCCGGGTCAAACTCTGTTTGGCCCGGATAACAGCACGCCCAAAACCAGTTTGAGCGTGCCACCCTCTCCGGCATTGAATTGGGTGCCCCAATCTTCGGGGCTTGTTGAAAAAGTCTGTGGCCACAAAATGTCATTCTGAGCGAAGCGAAGAATCTGTTTGATTCGTGAGAGATTCTTCGGTCGCTGCGCTCCCTCATAATGACCGGTACTCAAAAATCGCTTGCCAAATGCCGTTAATAATATAGATTAATTCCCTGTTTAAGCCACCGTAGCTCAGTTGGCAGAGCAGACGATTCGTAATCGTCAGGTCAGCGGTTCGAATCCGCTCGGTGGCTTTTGATTTTATATAGCCTGTTTGTCTTTATTTTCGCATTGACACTCACCCTAAAATCCCTAAATAACCTCCATGGAGCCCTTTCTAAAAGGCAAAAAGATCAATCTCAGGCGGGTGCATCGCGCTGATGCTATCTCAATACATAAATATGCCAATGATCCTGAGGTAACGCGCTTTCTTTTCACGCCCTACCCCTATACACTCGAGCATGCCTACGAATTCATCAAAATGTCTCATAATATGCATCGCAAAAAGTCGGGCTTCCCTTTTGGAATAGAACACAAAGACACTCGCGAGATCATCGGCCTTATTGGACTATACCGGGCAGATATGACCCATAAAAATGCCGAGGTCGGTTTCTGGCTGGGACGAGATTTCTGGGGAAAGGGTATCACAAAAGAGGCGATTCGGCTGATACTAAAATACGCATTCGATGAAATCGGCTTTGAACGAATTTTCGCACGCGTCATGCATCCCAACAAGGTCTCGCTTCATCTTCTCGAATCACTCGGCTTTACACGCGAGGGCACCATGCGCAAAGCCGTCTTTCAGGACGGCAGGTGGCTTGATTTTATATGGTTCGCTATGCTCAAAGAGGAATTTGAACAGTATGAATAGACTGTCAGTTCTCATCTCGACTGATGTCCGGATTGAAGTGGTAATAACTAATGTATATCGTATCGCGGGGTCTTGAGCCTGACATAGTCAGAATTGTGACCCCGCGTTAAGCCAGTGATAAAAGTGTGCAGGGTCACAATCCCGATTGGATCGGGATCAAGACCCTGCACAGCATAAAATGTGACCTTACGGTTTCCTATTCATTATCTTCTATTATTGCATTTTCTTTCCAAAGAAATCTATAATCGACTTCCCGTGCGACTTGGTCTTCAGAAGGGTAAGGCCCTCCGGCTCGCGATTGACATCATCCTTCTTATAATAATGCGCCACCAAAACGCCCTTATCATCAAGAATACTCTGCCGCTGTACTGCTTCAACCGCCCTGTTCACATAATCTCCATAAAACGGGGGCGCTACAATAATTATATCGAATTTGCGTCCGGCCCTGCCGAAATTATCGATGGCACGAAGGTAGTCATTATTCACAACCGATATCTGTTTTTCTACCCCGAATGTGCGCGCGTTATCCTCGATTGCTTTTGTCATACCGGATTCTATGTCCACTGCTACGGCATTTTCGGCCCCACGTGAAATCATCTCGAACACAAACGCCCCGCTGCCGGCAAAAAGATCGAGCACACGAGCCTCGGGAATATCCCGCATAAGCGTATCACAGACCATTCTGCGCACCAGTACCAGCGCGGGACGGGTTTCGGTGCCCTTGGGAATCTTAATCGGCCGGTTTTTCAAATGGCCGGAAATGATCCTGACCTTGTTATCCATGCAGTGATGTTATAATATTTATCGGCGTTAGTCAATCTGATAATGTCATGTCATTATCACATATCCTTCACCTCCTTGACCTTGCGCATCTTACGGAAGAGCTGGATGTAATCTTTCATCATCTCCTCCTCGGCCTTCGAAAGCCCCTCCATAATCGGTATCCCTACCCGCATCAGCATACGTACGATATCCGCCATCGTGCGGTCATACCGCTGCGCAAGATCTGTGATCCGCTTTTTCAGTTCGTACGAGATAAAGATGTTGAGGCAATGTTCACCCCTCAGCCTTTTAACAGGTTCTGCGCTCATTTCTCCTCCATTATATGATATTTAAGATGTCCGATAATTACCTGCGGTGTTTTGACATTGATGCCATAATCATTCTTCAAAAGCCTGATATAACGGCGCCAGGTTTCATGCGGCTTTTTGGTTTTCAGTTCACGGTTGATTTTTTCAAGTTCGGGATGACAGCATATCGGGCACTTTTTTCTTTTATCAACAGACAGCCTGAACTCCTCCCGGACAAATCCTGTCAGTTCGTTTTTGAGCTTGCGCAGAATACGTCTTTTCAGCCCCTCCAGTTTATACTGTTTTCGTCCCAGCAATTTGGCGATTTCCGATGTCGGTCTTCCCTGAAACCAGTACAGGTCGATAAACTCCCGTTCAAAATCAGGCAGCTTCGCGAGCTCCTTACGGACAGCTTCACGAATGCGCCTCTGGCGCTCGGTGATAACTTCGATCTCATCCCAGAGCCCGGCTCTTAATGTTCGGTATACCCAATTATGGTGTACAACTCTTCTCGGCATACGGCCTCCTTTCGGAGACCAATATCATCACAGTGGATTGAGGTGTAAACAACATCACATTGACATGAGCCTATGCCAGGCCGATCTAATAACTTTTGCAGATATGATGTGATAAATGATTTTAAGGAAAGCCTAAAAAGCAGTAACCGGTATACCTGTCATTTCAGTGACTTTTTTAGCTATTGAATTTAGCTCAGACATCGACAACCTCGATATATCCAGCCGTGCAGGGGGACGGTCGAGGGAATATATCTGAACCCCGGACGGTTTGATCTTTTTTAGAAGCGATGCCCATCTCTCTATATTTTCTTCTGAAGCATTAAGATCGGCACCTCCAATTAGCAATGCCTGAATTACCAAGCCGGGATGATCGAACTTAATTAGGCCCTCTACCATTTCATTAAAGTCTAAGCCTTTGGCCGGACGGTTTATCTTTTTGAATACTTTTTCCGATCCGGCATCCAGCTTCATGATCGGAGAATCGAGTTTGCTCAATGCTGCCGCAATCCCCGGATTGTTAATTGTGGTGGAGTTCGAGAGGATGGCAAGTTTGGCTCGTGAAACATACCGGTCGCGAATCTCTCGGACAATATCCACTATCTCGGGAAAATCGGGGTGCAATGTCGGTTCGCCGTTTCCAGAGAAAGTTATATATGCAATTTTCTCTTTCAGCGAAGACAGCGCTGCAAGAAGGGTTTTCCTGACCTTGGCGACTGACGGAAGATCATCGCGCTTTTCTTCAATAAATTCGGTATTCTGAGGAGGATTCAATCCATACTGGCAGTATATACAATTGAATGAGCACAGCTTGTAATCTCGCGGGAGAAGATTCAGGCCCAGTGATGATCCCAGACGTCTGGAATTAACAGGACCGTAAATACAGCCCCGCTGAAGATCCAATACTCGAGGATTTTCATACTTATTGATTCTGCGGAAGTCTTCCATAATTGCTTATATTATCCACTATCAAACATAAAATCAAGTTTTTTATTTGCCCGGCCGGTAAATACATTTACCTTTTGGTATAAAGAATGAATCAATCAAAGACAGATATTTCCAATATGACAGATTCAATAAATCATGATTTCAAGCTTAAAATTTCGTCAGGCCTGCTGATTCTATTTCTCTGCCTCATCTGGCCCTTGGCAATTTCACTGTTCTTTCAACCCCCGGCTGATTACGATAAAATTGAAAACATAAATCCAATTCTGAACTTCTATCTTCCAACAATTGGATTTCAATTA
This sequence comes from uncultured Ignavibacteria bacterium, assembly GCA_964496505.1. Classification (GTDB taxonomy): domain Bacteria; phylum Zixibacteria; class MSB-5A5; order JAABVY01; family JAABVY01; genus JAABVY01. Next base: position 108,943 of record CAZBZV010000002.1, on the reverse strand, counting down.
ATTGTGCTTTTTTTCACATTCCTCGTGAGCCGTGGAGAAGGCAGTGGATTTGTCGCGCTTGGCTACAGGAAATTCAAGCTTGCTTATATAATATACGCAATAATTTTCATTTTCGCATCATCTTTCGCGCTCCGATTGATTAAAATGATTCTGGAGAACTTTCAATTTCTGAAATTCCAGGACCCCTCTCCCCTGTTGCCGCAAACCATTGAGGGTAAATTGATTTGGCTTTTGATGTGCCTGGTGGTAGCATTTACCGAGGAAACCGCCTATCGCGGATATCTGATTACACGTCTCCGGCGAGTTTTCAAATCACTGCCATTAGCGGTAGTAATCGCAACCGCAGGATTTGCGGCGGGACATCTTTACCAGGGAATCGGCGGAGCGGTTCTTCTGTTTTTTTACGGTTTGATGTTTGCGCTGTTATACCTTGCCACCAGGTCGTTATGGCCGTGTGTAATCGCCCACTTTATTCACAACGCCTTGCCCATCTTCCTGCAGGGCACATTTTAGGGAGATGTCGGATTAACCTGTCATTCTGAGCGCAGCGAAGAATCTGTTTGATTCGTGAGAGATTCTTCGGTCACTGAGTTCCCTCAGAATGACTGCTAAAACATCGCTTTTCATTTGCGTGAATTTTCAGGCCCAATTAACATACCAAGCACCGATAATTTTGCCGCCATTTTACTAATCAGCCCCTTCAATCCAAATATATAGTGCGAGGGTGATTACTTCATCAGGGACATCTTCTTCGTAACGACCTGGTCGTCAGCTTTCAGCCTGTAGAGGTAGATTCCCGATGATAGACCCTCGCTGCTGAATTCGATCGTATAAGTACCGGCGGAAAGATCTGTCATCGTTTCCGAATGAACTTTCCTGCCGAGGATATTATACACTTCGAACTGCACCCGAGGCATGTCCTGAGCAAGGCTGAAGTCAATCCGTGTTACCGGATTGAACGGATTGGGATAATTCTGAGACAAAGCAAATGCATCTGGTACGGGCGTATCGATATCATCATCTGCTGAGGTCGGATTGTATAAATTCGAGTTCACATATATATCATAACCGTCTCCGGAGTTGCGATTATCGCTCCAGGATGCGAACCAGGTCCGGCCGTTAATCGCTATTGATGGTTCCTGTTCGCGTGCAATGCCGGCATTTTGAGAAATTAGCTGATTAGGAAAGACCGTAGTTCCGGCATCCACAAAACTGAGATACGATCTCCTGACTCCCGAACGCATATCGCTCCAGGCCACAACATAACTGTTGTCGGAATCCATATCAACCGAGACATAATCGAATCCCAGATTGGCCATATCGGATATGATCTTAACCGGCGAGGCGGGCACACCATCAGGACCAATCATCATAGAATAAACTTCCGTATCGGTATTATTCTGATTAATCCAGGCGATGGCATAGATGCCGAAATAAGGATTTACCGCTATATCGAAATCGAGCTGATGATTGAGCGAGGTATCCACCGGGATGAGAATATTTGAGCCCGTTTCGGTTCCCTGTGCGTTATAGAGTTGGAATTTGACATAAGAGCGCGCTTCGACCTCAATCTGCCAGGCGATCATGAACATATCATTATTCATCACTGCAACCCTGGGATTGGAGCAGGGCATTGTCTCCTGATTCACTTTAAAATTTGCTCCCGAGGGATCGCCCGATGGATCATAAATCTGCGCATAGATATCATCCACGCCGTTTCTCCGGTCACGCCATGCAATCACAGCCTTTCCGGAAGACGAGATGTCGCAGGCGGGCTCTGCCTGTACTACGGCAGTTCCGGAGAAATCGTCATTAACGAGAAAGTTGCCGCCAACCTTCTGCCCGTCGGGATCAAGGAACTGGCCGAAGATATTGATACCTTTCAGGCCCCCGGTCGAACGCCCGTCCACCCAGGCAGTGATAACATTGCCGTTGGTGGCGGAACCGATTGACGGTTCGGCCTGGTATGAGCTTCCCGCATCATCATTAAGCTTCAGATTCGAGCCATACGGGTTACCCAGACCGCTTCCGCGCTGGAAATAAATATCGCCGTCATCATTTTTCATATCGGTCCAGAGCACACCGAAGTCATCCCCGGCCATACGAACTATTCCGGACTGATTCTGTTGGGCGCCTGAGGCACCGGAAGTCAATTTGAAATTATTTCCTGAAAGAGTAAAATCACTATTTATAATCTGAGCATAGATATCTATTATTGCTGTACGCGTATCTGTGAAAGTAACCAGCACTGAGCCATCCGTTCGGAAAATAGCATTAGGGCTGAAACGTTCTCCCAGCACAAGACCATCGGAAACCGTGATATTCCCGCCGCTGATCTTTCCGGTCGCATCGAAAGCCTGGAATAGAATTTCCGATCTCACCCCGGTATTGGCCCAGAGCGCAAGGAAATAACCCCCCGGATTTCCGGTCAGATAAAGATCGAAAACCGAGTTACCGGTGCCCTCGCTGACCTTGACATTATCTTCGATTCTGTTACCATTGCCATCAAAATGCTGGACATAGATATTCTGATCGGTATCACGTGAATCGCACCATCCAACCAGATATCCCTCTGCACCCAGTCCTGCAACGTCTGGTCCGAACTGATTGTCGGATTGATTTGCCAGATCGGCGACATTAATCGAAATTCCCGATGGCAGAGCGTCAGCATCGTAAAGAAGCAGAAATACGCTGCTTCCCGATATTCCCAGCTCTTCCCAGACCACTGCAAACGTGCCGTTGGTGCCGGAGGCGATTGCCGGAGACCAGAAAACCTTACCGGCATCATCCGGGCTGATCTTAAAATTATCTCCCGCCGCTGAAAGATCGGTATTGTAAATCTGCCCGTAGACCGCAGATTCCAGACGCGTATCCTCCCATACCACCACCACACGGCTGTCGCTTAGAAATTCAACGTTGGGATATGATATTATATTCGAGGAGATATTATCATTCACTTTAACTGCGTCATCAAGAGGTGTAAAAGTGGAGTCATAGCCGCGCAGCCATAAATCGCCTGACTCATCAACCCAAACCGCAACTATGAATCCGTCCGAATTATAGGCAAAATCAACCATCGTATTTGATAAGAATGAATTATCATTTATCAAAAGCTGGTCGCTTCCTGCGGTCATGCCGTCTGATGAAACCATCTGCCCGTAAATATCGAAATCGCCGTTTCTGTCATCTTCCCAGCCAACAAGAGCTCTTTCTTCGCTCATGAGCGTGAGTTCGGAATACTGATGCCTGAACCTGTCAGCCGAGGTCTCCTCATTGAATTTGGTATCGCCGAATAACGATATCACACTATTTTCAATAGCATTCTTCGCTGATGTCTCAACATAATCGGGCATCGCTTCATTTATACGAGCGTTATGACGCAGGATATGATCTTCCAGACCCGAGCTTTCCGTGGCGGCGCCGTCCGGAATCAAAAATATTGAAAACGTCGCAATGATAATAAAAAATATGACTCTTCTCATAATCACCTCTTGGTTTCTCCTGACATCTAATTCTGCAAACCGTGTGCCCCCCGGATAATAAAAATAAAATACACTAAGACGGTCGAAAATCAATTCCGATATTAATCCGGTTTACTCTAAGATAATGCTATCCCGTTAAATGGCAAGAAATAAGCAGAGCATATCACCCTGATTAGATTTACATGAATTCGCTGTATAATTCTTATACAATCAAAAAATGATATGGTTTTGCATATTATCAGATGCAGTGGATTTCATACTGGATGTATTTTAATTCATAAGGAAATCAGCAATTTCTAAACGCAATTTAAAAATGTAATAAAGCGCTAATATGCAAAAACAGCAAATCCGATAACTATATCAGGAGCTTTAGTTATGATGTTTAATGCCTCGGTACAAGGAATACACGATAATCTGGTGATGTTTTATAATCACGCCAGAAAGATGCAGAATATCGAGAAGGCCGATCTTGCGCGCGATACGGTTGGTATGATTATCGCCGAGAAGGGTGTTGGCGCTAATGTGGCCGCGCTCAAGGCAGCCAACAAGATGTATGATAACATCCTCGATATTCTTGCTTAAAGACTGCGCCTGATATGAGGGCAGTGAGGGAGGTCCCGGTAAAGCTCCGCCGCTAATTATATTCTTTCTCATAAGACTCATCTCCACACCGGGGATGAGTCTTTATTTTGACTCCTAATCTGCTTTTTCAACCGGATAGGGCTGTTTCACATGACGGCTGCGGCCAAGAACCATTATCAGACATCCAATTAAAAGAAATAGCCCTCCCGCAATCTCCCTAAGAGTCGGAAGCTGCTGCAGAAAGATAAGCGCCAGGAAGATAACATAAACCGGTTGTGTCTGACTGATTACCGCCACCTTGGAAAGCTCAAGACGTTTTAAGGCCATCATATATATCATGCGTGACAGAATCGGCCCGAAAATTCCCAGCGCCAGCACGCCCGGCCAGACTTTCCCCAGTCCTTCGAAGCTGAAATCTCCGCTCGCAAGTATAAGCCAGTACATAATCGACATCATCAGGTTGCGTAGATACACTGCGATAATCGGAGGCGCATACCGCACGGTCTTTTTGGAGAAGAATTCGGTCATTCCGAAAAAGAACGATCCAGCCAGAACCAGCCAGAATCCCTCGGTATACTCAACCCTGAGGCTCAGGCGCATTATCACAATTCCCCCGATAGAGAGAACAGCCCCCAAAGTTTCCATGCGATTGAATCTCTCCCCCAGAAAAATTATTCCCATTAGAATCGCGATCATCACCTCACTGCGGTTGAGAAACGCCCCCAGTGAAGGATCGATTTTTTTGATACCCGCCCAGAACAGCCAAATCGCCAGAAATGAGCTCAGCGTGAAAAGCAGAAGCCACATCCATCCCCTGGCCTTTATACTAAAGATCTTCCGGAAATTATTAAAAGGGATATATGCAGCACTCATTATGACCGTGGCGATCGAAAAGATCATGGCGCTTAAAAGCAGGGCCGAAATATTCTCGAGATTCCATTTCCCGACTACAGTGGCGCAGGCGGCGAAGAAAGGTGATGAGAGGGCAAATATATAGCCTATATGCGGGGTTGCATCGGGATTCTTTGGATTTTCCAATTCTGAAAAATTCATAACGTCATTATACGCAATAGCTCATAAGAAAAAGTAAGCTGAGTTTTATACTCATGTTCGACAATCGATAGAGCTGTATAATACCACATGATTCAGCCTGCTTCAAGGATAATGTTGGAATTGGCTTTCAGGTATTGACATAAGGAGATTCAAAGAAGAAGGAAAAATAAGGCAGGCTCCATAAAATTGGTAAATCCGATTGAAGCCTGCCGTTTGAATTCTATATCAGGACTGCTTATATACTTCGGCAAAAGTATCGGCAAATCTCTCCAGCGAGGTCGGAGTAGTCGTTTCTTCGGTACGTTTGGAATCCTCATAAATTCTGCCCGTATTAATATCATCCATCATCGTCATAAATGCCTCGGTCGTGCCTTCATTCAATCCCCACTGCCTCATGGCATCACGAACAGTATCCTCCGGCATTTCCTGATACTTAAGCTCCGGCATACCTATTTTGCTGCCAATAATTTGGGCAACCTCATTATAACTAACATCCCTCTCACCCAGCAGATATTTTACTTCTGAGCCCTTGAAATCCAGATCCATCAGGCGGTCGGCGGCATAATTCGCTATATCCTCGGTGGCAATCATGGGAATTCTAAGATCGGACTTAAGAGTCCAGCCAATCATACCGTGTTCCTTGATCACTCCCATACTGTCAAACAGGTTTTCCATAAAATACGCCGGTCTGAGATGTACGACATTAATACCTTCGATCTGATTCAGGCGTTTTTCCTGGTCATGAAGACCTGAAATAAAACCTGAGCTATCCGGCAGATGAGCGCCCACGGTGCTCAAATTAACCACATGTTTAACGCCGGCATCCTGAATTGCGCGCGCTATTTTTTCGCCCATATCATTAATGAACTTCCGTGGATCCTCAGCCGTCACATCAGGCGGTTCCATGGTAAATACCGCTTTTGCCCCGGTGAATGCTTTGGTCAAAAACTCGGCATCCTCGGCCGAACCGGGAAATGCCTCCCCTCCCTGATTCTGAAACGGCTTCATTTTTTCGGCATTACGCGCGATCATGCGGACTGCCTGCCTTTCATCCAGAAGACGTTTTACTATTTTGGAACCGATATTTCCGGTCGCTCCCGTTATAACATACATAAATACTCCTTTTTTAAAACTGAAAGATATGACTCTGTAAACGGATGTGAAGATGCGGCGGTTCCTGCTTTAATGACTTAAACGTCTTAAATCAGACCGGCCAGCCTCAAATAAACCGTAATCCCTCCCCTGTGATGAATCTCGTGATCGATATTGCCGCGCATGATTATCCACCAGACCGAAACCTTTTCACCATAGCGGGCATCATAAATCGTATGTGACATTTCTTCCTCATCCAGGCCCTCGATCAATCCGGCTCTTTCCCTGCCGGTAGCTTCGAGCTGGTCCAGAAGCGCAAGATAGTCCTCACGCTTTATGATTTCAATTGCACCCGCTCTGCCCTGAATTGGTGCTAAATCCTCAACCTCCAGCTTTTTCATCAGCCAGCGATCGGCCTCAACCAGGTGAAAGGCGATATCGGCAAAACTCATCATGTCATCAATTGGGCGCCAGTTCTCGAAATCCTCGGCAACAAGCTTCAGTCTTTTGAGGGATGATTCACGTACTGCACTGGATAAAGCAGCCAGATATTTGATGTCTAATTCTATCATGCTGCAATATAGCATGATACTTTAACTTAATTCAACAAATTTTTATTTTCCGAGCTTCTCGCTAAGCCAGGAGATAGTCTCCCCCGGGCCTTTCAGGCGTTTTTGCCAGTCGGGGGCCGGATTGCGAAAATAGAAATCATAGCGGAGAGTAACAACGCCTTCCAGATTGTCATACTCATTATCGGAGCCGAACATCTCCTTGAAAAAGATGGGATAGTTGATTTTATCCGACAGCTCGGTCATTTCCTCTTTTTCTATGCTGTTCAGCGCAGCTCCGACCAGCGCCGTCTGATGCAGGAAGATTTTTACATACTTATCATCCCCGGCGCGATTCTGGAAGTACTCATCCCTATATAACAGCGGATAATATTCGGCCCATTTGCGCAGGATTTCATGCTCCGGCCTGACTACTAGAATACCAGCATTAAAATAAGGCCTGATCTCGATACTGTCAGTAATGGTCAGCATCGGAAACATCGATTCCTGCCTAACATTAAGCTTATCATAAATCCTTCTCCAGAATTCATCAGGCGGCTTTGAATATGCCGAACCGATCAGCTTATGCATAACCGGCTTATAGCCGAATGCGATACCATCCGGCAGCATAAATTCCGATGGCTCGGTCAAAATCACAGTATCGTTATCCATCCAGACCAAAACCGCTCCCAGCCCCTCTGCCTGCTTCTCAGCCAGTGCTGATGCAAACACTTTACTGGAATAGAAGAATCCCATAGCATCTTCGGGTGTTATACTGCTTTTAATTTCGACTTTGAGTTCGCCCAGCCTATCTTTCATTTGGCCGCTGATTTCGGGCGTATACTGCGAAACACAAACCCAAACAGGAGCATCTTTGAATCGCCCCCCGAATGTGCGTATGCTTTCCGCCAGGACCAGGGCATTATTCAAACCATGCTCGCTTTCTGCGAATGTAGCAAATATCACGGGCTTTTTTCCTCCACCAACCGGATTAATAATATAGGGATGTACAGACATAAACTGCCTGTTGAGTTCAGCCGAAAGAATTCCGGTATAAAAAAATATAAACAGAAAAATCAATAGCTGTTTTTGAATTCTCTTTATACTGAAACCCAAATATCCCTCCTCGAGCAAAAAGGATAAACTTATCTTTTTTCTTACGGGAATTTGATGCTTTTGATTCATAAATTTGACTCATAATTCCCAATCTGAGTTAAATGCCGATTTGTACCGGATCAATATATTTCTATGCAAATCCGTGCATTCTATATGTTTTCCCGCTGCAACCGTCTTAGAACCATAATGCACAGCATTACAAGCCCTTAGGAATAATGTGTAATATGGCACGGCTGTTGCATTATTAAGGACTAAATAGACATTTAAAAAAGAGGTGAAAAATGAAAAGATCTGTAAAAGGGTTTACTCTTATTGAACTTACCATAATTGTTGTTATAATCGGAGTACTCGCCATGCTTGCCATCCCCCGCTTCATGAATACATCCACGAAATCAAAACAGACAGAGGCACAGGGAATTCTTAAGCAAATCTATACAATGGAGAGGTCTCATTTTCAGGCTTATAATTTTTATACCGAGAATATCAATGAACTCGATATCGAGATTCTGCCCAATACGCGCTATGCTTACAGCATATCTGCCAACGGGCTCACATTCACCGCCACCGCTCACTGTGAATCCCCCGGTCTTGACAGCGATGCAACACCCGATACATGGATTATTGATCAGACCGGTGTGATGCAGTGCACCTCGAATGATGCCGCAAATTAATGAGTCAATATAATAAAAAAAGCCCGGCAGATACCGGGCTTTTTTTGTGTGACATAAATATCTTATCAATTATAAAAATGCATCAACCTCGGATCGCCCATTTTATTATCCGAGACATTTTGGGCGGCGTGCCCTGCAAAAGAATCCCAACCCGAAAAATCCTGCCCCCGGCCCAGATTGCAAAGAGAGTGAAAAGCATAACACCCAGTAATCCGACCCATGGCTGCCAGGCGGGTATGTCTATCGGCGAGGCAATCCTCAGCAGCATCAGCATCGGCGTGCAAAGCGGAAATAACGAGAGCCATGTTGCAAAGCCGGTGGTCGGTTCCTGCAATACCGGCATGAATACGAACCAGGCAATTATCAGCGGTATCATGGCCGGGAATGTTAAGGATTGGGCATCCTTGGCGTTATTGCAGGCCGATCCCAGGGCGGCAAACAATGAGCCGTACATGACGATAGCAAGTAACATGTATGCAAAAAACCATGGAAGTACATGATAAGGCACCATTTCGCTTAGGCCCAAAAATTTTACTGTTATTACTCCCCCGCCGACATAAACCGCGGCGACCGTCAATGAAAGCGCGATTGCTCCGAATACTTTCCCGGCCATAAATTCAAAAGGACTCATCGATCCCAGGAGCACTTCGGCAATTCGCTGGCTCTTCTCCTCCATAACCGCATTCAAAAGCGGAAGCGCTGACATCATCAGCATCAAGTACATAAGCATCAGGATCGCCACAGGCACCAGAATTAATTCTATCTCCGAACTTTTCCTGGCACTCTGAATTTCACCTGTGGCCGCATCAACCGATACCAGTCCCATGCCTTCCACATTACTCCAGTTCAAAACGCTGCTGACCTGACTTTCGTCAACTCCCGATTCCACAAGTCGCAGCTTGCGAAGATGATTGTTAATCGGATATACCACCCACCCGCGAATATTGTCAATTGCGGCATTCTTGCCATAGTATCTAATCGAATTCTGCTCCGGATCACTGCCAGGATACAATACATCCCGCCCGATTTCCATAAAGGCATGCAGTTCTCCCGCTCGTACTCTGTTGGATAGCTCCAGACGCTGGGCATGAGGATCACTGTAGTCGGGGGGTATGCTCTCAAAAATATATGCAGGCTTTACTTTTTTGCCCTCCTCATCGAAAATCGCCTCGGAATTTCTGGCCGCGGCCGCTTCAATTATTGCATTTTCCAGAATACCGGAACGGTCGATTACAGCAATGTGCTTATCTGTCGTATCCACCCGGTCCTTTAGAAGCATAAATGCAAGCCCGCTTCCGCTGAATAGTATCGGCGCTAAGAGAAGTCCGATGATGAAGCCCTTGGTGCGTATGGTCGAGAGATATTCGCGTCTTGCCAGCCAGAGTATCTTACGCATCTTCCTCCTTCAAAGCATCACGTCCGGCAATGCGCACGAAAATATCATGCAGGGACGATTTGCTGACTTCAAAGCTCTTTACTCGTGTCCGGGACATAATAGTAGAAATTATATCCTGCGGATCAACACCTTCCTTCAAGCGCAACTCCTGAGATTTACCATAATTTCGAATTTGCTCGATACCACTCATTTCCTTTGTAATAGAACTTCCATTTTCGGCATGAATTCGTATGGTCTCGTTGCTGTATTGGTTTTGAATCGAGTCGAGGGTTCCATCCAGGACCTTCTGGCCATTACAGATCATAAAAATAAAGTCACACATTTTCTCCGCCATATTCATATCATGTGTGCTGAATATAATCGTGGCACCTTTATCGCGAATTTCCAGTATGGCCTCCCGGACAACATCGAGATTGACCGGGTCGAGCCCTGTGAACGGCTCATCCAGAATCAAGAGTTCGGGGCTGGTCAGAATTGCCACAATAAACTGCAGCTTCTGGCTCATGCCCTTGCTTAAGCCCTCGATTTTTCTGTCCGTCCAGTTATGCAAATCGAATCTGTCCAGCCACTTATCGGCCTCCTCTTTCAAACTTCCGGCTTGCTTCAAACCGGAATAAAATATCAAGGCATCCCTGACCTTCATGTTCTTGTAAAGGCCTCTCTCTTCCGGAAGATAACCTATTCTATCCGAAGCACTTCCGGTGCGGCTCTCGCCGAACACTTTAATCTCGCCATCATCGGGATAAAGTATGTTCATGATCATTCTAAGTGTGGTAGTCTTACCGGAACCGTTGGGACCGATAAAGCCGTAGATACTGCCCTGCGGAACATTCAGGGTAAGATTGTCTACCGCAACCTGCTTACCGAAGGTTTTAGTAACGTCAATAATTTCTATTATATCCATGCCGGTTCTACACTGCTTCTGCCATATACCTCTTAAGGCGGTCAATCAGGCATACGTCAAATTTGACCTGTGGTTACATTTTTTTAACTCCATCATATGCTGCCACAAGAATATGCGCCATGTTTTCTTCAATTCTAAATTTCATCTATTCACTGCACAATGTCAATTTAATTTTATTTAGCGATTTTATGCTTGAATAAAGTCAGCAGGGAATGTATTTTACCACAACACAACTCAACTCAAATTTATCGGGGGATAATTATGGATAGCCTGAGACATAGCGCTCTGGTCGAAGATGACAAAAATCCGGCTATGGCTGCGGTATTTGCGGCATTGCCCGGGATAATATTCCTGGTTTTCATATTCGTATTTAAAATGGGCGTTTTGCCTTCTCCGATTTATGGCGCCCTGGGAATGATCTATGTTGACCGTCTCGCGAAAGGAATGCTTTTTTATTTTCTGGTTGTCATAGCCTCAGTAATTTTATCATACGCGCTTTTCAGCGCTCCGGTAAGTATTCTAAATATTCTCTTTATCGCCGTTTATCAGTTCGTGGTTCTACCGATTTGGGCCTATAAGGTAGCCAAAGAAGAGCATGAATTAGACAATGAATACAGGACATCCATATAAGGACCACGGACACCTGATATTGAAATAGTATGCAGGCGGATAATATCTTGGGTCATTAGAATGTAGCTGACCGTTTCATGTTGACATATCCGCAGACCGCATTATTTTATCCCTGTCGGACAGATATTAACTAGCGAGGGACACCATTAGGATGACTCTATTGCGGTTATTCATATTTGTACTATTGATTATTATTGCGCTTGTGAAAACAACAATTGCGCAGGAAATATCATTTACCTTCAATCCGCCCGATTCGACCCGGGCCACTGAGTACACTACAAAAATAGAGGATGGAAAAGCCGCTTTTGGCGAAACAAGCAGCAAATGCAATCTGCACAGCTCCCTGCTCCTTGAAAAATCAAACGCCAATTTCGTTATCACATCAATTCTCCATGACATCGAATGTATCAGGGACGGAGAAATCGATACCGAGAATGAATTCAGCGCCATGCAGAATGTTCCGTTTGTCATGATTATCGATTCGAATTTTCGTCTCGACTCGCTGGCCAATTACGAGGAGATGCGCGATTCGATGATTACCAAAGACCCCTACGGCACCGCAGAATATATGCCCGAAACATTCGACTACGAGCCCGTTATCATAAACGCTTCCAGAATCTGGAAAAAACATATCGCTGACTTTCACGGCAAAACCGCTGAAATCGGTGATACCTGGACAATCGTCGATACGATCAACAACCTGAACTTTACAGAGATCGTCGAAAAGACAATCACATTTACGGAGCTTATTGAATATAACGGGATCGAATGTGTGGTAATCGAATTCGAGCATTTAAGTGAGCTTCATTTTACCGAATACTATGAAGAAGCGATGGGCAAGCTTTATCTCGAAAGCGAGGAGCCGACCGAGTATTTTGAACTTCTGGGAAGTACTATCAAATCAACAGGCAAATGGATTATAGATCCTGCGACCATGCTCTATTATTACGAGCATACGGAAGATAATGAGACGCTGAAAATGAACATGTACGGCGGCATGGAAGTTTCCGTCCAAACCAAAACAGTCACCGAAACCCGCACCAAATACGAAACGGAATAATCCGTTAAATTTTCCACCCCTTCCCCCGAACATTTTCGCCATCATATTGTTTTATCTCTATGATGAAGGGCGATATGGCGAGGGGGCTAATCCTCACCGTTATGACCCTCAAAGATATTTAAGCAGAAACACAAAAAGGAGCTGAAAAATGGCTTACGAGGAAAAAGACATCTATGCAGATGACACCAGCTATAAGGATATAATTGAAAGCCCGGACGCTTTTTCGCGCGAGGATGAGTCCGATGATGCGGAATTTTACAAACGGGACAGGATGATTCAGCATCTCGATTCCAATGCTCTGGAAACGGTTGAAAAGCTGATCGGCCACCTGACCATAGAGGATCGTCCGGCTGTACTTGACCTGATGGCCAGCATCGATTCGCATCTTCCCAAAGATATCAATCCATCGCGCGTTGTCGGGCTGGGCTTGAACGAAAACGAGCTCAAGTCCAATCCGATTCTGGATGAATATGTAATCCAGGACATTAATAAGAATACGAAACTCCCGTTTGAGGATGAGAGCTTTGATATCGTCATAAATACTGTCTCGATACAGTATCTCACCAGGCCTAAGGAGATGTTCAAAGAGGTCTCGCGAATACTCAAGCCGGGCGGAATGCATCTGGTGATCTTCTCCAACCGAACTTTTGCGCCCAAGGCGGTCAAATCCTGGGAGCTTCTGACATTCGACGAGAGGATCAAGGTTGTAATCGATTATTTTCAATATACCGATATGTTCGAAAATCCTGAGGTCTTTATCTCTATGGGTCAGCCGCGGCCGGAGGATGACAAGTATGCCTTTACCGGCTTTCCCAGCGATCCGATCTTCGCGGTCTATGCCGACAAAAAGGGCGCCGGCATCTCACGTGCAAAGCGTCCCCGCCCACAGGAATACCGTGATGATCTCGAGCCGGAGATAATAAAAAAGCGCAAGGCACGCATCAGCGAGACGCATGAGTGCCCCTATTGCGGGCAGAAGATGCGTCTCTGGGGCATTACCGACAATCCCATGAGCACCTGGGATCACGATATCTATGTCTGTGTAACCGATTCCTGCCCCTATTTGGTGCGGGGCTGGAAGGTCATGTATGACCAGGGCAATCCGAGCATATCATATCGTCTGACCTACGATCCCAAAAGCGACACTATAAGCCCCATACCGGTGCCGAACCTGGCGGTGATTAAAGATTCGCTCAGAGATTAATACTGCAGAGATTTAAACACCCGCCCGGAGTTTTCCGGGCGGGCTTCTCCTCCACAATCAAGGATAAGGATTATGAAACCACGAGAATAGAACCCACCGAGGGGATCCAAAAACATTCTAATACACTGTTAAATGTCAATGGCACTTGACCGACAGTCTATAACCAGACTGCTCCTGCGGCTGTAATCGCTATTAAAATGAAAAAGTAAATTATCCAGTCTAATTTCATATTAACTCTCCTGAAATTTTCCAATTCAACATCAAATACTAATTCAATTGTCAATCCCCTTAAGTCTTACCTACCCTATCAGACAGCCGTCATCTAATTTAGTTACATTTAGGCCCGCCTTTTATTCAAAGCAAAAAAAAGAGCGGGACATCTAAGTCCCGCTCATCTCATTGCTTCTTCTCGTCCAATGAGGATATTGATGCTCTATTTTAGAAGAATCATCTTTTTCGTATCAGTGAAATCTCCCGCAGTTGCGCGGTAGAAATACATACCGGTTGCCAGATTATCGGCCTGGAACTTAACCGTTACCTTACCGGCCTCGCTGTAGCCCGAGAATGTCTCGATCAAACGGCCGTTGATGTTGAAGATATCAATTCTCCAGTCAGAGGCCTCCGGCAGCGAGAGTTGAATCTCGGTCTCCGGATTGAACGGATTCGGGAAGTTCTGGGAGAGTTCGTAATCCGACGGCAACGATGATACCTCGCGCAGATTCACTGCCAGATCGCTGCCGTAATAATCGGCCATTTCTGTCGAAACCAGGCTGACATCACCGTCAACATTTATCGTTCCCAGCAAATTCTCTCCCGCCGAGATATGATATGTATCCATGCTGTATATCAGAACCCGCATGATATCGCCATCCACATGATAACGGAGGTCCATGCCGGAAAGATCGCCAGAGGGAGTGATCTCCGGTGTTGTATTGGTCTCGGAGATATCGAAGACGAAATGCGCGATTCCGATTTCGGAATTCGATTCTGTCTTAATGGCGATCTCGCCGCTACTCTTTTCAAGCATCAGATTAACATTCTCGGCAAACGGATTGAGCTTATCGATCGGGTTGGCATCGCCGATCAGTACACGAATCAGATATACCAGGTCACCCACAGTCAATGTACGACCGTCAGCGTTAACGTCAGATGCTGCCACCTGGCCGTCGAAGTTGATCGTAAAGACCGCGGGACCGTAGATGAAGTAGTTGGTGTAAAGCACAGCATCCGCGATCTCATAGGCGAGTTCGTTCAGATTCAAGTCGCCGCGCTTGTCGATCTCATCCGGATCGATGATACATATCGAACCGTTGTGCATTATGACACAGCGATGCGGGGTTACCTTGTCGCCGATCAGGCAGCTGTCGGGTACGCCCACACCCCTGAAACGATCTTCCTCGGGATAGTTCTCATCATCAAATTCATCCCAGACAACCCCGTACTGGTTTGTAATCAGTTTCTCCACAAAAAGCGTGTCACCTGTTTTCGATGAGAAGGCGTTGTCCGAGCATTTGACCCAGTAGAAATCGACCGGGTATGTCAGGCCGGAGAAGTTCAGGTCGTTGGTTACGTAGAAGTTCAGCCTGGCAATATCGCCGTTGGGCGTATAAGCATCCTCGGGCGGATGGTAGGGTCCATCGTTACGGTCGGCAATACCGACGATTCTTATTAAACCGTCAGGACATACCGGGCTGCATCCGCCGATGTCGCCCTCTCTGTATGTAAAGAATTCCCAGTCTTCGGTGCCATTGCCGCGCGTGACGCCGGTCAATGTGAAAGCTGTGGGATCGAATTTCACGACCATATCGAATCCGCCAATCGCAATAGCGAAATCGGCAGTGATCGAGACCTCAACATTGCTGTTGGTGGTCACACATTCGGTATTCTCGATCCAGACCTCAAGGCATGTGGCCGAATCGCATTCGGGATTGACATATATATAATATTGAACCGTATCCATATCGTATGCTTCACATGTATCTGAAACCCTGTAGACAAAGTCTATAACCGTATCGATAACCGGAGCAGTGAAGCAGGTGATCATTGTCGCAGGATCGAACGTGCCCGGTCCCGCAGTCTTCTCGACTGTCAGAACTGAAACATCATCATCCGGATCGGAAATCGTAAGACCCTCGAAACAAAGCTCCACTTCGGGAGCGCCGGATCCGCAGTACTCATGATAAAGGCTGTCGGGATCGGCCGTGATCTGCGGGGGCTCATTCAGGTCAACCGTGACCAAAACATCGCCCTCGTCGAATTCACCGCAGTGATCGGTTACCCTGATCGTGAAGTCATAACTGCCCGACTGACCCGGGGTAAAGCAAACTCTGCCATTCTCGGTAATAGTCGCGCCCTCAGGGGCATTGGTAAAGCTGAAGGTTAAGGTATCATTCGGCAGATCAGGATCGGTTGCCGAGTTATCGAAACAGATTTCTGTCGGCTCACAGAAGCTTTCATTTATATCATCACTGACTGTCAAGACCGGCGGCTGGTTGGCGGAAAAGATCACACATGCATCATCTTCGGCGTACGCGCCGCACTCATCGGTAGCACGAATCGTCACACAGTAAGTACCGATCGTATCGATATTGATACAAACCTGGCCGTTCTGAATAATACCACTACCCTGTTCTATTGTAATTTCCGGCTCGGGGCTGTCGGGATCCTGGGTCGTATATGAGAAACAGAAGTTTTCCGGAGGTTCGCAAACCTTAATTGTTGTATCCGGGAAGATATCCACAGTCGGCGGCAGGTTGTAATGCACGTCGATGCAGATCGTATCCTCGCCCATAGCGCCGCAGATATCGGTTGCCTGCACTATAATGCAGAAAGTCGTATCCTGCGAGGCTTCGGCCGGGAAGCATACCGTACCCTCGGAATAGCTTCCGAAAGGCAGGACTGTTATCTCCAAATCCTGGCCTTCCAGGTCATCGAAACTCGCCTGGAAACAAATCTCGTCACCGGAAGCACAGGCTGTATCGCTGTAATCCTCGGGGAGCAAAACCGTCGGCGGGGTATTCATTTCCGCGGTCACCAGAACATCGGCAGTATCGGCTTCGCCACACTGGTCGACAACTCTGAATGCAAAATCATAATCGCCCGCGCCGGACAACTCGAAGCAAAATTCGCCGGTCTCGGGATTGAGATTCCCGGCAGGTCCTGCTACCTGCTCAAAGATCAGGGTTTCGTTCAGATCGGGATCGTCAGCTGTCAATGTGATACAGGCCGTATCACCCGGATCGCAGAAGAATACCGACATATTCGGCTCAACCGTCATAAGCGGAGGTGAATTTAGCTGGACATCTACAGAGATAGTGTCCTGATCGACCTCACCGCAAAGATCGCGTACACGGATTACAAAATCGTATGTGCCCGCAACGGGCGGCGTGAAACAGAGTTCGCCGGTTTGTGAGTTTATACTGCCGAATCCAGAAACCTTAAGGAAGGTCAATTCATCATCGGGAAGATCGGGATCATCCGCTGTCGCCTGTATGCATATCTGTTCCAGATCACACAGCAGGGCCGTGAAATCATCCGGCAAAGTCAAAACAGGCGGACTGTTCATTGAAACGGAAATATAAACCGTATCGGTATCAGAATTTTCGCATATATCTGTAACATTGATTACAAATTCATATTCGCCCGGCTCCTGAGGTGTAAAGCAGACAGTGCCGGTCGCAGGATCGATTGTCCCCGGGCCGGAGATAAGGCTGAATGTGTTGCCCTCAAGGCCGTCGGGATCGTTTACCGTATTATCGAAGCAGATTTCATACGGATCTGAACAGAAATAATAACTGGTATCATTGGCAACAACCAGCTCCGGCGGTTCATTCAGATCAACCGTCGCAACCACAGTATCCTCGGCTACAGCCCCGCAAAGCTGGTCGGTAGCGGTAACGATGATCTCATACACACCATCAGCCTCGGCCATGAAGCAAACCTCGCCGGTCAGACCGTCATAAGTTGCCGGTGAGGAAACGGAAATCGTGACATTATCACCTTCGTTGGCATCAGTCGCTGAAACCGGAAAGCAGATTTCGGTCGGCTCACAAATAAGCGTATCGAAATCAGGCACCGTCACCAGATTGGGCTCCAGATTCACTGTCACACCGATAGTTATCGTATCCTCGGGGCATGGCACCGGAACCAGATTGGGATCGAGTGATTCTTTGGCCGAACAGCATGAATCCGACGCCTTCAAAACAAATGTATAGCTTGCAAAATCTACCTTATCCGGCAGGAAACAGAATGTCTCGTTGATATAGTCAACTGTACCCTCTCCCTCGAGAAACTCAATATCCAGATCATCGCCGTCGGCGTCAAACACCTCGAACGGCACACAGATCGAATCGTATTCGCAGATCAAGGTATCGAAATCCTCAGGCAGGGAGAATGTCGGACGTTCGTTTATATCATAAACCACTTCGAAAGAATCTATTACAAATGCACCCGAATTATCAGTGGCCTTGAAAACGAACAGATAGGTCGAATCGGTTGCCCAGGGTATGAAGCAATGCTCTGTCGAGACCTCCCCGGGGCCTGTCAGGGTGGTGAAACTGCCGTACCCCTCGAGCATCTCCAGGGTAACAGTATCGCCCAGGCAGTTCAGATCGTATGCCCCAACATCAAAACAGACATAGTCCTCATAACATACATTAAAATACATATCATCCGGCAGAGAAAGAACCGGCGGGGCATTTTCGAATCTTACCCTGAATACCAGGTCGTTATAATCGGCATCGCCGCCATCCTTTAAATCCTCGAAGGCAATGATATACTCATGCGCATTGCCTGTTGGGAATATGAGAGCGTGATCGAAGCCGTCATCATTATAAACATTCTGGGTATACCATGATTCGTAGCCGGTAAGATTGGGAGTCATATAGAACCCAATTGAATCGGCGTTCTCTATAATGAAAACCGTCGAATCTCCGGCCGAATCTCCTGGCGCGAATAGCTCGTATTTGTCGGCGCTGTCGGCAGCATCATACCAGCCGCTGGACGCGCTGGTGGCTGAGGCGGCTACCTGTTCCAGTATCATGGCCACCTGGGATCCCGGGGCGGCGCAAAAGGCCTCCCATCCGAGCTCATCATTGGCTACATCTATAGTATAGCCAAGACTGTCCAGAAGCTCCTGAAGAGATGGTTCTCCGGGGGCAAGTGATATAAGGGAATCCTGTATATTCTTATCAACAGGGTCAGCATAAATATTCGGTGACAGGAAAAACAATAGCGCTAACGCGAAGAATATAAATGCGCAGCGTGGGTTTTTCGGGTGCATATATTCGCCTCCTTAAAAAGCTTACTGTTACCGGGAGTAACAGCAATCTTTATACCACAAACAAAAATCTAAAAAATCATTAGCGGTCGTAAATCAGGTAAGTACCTCGATATGTTGGAATTGTACGGCTCCCCCTCGGAGCAATCCAAATAGGCTTTATCTACTAATAAGAACTTCCTTCAAATCTTGCAGATAAACGAAAATAACCTAACAATTTACACCAACTAAATATAATTTGGGAGGCCATATTGTCAAGAAAAATATGGCATTGCAGGTAATTATAACTAAAATCTAATATTAATAAATGTTCAATATTTAAACAACGATTTTCTCGTCGCAGAATCTGCATTTTTTGTTCGATATGAAGATGTTTTGACATATACTGCAAGCGTCTGCACAGCTTTTACAGGCAGTTTAATACTCGTTCTTTTTAAGCTTCGAGGGCGTAAAGCGGGGTTTGCCCTCCTCCAGAAACACAAACTCTAAAAGCGCCTTCCTGATTTCAGGACTCAAATCATCGCTTTTTATCGCCTTGTTCAAGCGCTGGCTGTTGAGAACCATAAGCTTCTCATAGAGATTACGCTCCCGCACGAAATTATAGAAAAGCTCCTCCTCACGGGGGTCCCTGCTGGCCGAATATTTGGCCTTATAAATAGGCTCGCGTTTCACTTTAATTTTATGAGTCGAACCCCTTACAATATCAACGCTTAGCTGCATGCAGAATTCGAATAAATCTCGCTCGATTTGCTTCTTTTCAGCCTGCAGTTCACTGATCGCATCCTTTACGTCAATATAGCGGTTCACCATCTGCACGCCATCGTCTTCGGCGAACTCGCGGGGCGTCATCTTCTCGGTCAGATGCATGTGCTTCTTAGCGGGACATATATGGTAGTAATCGCACCAGTCACAAAGCGCCGATTCCTGATACGGAAAATTATCCTCTTCAGTGGCAGTCTCGACTTCCTGAATAAGATGTATAGTGTTTATTTTCAGCTTCTCAAGCTGCTGTTTTATCCGCACTGAACGCGCCTCTTTGTCGAAGATAAGATAATGCCAGATCAGTTCCACAGAATTTATATCTGAAAACATGCGGGATATCCCGATCTGATAAAGGGCAAGCTGACGTTCCTCGTCAAAATGCTCCTGTGTCTTCCAGGTGCGCTCGGTCTTGTAATCGTGAATCTTATAGTGCCCCTCCCCCTCTTCGGAAAGGCGGTCGATAAATCCCTGTAGCTTGTAACGCCCGGAATCGTCCAAATCCACTTCCACTCTCTGCTCCAGAGCGAGGGTTTTATCGCGGTCAAATGGATGGTAATGGTCGTAGTAATCGGAAAGAGCCTTCAGCCCCTGATTATAATAATCTTCGAGCCTCAAATCATTTCTTACAATAAATACATTGTCATGCCATTCCCGTTCCCAGCGCGACTTAAAGTCATCCAATAGTTCATCTTTTGACCACATCCTGCTGTTTAACAACAGCTTATACATCTTCTCAAGAGATTCATGACAGCGCGAACCCATAAACGCCTCAATCGAGTCCCTCTTTTCAACCAGCCTGTCCACATAGCGATATTTATATTGCAGCGGACAGTTCTCGTATGTACTCAGTCTTGAATGTGAGTAAACAGTCATCGATTCCTCGGAGATCTTAATATATTGATGATTAGCCAGATAGTCAGAACGCCCCCCAGCAAAAATCCCAAAAGTGATAATACGGGAAAACCGAATATCTTTAATCCCAGTTCCGCATGCCTCAAAAGCGATGCACTTACCAGGACGGCGGCTATTATAAGGGATAAGGAAATCCTTTTCGAGGATTCGAACATCTCATTAGTCAGATCATCCAGGCCCCTATGCCTGAACTGCACCTCCATATCCCCTTTCCTTATCTTCTGCGTAATCCTTTTCAGATCAAAGGGCAGATTCGTAACCAGTTCTCTCAGATCACTGAGGAAGCCGAGCGAGTCTTTTTTAAAAACTGAAAATTTAAAGCGCTCGGATGCCAGATTTTTGATATACGGTTCGACCTCCTCTATCAGGTTAATTTCCGGATCGAGCTCACGCGCCACTTCCTCGGCAGTAATCATAGCTTTCGTGAGCAGCATGAATGTGCTCGGCAGACGGATTTGGTGGCGGTAAAATATATCCATCGAATCGATCAGAAGCGATTTCATATCGATCTGCCCCAGCGGTATCTTATGATAGCGATATAAAAGCTCTGTGAGGTCAGATTCCAGACCGAGCTGATCATAATTCTCCGGTACCAGATCGAAATCCAGTACCGTTTTCAGAATTTTGCGCGCATCCCAGGTGGAAGCCGAAAAGAGCAGATTGGTCAGGAAATCCACGACCGACTGGGACAAATGCCCAACCATTCCGAAATCCAGAAGGATAATGCGGCCGTCCTTTCGGACAAAGACATTTCCGGGATGGGGATCGCCGTGGAAGAAGCGGTCCTCGAAGATCATCTTTATAATGATGCGCAGTCCCCGCCGTGAAACCATGCGCAAGTCGATTCCCGCAGCTTTCAGCTTCTCCACGTCAGATATTTTTATGCCCTCGACATATTCAGCCACCAATACTTTGTTTGTCGTATACTCCCAGTAAATATCGGGTATCTTAACCGTGGGATCATCCGCGTAATTAAGCGCAAAAATCTCCATGTTGCGGGCTTCATACAGGAAGTCGCATTCCCTGCGGGAGACCTTGGCCAGTTCATCGATCTGCCCGGTGGGATCATAACGCTTCGATTCCGGTACAAAGCGCTCCAGGAGCTCGGCCAGATCCCGAAGGATGATCATATCCACCTCCATGATCTCCTTCACGCGGGCACGCTGTACCTTGACTGCCACCTTGCGGCCGTCTTTAAGCATACCCACATGTACCTGAGCAAGCGAGGCCGATGCAACCGGCTTCTCCTTCAGGGATTCGAATATCTCGGAAACTGGCGCCTTCAGTTCGTCTTCGACTATTTCCCGAACCAGATTGAATTCAAAGGGCGCCACTTCATCCTGGAGCTTGGTAAGCTCGACCACCAGTTCGACCGGAATCAGAAACGGCCGGGTCGACAGCACCTGACCCAATTTGATAAAGGTAGGCCCGAGTTCCTCCATAGCCAGGCGGATTCTCTCGGCATAGCTTTTCTCCGCCAGATCCGATGTCTGCTTGAAAAGCTTGCGTTTGCCGATTCTGAGACGGGCGGCGATATTCATGTGGCCCAGGACCTCGCCGAAGCCGTATTTTACAAGGACTTCTATGATGCGGCGGTATCTTTTGAAGACCCGTATTTTTCTCTGAAATCTATAGTCGAATTTCATATAAGCTCAACAGCCGCCTTTCATAACAAACGCCGCATGTCAAACCTCCCTGAGATTTGACGGACTCTCGGTGCCCCCGGCTTCAGGGCCTGTTGAAAAAAGGTATTTTTCGTCGCGCAGGGTCTTGGCCCCCGATGGAATCGGGGGTTGTGACCCTGCGCCTTATTGTATGGCATGCATTTGCGTTGGGTCACAATTCCGTCTTCGACGGAATCAAGACCCAACGCTACAACATCAGAGTTTATCAACACAATCTAAAGATTTGGTCACCCTGCCGTATGCCTTCCAATGCAGGTCAAATCTCGCTGAGATTTGACGGGCTGTTTTTATCATTATGCATACAGGAGTGCTTAAAAGCAAATAAAAAAAGAGGGAGGCTTAAAAGCCTCCCTCATTTATTAAAGGCGTCTGGTTTACTTCATGAGAACCATTTTGCGAACATCGGTAAAGTTGCCAACATTCGCTCTGTAGAAGTAGATACCGGAGGCCATGCCCTGAGCATCCCATGTAACCGTTACACGTCCGGCATTATCATATCCGGAGAAGCTCTTCACAAGCTGGCCCTGGACATTATAAATGTCGATTGACCAGTTGGATGCTTCCGGAAGATCCAGACTTATATCGGTTGACGGGTTGAACGGGTTTGGCGAGTTCTGCAGCAGCGCAAAGGCTGTCGGCAGAGCTTTTCTGTAGGTATTGACGGTCAGGTCGGCACCATAATAGTCAACAATGCTGACATTTGAAAGGGCCGCCTCTTCGGCGCCAATAACCGTGAAGAGCTCGTTTTCGCCTGCAGAAACATAGGCACCATCGATATCATAGACCAGAACTCTGAGCTGTCCATCGACAACACCATACTTCACATCCATACCATGGACGGTCGGCACGACATCAGCCGAAGCAACATTATCAAATACGAACAGGGCGCCGCCAAGTTCAACATTTGCATCAGTGGTGACTGAGATTCCATTGCTGTTGTTAGCAAGTTCAACATCGACAGAATTTGCAAATGGAGCAAGTTTGTTAAACGGAGCGGCATCACCGGTGATAACTCTGATCAGGTAGACCAGGTCACCAACGGTCAGGACCTTACCGTCATTGTTGACATCAGAGGCCGCGATCTGGCCTTGCAGGTTGATGTCAAATACGGTCTGTCCGTAGATGAAGTAGTTGGTATACAGAACAGCATCACCAATTTCATTGGCGATTTCGTTCAGGTTCAAGTCGCCGCGCTTATCGATTGAGTCAGCGCAAGCGATGTCAACTCCACCATAATAGAAGTCAGCACAGCCAAGCGGGAACGGCTTGCTGGGATCCGCAACCTCATCGCACTGCTGGAAATAGGGCGCGGGGATTGACTGCCAGCCAGCCCTGTACGGGCTTTCAGCCGGATCAAGGAGAATGTACTGATCATCGGGACGATTGTACCAGTAGACATTGCGACTGATAAAGATCTGATTACCAGTACTGTCGGCAATTGTGTTGTCGGTGCAGTCTAACCAGTAGAATCCGATCGGGACATACTGGCACTCATACGTTCTGTCGTCAGTGACGAAGAAGTTGAGGTCGACAACGGTTAATGAATCCGGCCAGTACCATGAGCCCGGATCCGGATGAGCTGGACCATTGTTTACGTCATTTATTCCAACAATTCTCACCAATCCACTCGGGCAGGCATCGCCGCAGTTTCCGAACGGGCCGGTTCTGTAGGTCAGATATTCCCATCCATTATTATCGAGGTATTCCCCGATTTCCGCATCCACGAAAGTAAGTGCAGAAGCGTCATAAGAGATCAGGAATTCAAAACCGCCCACATCCTGGCCGTCTACAAAAGCGTAGAGCGGAACCTGGGTGTAGCCACCCTGAAACACTAAGTCCTCATCGCCAGTCTTTGCAATCTTGACTTCGATACCGGTAACCTTGATGTCGAATTCGCAGAAAACATCGTCTTCCGCAACACCATCGGTCACACCGATAACCGCATGCCAGATTCCGGCATATCCCGGCTCATCATCAGTCTGCCAACTCCAGTCGCCCGTATTTGGATCTACTGTCATAGTACCGGGACCGTTGAAGCTCTCCAGATAATATTCAAGAGGACCAGGGCAAACAGGATCGTCCTGATCATGAGCATCTACAGTACCGAATGCTTCGTCACCGAAGCAGATCCACACCTTGCTGATACCGTCAAACGGAACATCATAGTCCGGAGGACAGTAATCTACAACCGGCGGCAGATTCGTGATTACCACTGTAAAGGCACAGGTAGCTTCATTATCGTAAGTATCTGTGACCGAAACAGTGACATTATGAACGCCTACTTCACCGAATGAATCCCAGGTCCAGACTCCATCGGAATCGATTTCGCCAGGTCCGGAAACAACAGCATAAGTAAGCTCTTCACCGCAGAAGCCCAGGTCAGCGTCATCAGCATCGAAATCGTAATTGGCAGGATCAGTACAGGCAAATACAAGGTCGTCCTGTGGGCAATTGGTGAAGAAGGGTGCATTGGAGACAACGGTGTACGTTCCCATAACACCCGTAACCGGCTCAGCAGCACAATCAGCTCCAACGAACGTTGTGGTTGCTGTGGTAAAGGCATCAATATCCCAATCAATACCGGTAGGGGTTATGTTGAAGGTACCTTCGGTGCAGCCAATATCGATGGAAAGCTCTACAACCACTGAGGTGCCCGCATCGAGTACCGGATCGCAGCTTCCCAGATTGGTGGCGTACAGACGGAAAATATCATCCGGCTGGCCGTCCATTCTGGTGAGATCTGATCCACCGGTGCCGTTAAGCAGTGTGAATGATGCGCCGGTAATAGTGCCCCAGGCACCATTATCAACGATCTCTGCAATAACATCGAACATCGAAATCGGGTTATCTGCGGTTACTTCCATCTCTATGGTCTGACCGGTACGGCCCACATCAAAAGTGGCATCATTGAACGTTACCGTAACATCAGCCAATGCAGAACCAGCAAAGACAAGAAGCATTAACGAGGTCAGCAAAGAAAGTATTGTAAGATTTTTTTGCTTCATTACAATGCTCCTTCAAAGTTTTGATTTAAACCACCAACTTTGCTAATCCTGAAAACAAGTTTCAAGATTCCCCCCTCAAAGGTAAATTGGCAGCTTAATAATCCTAAGCACCAAATGTTACTTGATGTAATGGGCAAATTTGTTTAATGAGGATAAGCCAATAAAAACAATGATATTTCCCAATATGGTATTCTTATTACTTAATAGAGACGAGTAAAAGTTGAATGCGCGTAAAAGCTTTGAAAAACTGCGTTTCCCTAGACGCCT
This sequence comes from uncultured Ignavibacteria bacterium, assembly GCA_964496505.1. Taxonomy (GTDB): domain Bacteria; phylum Zixibacteria; class MSB-5A5; order JAABVY01; family JAABVY01; genus JAABVY01. The sequence continues at coordinate 83,296 of CAZBZV010000002.1, read as the reverse complement.
CCATTATAATGCCATTCCAAAATATGTCAAGACTTTTTTAATATATTTTCATTTTTTTTGAATTCAGACCTGTTTCGGACAATCCGGAACTGTTTTCACAAAAATCCGGCTTTTTTTCATACATAAATAAACTGCCGAAAAACCGGTCCTGCCAATTAATTCTATCCACCCTTTCCGCAGAGCATGTTGAAAAAGTCACCGATTAAGAGATAAGATTCGATACATGTCATTCCCAGGGAATCCCGGAGAAGGCCAGGGCATTGTATACCATTATGCGCATATGCGCATTCATGATAAAAGAAAACAGCCGGGCTGATTTCGCCCGGCCGTTTACAAAATATTTATTTTACTCGGATTCGGTCTCTTGAGTAGCGGAGGCGGTTATCTGATTGGTGGAACCGAAACCGTCAAACATTAAGGTAACCTTGTCATCCATAGTCAGCAGATTATCCGGCTCGATAGCGACTGCGAAATCGGAAAGGGAAATCGTAAATTCGGCGGTAATATGAATAAGATCGCCGGTCATACCGGTATTATTCTCCGTAATCGGCTTTTCTTCTATGTATGTAACAAATGTTCGAATATTGGCATAGCTCTTGGAGAGACCGTTCATAGTCAACTCACCCGTTGCAATCAGGCTGACTTCACGCATATCCTCCAGTTTGAATTCCGATGGATCGCTGACATTAGTCAGAACGAAAGTCGCTGTCGGATATTCGGCTACATTAAGATATTCCTCGGATTTCAGAAGTGAATCCAGGTGAGAACTGCCGGTAGTGAGATTTTCAAGCGGAATCTCCATAACCATAACCGGCTGTGTATATCCGCTGGGAGGAACCACGATAGGAGCCGCTTCCATACGCACTGTATCGGCATCCTCCTCAGGTTCTTCCTCGACTGGCTCCTCGGCAGCCATCTCCTCGCCCTCAGCCGCTGCCATCGTATCGGCTTCTTCAGCCTGCATGGTATCGGCTTCGGCTTCCTCTTCAACAGGCTCAGGTGCAGCAACTTCAACCAACTTAATGGAATCCAGCCAAATCGTCATTTCGCCCGTCATTCCACGGACCAGCCCGACAACTGAGCCAAGCGGCGCGCGGCTGTCGAAAATAGCCAGCGATTTTACCATGAGGACATCATTTTCAAGCCCCTGGCCAAAATAAAATGTTGTTGTTTCCGGAATTACCTGCTCTTCCGGCATCTCGCCTTCCTGAGCCAAAAGCAGAGCACCGGTTGCAATCATCAGGAATAAGGCCAACAAAAACGCCTTTCTCATTATTTCTCCTTTCATAAATGCATGTATGTACATATAATAATTTACTATTTTTTTCCGATTTCCGAAGTCGTTCAGCCTGCCCCAATTACGCCTCGAACTCAATGAAAAAGTCTGAAGGTTACAACTCTCATTCTGGGCGAAGCGAAGAATCTGTTTAATTTGCGAGAGATTCTTCGGTCACTACATTACCTTAGAATGACTGTCCAAAGGGATTTTTATCTATTCAACACTTTTTCTATAAAGCCGGGACCCATATGAATTCGGACCGGGAAAAATCATTTAATATCGCAAAATATGTCTGTTTGCAACACCACCATCAATTGTGATTCTACACAATATCTTCAAAATAAATCCCTGCAATTTATACAAAAACCTATCATTTGCCAAGCTAAATTATGCAAAAATTAAATCATATAATCGACATTAGAACACCTGCAATCGTTCATTATATATTTCAAAAAAGACCGCATATTAAGTATTGACATCCAGCCTCCGATAATATATACATATTTGCGCATATGCGTATAACAGGAGGATAAATGATAGATGATATCGAACAGCATGAGGCGGTTTTCAAGGCTCTGTCCGATCCTACACGTCTGCAGATTCTTAAAATTCTGGAGGCGGGCGATAGATCAGTAACAGAAATCGTGGACTATTTCAGCCTCTCGCAGCCGACTATTTCACGGCACCTATCGGCCTTAAAATCTTCCGGCCTGATAAAAGCCAAAAAGCAGGATCAACAGAAAATATACAGCCTCGATAATGATGCCCTGAAGTCCTTTCTAAAGAGCTATTTCGGCTCTTTCGAAAGCCTTAAGGGCTTTAAACTCTAATCAGTTCTGCAGCGCGTACCTCCTGGTGCACTGTCTGTCGCGTCGCATGAGGACATACGCCGCGCACGATCCTTTTGTTGCTACCTAAAAACGCGTCACGATATCGCAATCATTTCTTATTCGGATATACAATCTCAGTATCGGTGATAATCGCTGTAACCAGCTCATGCGGCGTAACATCAAAAGCCGGAGAATATACCTTAATTCCATCCGGGGCGGTTTTCACACCGCTCCAGTCGGTTACCTCCTCCGGGGAACGCATCTCGATTTCCACATCCTCACCCGTGGGCGTGTTTTCGTCGTATGTAGACCACGGTATCGCCACATAAAACGGTATATTATGGTGTTTGGCCAGAACCGCCACACCATAGGTACCGATCTTATTTATCACATCGAAATTCTTGGTAACCCGATCTGCCCCCGTTATCACGCAGTCGATCATCCCCTTTTTCATCAGGCTGGCGGCCATATTATCTGTATTTAAGGTAACATCAATATTTTCCTGCATCAGCTCCCATGTGGTCAGACGCGCTCCCTGTAGAAGGGGACGGGTTTCGTCGGCATAAACCTTGATCTTTTTGCCCTGCCGGGCGGCAACATACATAACCGACAAGGCGGTGCCGATTCCGGCGGTGGCCAGAGCGCCGGCATTACAGTGGGTCAGAATCGACATGCCGTCTTTTATAAGCTCAGCGCCGTTTTCACCCATCTTGCGGCACATCTCCTCATCATTTTTATGAATCTGCTGAGCCTTTTCCAGAAACAGCTCCCGAATTTGATCTAAGCTCTTATCCTTATTCGAATTAGCTATCTCCTTCATCTGATCCACCGCCCAGGCCAGATTTACAGCGGTTGGACGGGCGGCGCGGATTTCATCCAGATATTTCATCATGGTCTCGAAATCATCGGCATTCTGGCAGGCCACCACACATCCATAAGCCGCCGCCACTCCGATTGCCGGAGCGCCGCGTACCCTCAGCATCTTGATCGCCTCGATAATATCGCGGTAATCGGTCAAATCCAGATAGACCTCTTTGCCGGGTAGAAGGGTTTGATCCAGAAGGACCAGCTTTTTATCCTCGAATTTTAGTGTGTAGAAATTCATCTCTATTCTCCCATTACTGTAATTACGAGTTCACGGGTGCGGGATTTGTTATCAAAATCGAGAAATACTATCTGCTGCCAGGTACCGTGCCGCAGTTTGCCGGAGACAACCGGCGCGGTCAGGGAAGGCCCGATCAGGGCTGAACGCAAATGCGAGAAGCCGTTGCCATCCCCCCAGGTCTTGTCATGTTCATAGGAACGGTTTGAGGGTATGATCTTCTCCATAAATTCCGGAAGGTCTTTCTGGAGACCCGGCTCGTATTCGATTGTGGTGATTCCGCCAGTCGAACCGGGACAGAAGATATTCACCAGGCCATTGGTAATTCCGCTTTGCTGAATCGATTCCTCCACCCTGGAGGTGATATCGAGTATATCACATATCCCATCTGTTTCGAGCTTAATTCCAAAATTCTGAACCATACTAACACCTCTCCCCTGCTTGATACGTTTTTATAACTCGTGCTAGGCGTACCTCCTGGTGTGCCCAGATCACGCGGCGCATGAGGACAAACGCCGCGCCCGCATTTTATGCGTATAACAAGATATTTATAATCTGCCTAAAATAGCAAGATTATGTTTGACAAATTTGCGTCTAATTCGTTAATAGATTGTATACACCATCATCGCATAGACATCGGGGAATAATTCGGTGATATAGCTGTAAGGTATATAGAAAAGAAATCAATCTAATTTATTGGAGGTAAAATGAGAAATAAGGCGATTTTTGTCATTACAATAATATTGATATCTGCATTATGTCTTGCCAATGATGAGGATGCCAGTCTGCAGGACGCAAAAACCGGAGATGTTATGGTGGTGGCTCGCGGCTGCACACCTCCGCCCTATGAGACCGGACTTAAACTAATATTGAATAAAATCCCGAATGATGTATCAAGAACTATCGCGACTTCTTTTCCTGATTCACTTCTTGGAAATAGTAATTTGCCGAGAATGGTAGAGAGGGAAATTGGTCATGCATTAGATGGCCCTCTTGATACTGCCAATGGAGTTATCATAATTGTACCTCGAATATTTTTCTATAATGATTATCGCGTTGCTGTTGGAATAACTGATTCGCTTGGGCGTTATATTTTTTCGGACCTTCCGCCCGGTGAATATCAGTTGATTCTTGACGGCTCGCGACCTTTCAATCCGGTTGAAGAATATGAACGATCAAATAGACGCTTCGCGCAGAGAACTGATTTTCCTGATTTTCAAATCAACTATCCGCCCGACATTGAGGAAAGGCTCTATCCAAAGGGAGGCAGTGACGAACTTCCGCTATTTGGGCAGACCATTTGCATTCAAGGGATCATAGACAGCATAAGAGTGGCACCTGATAGCATATCCATAGCTAAAATTATCACGCAATTACATAATAGTTCTGAACTCTATAAATATAAGGTTGGAATCTGGAATAGTAAATTTAAACCAAGGGACGGGCAAAATGAATATGATTCCAAAAATTAATCAATTTTATGATTGACAAAATCCTGTCTCAATCGTAAATAGATTAATAACACCATTATCGCATAGACATCGCGAATAATTCGCCTTTGGAATGGTATAGTTATTGGATTGAATCTTTAATCATGGGAGGGATAATGAAAAGAAGCACGATTATTTTTGTGCTGATTCTTTTGATGCTTGGATATCTATCCGGGTATTCGCAAGCCAGCGAAAAGAAAAAATACCATGAGCCGGATTCTGCGGATTTACAGGAAGGATCGGGCAGAATAATCCTGAACGGCAGACTGCTTGAGCCGCCTTATGAGATTAATGTTGAAAGTGACACCTTGAAAATCAATAATTATATATGGTTATCTAAAATTAAAGACCTTGAAACACCTATGGATATCGATCCCGATACAAAATATGGTATGGTAAGAATGTCATTGGATTCATTTGCAATAGCGTACAAGCAAGTCGGTTATGATTCAGCTATAAATCTAATGCTTGATTTCTTCAATGATAGACGAGGCGATCTTGTGGATTCTGCCTATTTAGATGATCGCAAAAGATTTTCAGTGAAGTTTAAAAATCTCATAGGGCCAGAATGGATTTTATTTGAACCTCCAAAGACCGAACGAGAATTAGAATGGGAAAAGCAACATCAAGATAGCGTGCTAATAAAGGAAACTATTAGACTGAAAAAGGCCGTTGGAAGTGGAAATCTAATCATACTTGGAGGTAAAGGAGGGCAAATATATTTAAGCAATGCTCAGAAATGGCTAAAAGAGATCAACAAAATAGTCAATTCAGATGAATTATCACGCGAGGAAAAACTGGTTAGACTAAGCGGAATAGTCATGCATGAATATCATGCAGAATGCATTCTCCAGAACTGGAATAGCAGGTAAAAACAACACTTTGCACCCAACCTGACGGGCGGATTCATTCCGGGCACTGTATGTTGTATGTCTTGGAACATAGGCAACTCAAATGGCTCATTACATAGGTAACACTTTTAGTAATTGGATCAGCATGCCACACAAAAAAAGAGCCGTCCGAAAGGACGGCTCTTTCAACTCTGCCTGTATGCGTAACGACCGTGTTAGTCTGTAATATCAACCTTGATCTTCTTGGTCATAACAATCCCGCCGTAACCCGGATCCTGATCGGAAATAGTAATATAATCATTACCGATCGATCCCGGTGCGGTATAGATAAATGACGCCTCACCGTAGGCATTGGTGGTGGCACTGGCGGGACTCAATGTACCAAGATTGGCGCTGGCCTCCAGCAGATGACCGCCCAGCGGATTTCCGGCGCGATCCATAATGACCACATCAACCGGCTCAGTGGAACCGGGAGCCGCGGTCGAGCTGACTCTGACCTCGGAACGCTCGGTATTGGCCGGTCCGGTATGCAGTATAATGGAAATGCCATCAGACGGACCCATCACGCCGCCGGCCTGAGCATAACCCTCGAGATATCTTCCGATACCGTTGTCCGGCACCGAGTAGACATAGTCGCGGGTCAAAGTCGTTGATTTGTAACGGATTCTCTCCAACGAACTGTAGCAGCCGTCGGAAAGATTGCCGTTTAATGTAGTTCCGTCGTTGAACAGGATTTCAACCGGGGTTCCATCAGTCATAAAGTTATCGTTGACATCCCTGGCATCCACCCATATATCGGTATAATCCTCACCATTTGCATTAAGCTCAAGGGCATAGCCGTAAGCGGTAATCGTGTAAGCCGGACCGGAGACTATCAGGATTGTGGAATCGACCACAGTACCGCCGGCTGTCTCTGCGCGAATAATCGCCAGGCCGTCTCCACGCGGATCGCCCGAGCTGTAAACTGCTTCACCGAGGCCGGATTCTGTTATCGAAGCGGCCGTAACCATACCCTCATCGGTCCAGAAAAATACCTCTGTGGAATCCATGACCGGGTTGCCGTAAATATCATTAACCATCGCAACGACATTGGCCTGCTCGTTGACCACATCCCAGCCTCTGATATTACAGGGATTGACGCCGACCGACATTTCATAGGCCGGGCCGGCATTGATATTGATCAAAGTTGCATTGGAGAGAATATCTCCGCTCTCGGCCTGAATCATAACCGTGCCGGATTTGATGCCGGAAAATACCGTCGCCGTGGCCTCGCCAACGACATTGGTATATGCGGTTAATGTGTCCGGCGAGGTTTGAGTGGAATCGTACTCCGAGATCGTAAAGCGCTCGCCGCCTCCCGGACCGTAGACAAAGAAGAAATCGACCGGAAGTTCGCTCTGAACTTTGTTTCCGTAGGCATCAAAGCAGACCGCAGTCAGGTTGGCGAATTCGATTCCGCCCGTGGCCTTGACCTGAATTTCGGAACGATCGGTGGTCAGGGCAATCGAGGCTATCTCGTTACCGGGTCTGAGCACCATGGGAAATTCCCCGGAATTCGCTTCTCCATTATCAAAAAGCGTGGCGCGAATATATATAAGACCGGAAATTGTACCGGCAGTATATTCAAATTGAATCTGGCCGCCGGAGGTGGTAACCGCAGAAGGTACAGAACCCACTCGATCCCAGATCTCATTGCCGTTGATATCGACCAGTACCTGATCCACATTTTCTGTAAAATATCCATTACCGTCAACATCATTAAAGCGCTCGCCGGCTTCCAGTCTGACCTCTATTCCATCCGGCACCGGATTTCCATCCGGATCGAGAATCTCGGCTGTAACAGTGCTGACATCATCCCCATCCGCCAGCGTAAAATCGGGAACTGCGCCGAAATTGAATCTCCATTCTCCTGTCTGAAGGTCCTCACCGGCCACAACTTGTGTTGTCAGACTGGCTGAAACCTGTGAGGATGAAATCATTGCCCAGATCTCAACAGAACCTGTATCCAGCGGATAGAATGTTGCTTCAAAGCCGCCGTCTGTACCGGAGGTAACCGCAGCCGGAATAAAATATCCGGCAGTTTCCGGTAAAACACTCAGAACTACCTGTCGGCCCTGAATACCAGCATTGGCGCTGTCGACAACCAGGCCAGATACGGTGCTCTCCGCACCAAAGGATATTTCCGATGGCGATGATGAGAGCGATATGATTCTCTCAATTGATGCCGGATCGCCGCCGCCATCATCGCCGGAAGAGGCGATGTCATCTCCGCAGCCGGCAATGAATGCGAAAGCGACAAGCATGACTGCCATAAATGTAAATTTAATAATCTTTTCTATCATTTTCACTCCCTCTATACTCTAAGCAATCGGCTAATAGTTTTCACATTTATTAATCGGTGGCAGCCAGATCATTGCCAACGATGGTGGGTGTGACAAAGATTACCAGGTCACGGTTCTCCACCTGCTTTTTCTTATATCCGAACAGGTATCCGAGTACGGGTATGTCTTTTAAGACCGGCACGCCAATATGGCTTTCGATAATATCCTGAGTCGTAAGTCCGCCGATTACGACAGTCTGGCCGTTCTCGACCACAACATTGGTCTCGGCATTATTGGAATTGATGATAATTCCATTGGGATCGAAAGCATAGGTCGAGCGCTCCGGCAGAAGATGCATCAGGATTCTGTTTTCGGAGGTTACATGCGGAGTCACACGAAGAATCGTGCCGACTTCCTCAAAAGTGATAACCACATTACCCGACGGGTCGAAAGTCTTAATCGGAATCTTTTGACCGCTCTGAATCTTGGCCTCTTTATTATCGACGGTGGTTATTTCGGGATGTGCCACGATCTTGCCGTTACCGTCCGAGGTCAAAGCCTGCAGCGTGGCGGTAAGATCCCATCCCGGCTGAAGAGTCTGAAATGTAAATGATCCCACCGGATCCGAAACCTCATCGGCTTCCACCTGCGTGGTATGGTCATAATCGGCCTCGTAACCGCTGCTCTTTCTTACGCTTTTGTTGCCGTTTATAATCCAGTTAATACCAATCTCTTCCAGCGACTGACTGGAGACCTCGACAATCTGAGCGGAAATTTTTATCTGTGCGGTTTCCTTATCGAGCTCATCAACGAATTCCCTTATAAGCTGAATATTTTCCGGGATTTCGCTGATAATCAGTGAGTTCGATCTTTTATCGACTTCTACCTTGCCGCGGTCTGTCAAAATCGTTTGGATCGGATCGACCAGATCAAAAGCGCTGGCGTTATCAACCTCGATAATCTCTGTTTCCAGCGGTACGATCTGGGCCTGTTCCGACCTGTGCCGTTCAACCATGGAGGTCTCTTCCAGATATTCCTTGGTAGGCACGATGCGTATGTATCCCTTCTCCTGTACAGCCGTTAAGCCGTAGGTCTTCATCAGGATATCGAGCGCCAGTTGCCATGATACATTTTTCAGAGAGAGATTAACGTTACCTTCCACCGAGGGAGAGGTCACGATATTGACATCACCGTATTCGGCCAGAAAGTTCAGTACCGACCTGATATCGGCATTTTGGAAATTCAAATCTTTGATCGGTTTGTTTGGATCGCCGCCCGCCTGTGCAAAAACCGAAACCTGCAATATCAAAAGGGTAAGGGCAATCCAGGTGATTAGTCTTGTTCCCGGAACTCTTTTCATAGCTACCTACCTCTTAGTCTTCTAATTCCATGGTTAAAGCCACAGTACGGCTCCAGCCAAATTCACTTATCTGAAATAGTATCTTATCTCTGTATATTTCAATCACATAGCCGTTTTTGACATCATCGCCGTTTTCGAGGATATAACCGTATCCCTCTATATCCTCTAAAAGCGCCATATTTTCATAATCGCCCTGCAGCACACCGACCAGGCGCAGTGTTTCCACATCCGGCATCTCGCCGTTCTCATAGCCCGATAGCGATTTGCTTACCAGCGCCAGGAACGGGTCTCTGCGGCCGTACGATCTGTACTTTACCACTTCCCGCTTGGGGAATGATGCGGCCAGCGAGCCCTTGACCTTTGTCGGACGGGTGGGACTCTTGCGCAGTTCCTTTTCCGATTTCCACTTCTTGGACTTGCTTTCCTCGGCATCGTCCCCGCTGCTTCCCGGCTTCTTCGGCTGAGGAGCCTGATCCGGCTCATTGTCCTCGATAACCTTGACAGGATCGGATGGTGTAATAGCCTGGCTGTCGGAAAGCACTTTCTTCGAATCAGCGTTTTCGCTAACCGGTTTTATCTTATTCGTGGGCTCATCGCTTTTTTTAACCTCGGGTTCTGCGTTCTCCGACTTTTTGTCATCGGCCGATGCCAGAGAGTTCTTCTCGGGAGCCGGCTTGACAAGAGGCTTTAGCTCTTCCTTCGGTTTCTCTTTAGGCTTGTCTCCATTATCGAAGATCTCGGCCATTTTTGCCTTAAGCTCCTGCCGTTCAGCAGCCGAGAACCCTGTTTCCGGTGCGGATTTTACTGTTTTCTGCTCAGTATCAGTTTTCCCATTGGCGGGTTTTGAAGCCTCGAGCCCTTTATTAGTATTAGGCGGAGGATTGAACTTGCCTTCATCTTCGGCTTTCCTTTCGGCTTCGGGATGAGCGGGCATTTTTGCCGGCTTATCCACAGTCTCGGTCTCTGTTTCTGTCAGCGCCAGCTTGATCTTCTCGCTCTCATCAATCGGCGCCGCACACCAGAATTGGAACTCGCCCTCTTCGGGAGCGGCAAACACAATCGTAACCCTTCCCTCGCCCTGTTTTAATGTATATGTTACCGGACGGCTGACATCGGCAACAATTCGTACAACCTTATCAGGCTTGATTTTATACTGGCTGGTTCTGATAGCTGTGATAACATCCGTGGGAAGTTCACGGAAATTGAACTGCGGCAGCTTATGCAGGGCCTGCTTCAAATCCAGCACAACCCGATACGGCTTACCGGCCTTGGCCTCTTCGATGAAATGTGAAAAAGTAAAGGGGCCGTCGGCATAAATCGTCAGTTCGACAAAATCTCCCTGTTTCTTCAGGCTGACATTCTCGATATGGGGTGCGGCCAAAGCCGTCTGCGCCAAACCCAATGTCAATAAAGCCGAGAGTATAATTAAAAGTAACGCTTTATTTTTCATCATTACCCTACCTATTGTTGAATCCCTGCCAGCTTCTGGTCTTCTTTAACATAATATGTCGAGAGTGTGAATGTGGCTCCCAAGGTTATCCGGTCAAAATTCGTCTCCTGATCCATCCTCAGAGACTGGGCATCGAGTCCGCGGATTGAAATCTGGGAAACATTCGTAATGAACGGGAAGTTTGCCACGCTTGCCAGAAATTCTCCGAACTCATGAAAGGTTCCGCTGAACTTAATCTCATAATCACTGATCTTGTAGAAATCTTTACTGCGTTCAGCTTTGGGTGAGAGCTCGACAACCTTCGACTGAGTGCGTGCGGAGGCTGTATGAAGCTGCATCAGGAATTTGGCAACCTGTTTCTCGTTCGGGAGAAGCATCTGGACTTTATCATAACGCTCCAGGAGTTGTTCGTATTCTTCCTGGAGACCTTTCAACGATTTCGCCTTCAGTTCTACCTGCTTCAATTCGGTTAATATCTTTTCGTACCTGGTCTGCTTCTGGTCGAGCTCACTCTCGTATTTGGAGTAAAACCTCGAGTGCCAGAAGATCACCAGAACCACCACAACAAGAACACCGATGGCGATTTTATGTAGTCTGGGATCTTTTATATCCATTGTACCTCCGCAACATTATTGATCGGCCAACGGGCTTGATACGTTTACTTCCGGCTGATATTCCTCTTTCAGCCAGGCATCGTAATCTACCACGCAGTTAATCCTGAAATTATAAGCGGCCAGTTCCTGATATGCTTCCTGACGCGCGTATGCCAATTCTATATCATCGAAATAATCGGATTTCATTATGCCAACCAGAAATGAGGCGATGCTGTTGAGCGTATAGGCATAGCCCTCTATCACGGTCGGTCTTTTGGAGGGCAGTTTCACCTCAGTCGTATCCGCCTCCTGCTGACCGAGATTCTTCGGATTCATCTTTTTCCGATTGTTCGCATCCTGTTTCTTGGGACTCTGCTCGGAAACATTGGTCAGCCATAAAAGCTCCGGAATACGGGTGGAGAGATCCTCCATTATTGCCACCCACATACCGCGGTTGATATCGAGCTTCTCGATCGCGGACAGGCGGGTCAGAAGCTTCTGCTTAAGATCTGTCAGACCGTCTATAAGCTTGATATCCTTGTTCAGCGCCATGCGCTGTCTTTGAACCGAAACGATTTTCTGGTCCAGTTCCTTAATAGTATGCTTCTTGTAGAAAGTAAGTCCGGCAAGAAGCAGAAACACCAGGCAGACAGCAGCTCCGGCATAGATCCATTTTTTGTCGAAATGGAGCGGTGTGGCCCGCCTTCGATACTCTTTTGGAAGTAGATTTATCTCTATCATAGCCCTATCTCACCTTTCTGGCCGCCAGCCCGATAGCCACCGATAAAAGGGGAGCGATCTTTTCTGGCTGAATGGAACTAAACATATCGGGATCGTATTCTATGTTCCTTAACGGATTTGCTATTTCTATCGGTATATTCAGTTTGGATTGCACGAATTCCGGCAGGTACGGGATCAGCGCTCCGCCGCCCGAGAGAATTATCCAGTCGATATTGGGCACATTGGCCAGAGACTTGAAGTATGAAAAAGCCACCTCGAGTCCGGTTATCATCTCCTCGATCGAAGTCACGATCGTAGCCTTGAGCATATCCTGATCGATCGAGGCTTCCATCTCTCCCCTGATCGCCTTGTGAGTCAGTTCCTGATTCAAGCGGAATTCCTTCTGAATCGCATCAAAAATCATTCTTCCGCCCGAAGAGATATCGCGTGTGGAGTGATACTTGCCATCCTTAAGAAAAGTGACATTGGTGATATCGTATCCGATGTTGACCAGCGCGGTCACACGTTCCTGATCTAATTCGTAGTTGATGTCGTAGGAATTCAAAATAGCAAAGGCATCGGTGTCGACTATCACCGGCTTAAGACCCGCATCCTGGATTATGTCGAGGTAGGTCTTCAGGAATTCGTTTCTGGCCGCGACCAGAAGAACATCCATCTTATTTGTCTCCTCATTGATATCGATGATATGATAATCCAGGGTCACATCCTCGACATCGAAAGGCGACCGTTGCTCGGCCTCGAACAGGATCGCCTGTTCGGCCTCTGCGCCGGTCTTCTTTTCGATAGTGATTCTGTCAGTGATGACACCATGGCCTGATATGGAAATGACCACATCCCTGGTCTTGGGATCGGTCTGTTCGATCAGGCTCTGGAGATTGAAGATAATCGAATCGCGGTCCTTGATATCTTCGGAAACGATTGCCTCTACCGGAAGATCGCGGCTGCCCATTGCCCTTACGGCGAAGTTGCCGCCTTTGTTTTCCAGTTTGACCATCTTTATTGACGAGGCACCAATATCCAGACCGCAGACTACATTACTTTTGGATCCGAGCAGCATACGCCTTGTCCCGTTTAAACGATTTAAAAATATCTTTCAGTTTTAAACACCTGAGGGAAACTCCCCATAGGGGGCAACCCACACTCTAAACTAACTCTCTCTCAGTCTACAGTTTTATTATCGTCTCCCATTTTAAAATATTGAGGAGAATTAAATTTTTTTTAGGGCCCTTTTTCATAAAAAAACACCCCCCGTTTCCGGGAGGTGATTACCTGATAAAACAAAGGAGGAAAGTCGGCTCAATAGGTCAGGGAATCGATTTTGATCCTGCCAGTGGCCGCCAGAACTGAAATCTGCACGGAAGCCACGGACTCGGGGTCCCAAGTGGCTGCGCCATTTATATTTCCGCTCATGGACGCACGTCCGTCCGGGAAGAAAAATAACAAATCATTGTTAAAGGTCGTTGTAAAACTTTCGATTCCGCGGCCCAGCGTATCAACCATAATGATGCTGTCCGAGCCATCAAATGTAAAGCTCGAGGGATCGTTGATATCCTCAAAAACCGCAAACTCATTGCTGTTCGGATCGAAACTGACACCGTACTGAATTCTTTTTGCTATAGCCTGAGAACGCGCCAGACGTAATCCGGACATTATCGTATTGGAATCCGATTTAAACCGGATTTTCTTGATAGCCGTATCCATCGTGGGTATGCCGATCGCGGCCATGATACCTATAATCACAACCACCGACATAAGTTCGAGAAGCGTGAAACCGTTTTTTCTACCGAGTTTTTTCTTCATAATAATATCCATCTTTTTTTGTTTACCAACAGGATAATTTCGCAAAGGCTGTGCCTTTTTGCTTTTTATTTTTTGGGCACTAATTAAAACTTTGAGAAACAATGAATTAGGATGTAATGTTATTTGAATTGAAGATAATTTATATCGATTCCTAATCCGATATAATAAGCAGTCTGCCAATAGGGTATTGGATTTATCCCATACCCTTTTATGTTGACAAAAAGTACGATTAGGATATAATTAGCATGTACTCATCGGTGCTTAACACGGAGGAATCTATAATATGAAAAGACTACTTATAATTAGCATTGCTATTCTATTCTCATTATCTTTAACAGGCAATTCCTCAGCAGCGGAATATATTATCCCCGATAAATTAGTAAAGGAAAAACCCGATGTTGTAATCTCAGATAAGTCATACAGCTATCTATCGGAAAAGGCGGATGGCCAAGCAGTTAAGATCTGGGTATATTTTACAGATAAAGGAATATTCAAGGCTGATGATTTTATTGAAAAGGCTGATCTGATATACAATTCCATGACTCCGGAAACACGAGAGCGCCGCGCCAGAAACGATGCATCCGCAATCAGATTCGAGGATCTCCCGGTTAATCAGCAATATGTGGATGAAATCGAAAGTTATGGCTTAAAGCTCAGACGCGTGATTAAATGGCTGAATGCGGCCAGTTTCGAGACTGATCTGGAGACACTTGAGCAGATAAAAGATCTCCCCTTTGTGCTGAAAATACGGCCGGTGGCCGAATTCACTCGTCCCGCCTCTCCGGAATCGCAGGAACTCGATGAGTTAAATGAAGTTCCGGATCAAAAGCGGGGTACCCATGAGCTCTCCTACGGCGGTACATACAGCCAGCTCGACCAGATTAATGTTATAGCCGCCCATGATTCCGGATTCAGCGGAGAGGGCATAATCGTAGCCATGTTCGACACCGGTTACAGAAAAGACCATCTGGCATTTGGCGATATTATCTCCGACGGCCGTTTAATTGCCGAATACGATTTTATAAATAATGATTATGAAACCGCTAATGAAGAAGGCGATGTTTCTAATCAGTGGGATCATGGTACCAAGACCTGGTCCACCCTTGGTGGCGGATGGGATGGCGAAATTTATGGTCCGGCTTACGGTGCAACGTTTGTTTTGGCAAAAACCGAGGATATGACCTCGGAGACTCCGGTCGAAGAAGATAACTGGGCGGCTGCTGTACAGTGGACCGATTCAATCGGCGTGAATATAATATCCTCCTCTTTAGGCTATTCAGATTGGTATACTTACGAGGATCTTGATGGAAACACCTGTGTGATTACCAATGCCGCTGATTATGCTGCCTCGGTAGGAATCCTGGTTTGCAATTCTGCCGGAAACGGCGGACCTTCAGCGGCCACAATAACCGCACCCGCGGATGGTGACAGCGTTATAGCCGTTGGCTCGGTTGAAAGCAGCGGATATTTAAGCTATTTTTCCTCCAAAGGCCCGACTTATGACGGCAGGATTAAACCGGAGGTTTGCGCCCGCGGTTCCTCCACTGTCTGCGCCAGCCCGTATACGAATACATATATTACCAGCGCCAGCGGTACCTCGCTGGCCTGCCCCCTGGTTGCGGGAGCTGCGGCTCTTGTAATGGAAGCGAGACCAGACTTTAATGTCATGGAGGTTCGCGAGGCTTTAAAGCTTACCGCCTCGCAGGCAATCAGCCCCGATAACGCTTACGGATGGGGGATAATCGATGTCATGGCGGCTGTGAATTATATGTATGTACCGGATTATCTGCAGGGTGATGCCAACTTTGACGGCATTTTCAATATCTCGGATGCTGTATACATAATTAACCATGTCTTTATTGACGGCGATCCTCCACAGCCGGTAATGGAGGCGGGAGATGCCAATGATGACGGCGAGGTTAACGTATCTGATGCGGTATTCCTGATAAACTTCATATTCATTCCGGGCGCACCGGCGCCACCGGGTTATGATGCGGGGTAATTAAAAATATTAGCGGCCTTTAATGGCCGCTTTTTTTTGCATAAAAAAAAATCAGGCGGATTTCACAATCAGCCCGATTTTGCTCATAGCCTGAACTTCTTTAGTTAAGGAGTTAACCTATATTTCTTTATTCGGATCGATTTTATATTTCTTTATCTTTTCGAACAAAGTTGTGTAATCTATTTTCAACGCCTCAGAAGCCTTGCGCTTGTTGCCGCGTGTCTGCGAAAGCACCCTAAGTATCAGCGCACGTTCAGCATGCATCTGGGCATGCTGCCCCACCTCGCGCAGCCCGGCGCCCTCGCGCAGGCGGATTTCCTCGGGCGTCTGAATTCTGATTGCCAGATGCTCCGGCTTGATTCTCTTGCCCTCGCATAAAATTATCGCTCTCTCAATCGTATTCTCAAGCTCACGCACATTGCCCGGCCAGTGATAGCGTTCCATCAGCTTGATGCCGTCGCGGGAGACCTTCATCAAAGGCTTTTTCATCTCCTTGCAGAACCTGTCCACGAAATACTCCGCCAGTGCGGGTATATCCTCCGGCCTATCTCTAAGCGGTGGAATTGTGATCGGAAAAACCGAAAGCCTGTAGTAAAGATCTTCACGAAATTCCTTTTTTTCGATTGCAGCCTGTAAATCCATATTGGTAGCGGCCACAACTCTAACATCAACCGGCACGGACTGGCTGCCACCCAAACGTTCCACCTGCTTCTCCTGGAGCACGCGCAGGATTTTGGCCTGCAAAGCTATATGCAAATCGCCGATCTCATCCAGAAATACGCTTCCCCCCTCGGCAATTTCGAACTTACCGATATGACGGGAATGTGAAGATGTGAAGGCGCCTTTTTCAGAACCAAAAAGCTCGTTTTCCAGAAGCTCGCTGGGTATGGCGGCCGAATTGATTGCCACGAATGGTTTGTCTTTGCGTGCCGATAATTGATGAATCGCCCTGGCAAATAGCTCTTTGCCTGTACCGGACTCCCCGATCAATAGAACCGATGTATCAGAGGGCGCAACCTTCTGGACAAGCTTAAGCACTTCTTTGACCTTCTCCGAGGTCCCGATAATTTTGCCATCGCCCAGATTGAGCTTAAGCGCCTCCTTGAGCATCATATTCTCGTTCATCAACTGGCGGGTTTCCATAGCGCGCTTTATCAGAACATTGAGATGGTCTGTGTCGAACGGCTTGGTCAGAAAATCGAAAGCGCCGCGTTTCATCGCCTCCACGGCGGTCTCGATCGTACCGTAGGCGGTCATCACGATTACCGAGGCATCCGGATTCTCCTCTCGCACCGCTGACAAGACCGAGATACCATCCATATCCGGCATCTTCAGATCCGTTAGAACGACATCATACTGCTTCGACTTGGATTTCTTTATGCCCTCAAAGCCGTTAGCGGCGGACTCAACTTCGTGGCCTTCCGCCACCAGCGTTTGACTGAGCATCTTGCGGATTGATTCTTTATCATCAATTACCAATACAGAAGACATAACTACCCTTTGGCGTACATTTTTAAAGCTGCTTTTCATGCTTTATATCGACAGTTTTTCATCGATCTAAAGCACGCACATAAATCAAAAACGCTTTAAATCCATAGCATCCATCATATTTTTATCATTCTGAATCAGGCTGTGATAGACTGAAACGTCTTTTTATATCCCGCTTCAAAGTACTTGACTAAATATAATATTTTCGATAATTTTTCACTCTGCTTCATGACAGAATCGAAAAAGGTTTATACCAAGCATCGAGGGAGGAATTTTGATGCATAGAGTTTTAGTACCGATACTTATAATTGCCCTGTTTTTATTCGCCTGCCAGGGCGGTGATTCCAATGCCGAAGAGACAGCAAAACAGGAAGATACAAGCCAGTCCGGATTAGTTTATTACGAGCTTCTTTCCAGCGGCGCCCAATCCGGGATTACAGAGCCGATGGATTTGATTATCGAGTCCGAGGAGGAATTTGATTCTATCTGGCAGGAGCATTACTCGTATCTTGACGCAAAGACCATGCCTCCGGATATCGATTTTGACGAGGAAATAGTAATCGGTGTTTTTCTGGGCGAACAGCCCACAACCGGCTACTGGGTCAGGCTCGACTCGGTTTATGTCGAAGGCGAGGAACAGATTGTTGCTTTGACCGTCAATGAGGGACCAGAGGAAGGCAAACCGGTTCTGCAGGTGCTGACCCAGCCGTTCGTGCTGGCGGTGATGGAGAAGACCGATAAGGATATCAGATTCGATTTAAAAGTGGAGGAGTAATCCTCAGGGATTGCAGTTTCTGCAGGGCGAATAGCCCAGATCGAAAAAATCACCCCTGCTCGGCAGAATGATCTTCGCGCTGTCGTTCAGGCGCTCTATCGAAAAGCATGTAGGCCGGTGGAACCTGAAGCTGTTCTGATTGCCGACATAAAAGCTCTCGGGCGGGGGCGGCCCAAGCGACCATATCCCCAGCCGCAGGTCACGGGCGCTGTTCTGGGCTTCAATCAGAACTGAGCGGTAATGTTCATTTTTCATGTCTTTCGGAAAAATATAGACTGAGGCCAGCCCCTGCTCAACCAGAGATTTATTTACAAAATCATGACTGGTAAAAACATACGCCAAAAGCCGCTCATAGCGGTCGCGTTTGCGTGAATCGAATTCGTAGCGAATTACCTTTCCGGCAAGCAGGCTGTCTAATGCCCGTGTCGATGCTGAATAAAAAGCTTCCCCGGCCTCCGGGGTATCAATCCCCAGAAGACGGATCGTCTCTCCCTCGGAATCATCAAACGTGTCCCCGTCAATAATCTCAACCGCTCTCAAGCCGGTCAAACGCGGCTCTGATGGTTCCTCCTGCCAGACCTCGTGAAACAGGAAATAGATCGAGGTCAGAATCAGGATCAGAAGTGCCAGTCTGAGAAGCTGGCGGGATGTTTTTGTTTTTCGTTTAGCCATATTATTATTAATAATAAGATTAATCTACAATGACCGAGCTGGACCCGTCACGGTTCTCCTCAACCGTCAGAAGCGTCTGCACCGCCTCTTTTACATCCTCAACATGCGTTACGATAAAGATTTGCTGGAAAAAATCCTGTAATCCCGCAATCGCGCCCATAATATTCTCTTTTCTGAAGCTGTCCTGGCTGCCGAAGACTTCGTCCAAGATCAAAAATCCGGCCTCCAGACGCGAGGACTGAGCCAGAAGCTTTGATATCGCCAGACGCAGGCTGAGATTGGCCAGATCCTGCTCCCCGCCTGAAAAACGGTTCAGCTCCTGAAGCTCGCCGTAATCCCTGACCGATATCTCGTAATCTTTATTCAAATCCAGTTCGCTGAACTTGCCGTCGGACATACGATCCAGAAGATTTGAGGAAATCTGTATCAGTAAAGGACGTATGCGCGCGGCAAGTTCGGTTTTCAGCTCCGCCAGAAGCTCGATCAGGCTTTCCAGATAGAATTTTTCGGTTGATATCTCCGAGGTTCGGCTTTTGGCCTCCTCAATATTCTTTAACTGATTTTCATAGCCCTTGATCTCGGCATTAAGACCGGCCAGCGTCTCACGAGCCTTCGAAAGCTTATCCCGTGCCTCCTCGCGCTCATCGGTTTTCCTATCAAGCGTCTCCTTTTCATTCTGATACACTTCTGAGTCGAAACCGATTATCTGTAGTTCCTGCCCGATTTTCCTAATATTATCATTAATAATAGCATTCTTCTCAAGCAGTTCTTCGCGCTCTTTTTTGAGGCTGTCGAGACCGGCCATACGTTCCCTCAGGCCCGCATATTCGTTGTTTTTCTTCTGGAGATCCTCAAATCGCGCCTTGGTTTTGCTGTATATCTTTGGATCAAACTCTGTATCTCCCAGAGCTTTAAGCTCATCCTCCAGGACTTTTTGCTGGTTCAGGCCCTGCTTGTAATTTTCGCGCAAATTCTTTCTCTCCCCCTCGGAACTGGAAAGCTCCTTTTGAATTTTCTGAGCCTTATCGCGCTTCTCCTCAAGGCTCTTTCTTTCCAACTGTATCTTCTTCAGCTCGGCTTGCTTTGAATCCAGCTTTTCGGAAGCTGCTTTCCATGATGATTCCAACTTATCGATTTCATCCTTGAAATGCTTCTCGATATCATGCATCTCGCCTTTAAACGGCCGCAGGCAGAAACTGCAAACCGCTTCGTCGCCAAGCTTTTCGATATCATCCATCTGTCCCTTGAGCTTATTAAGCTGGGAGGCTATCCCGGCCTTTTCCTCCCTGAATGAGGCGACTTCCTCCTGCAAACCTTCCGTGTTTTTGGCGATTTCCTTGATATTATTAATAATAATAGATACGTCCCCGGCCTTGCTTTTAAACTCCTCAATTGACTTGCTTAAGGCTGTGCCCTTTTCAAGCTGAGCTTCCAGGGATTTTTCGAGATGGCTAAGCTGCGTCTCTTTCTGGGTCTTACTTTCGAACTTAAGCTGTTGTTTTTCAAGCAGATTGAGATTTTCCCTGACATCGGGAAGAGCCTTCAGCTCCTTTTTCAAATTCTCGAAGCGTTCCTTTTGGGCCTCGATTGCGGTAATTTTTGCCTCGGTCTTATCCTTATCGCTCTCGTTTTTTTTCAGATCATGCTTTAAAAGCTCAAGCCGAGAGGAGACTTTTTGAAACTCCTCACGCTTCTTTTCGCTTTGTGCAAAGGAGGCCTTAAGCTTCTTTAAGGCCTCATCCAGCGACTTAAGATTTTCTTCCAACTCATTGACTGTTTTGGAGGTAGATTCCTTTTCCTGCAGCTTTTTATGGTGCAGGAGCTTGTATTCCTCCTCACGTTCAATAAGCTGCTCTAAGCCCTTGATCTCCCCTGTCAAGGAACGCAGGTCGCCCTTTATATTATTAATAATAATATTTGTCTTTTCGAGGCCCAGCATCTCCTCCAGGCGTTTGCTTCTTTCGGCCGGCTGGAGGCTTCCGAGAAGATTCAGTTCATTTTGACGGGTGTAGAACGAGGTCTGAAATGCTTTCCAGTCCATGCCCGAGAGCTTTTCCACTTCCCGATTGACCTCTTTTGTGCCTGTAGCAAGGATATTATCCTCGGCGTAAAGTTCTGCGGTGCTTTTATTTGGCTTTTTGAAGCCGCGCCTTATGCGGAAATTCTGGGCGCCGATCATAAAATCGAGTTCACCTTCGGTTTGACCCTTATCCTGGGCAAAATCGGGATATATCTGTATGTTCTTCGTTTTCAAACCGTTGGAGCCGTAGAGCATCCAGGCAAAAACCTCCAGAAGGGTCGATTTGCCGGAACCGTTGCGTCCCACCACCCCGATCACGCCGTCGGGAAAATCCAGATCGAGTTCGGCGTATTTGCGGAAGTTTCTGATATTCAGATGCCTGATAATCATGGCAGATAATATATTTAGATGGATTATTTTTGCAATGATTTAATGTTTTTTACGGCGGCGGCAGGAATCGATCTGAGATAATTCATTGCAGTATTATAAGTTGGGTAGGTTTCTTGTAGGGCAGAACCCTTTAGCGGTTCTGCCTATCCCCCGGTTCATGGCAAACCATAGGATAGGGCAGAATCGCTCCGCTTCGCTGCGGATTCTGCCCTACCAACAAACCGTTGCAATGCAATGTATTATGACCGGGGTGCCCCAGGCTTTAGCCTGGGTTCTTTCATCCGATATGCCGTTCCCAATCTGAAGATTGGGGCACCCTGACGCGATTTATCCCACCCATGAGGGGCGGACATCCCTTAAATCGGGAGAATGTAGGGCAGAACCCTTTAGCGGTTCTGCCTATCTTCCATTTACGGCAAACCATAGAATAGGCAGAATCACTCCGCTTCGCTGCGGATTCTGCCCTACCAACAAACCGTTGCAATGCAATGTATTATGACCGGGGTGCCCCAGGCTTTAGCCTGGGTTCTTTCATCCGATATGCCGTTCCCAATCTGAAGATTGGGGCACCCTGACGCGATTTATCCCACCCATGAGGGGCGGACATCCCTTAAATCGGGAGAATGTAGGGCAGAACCCTTTAGCGGTTCTGCCTATCTTCCATTTACGGCAAACCATAGGATAGGCAGAATCGCTCTGCTTCGCTACGGATTCTGCCCTACCAATAACTGTCAGGAAAGGATTCCTGACAGCGCACATAATGGCCGTTTTTGTGCAGGTTTTGAACAAAAATGTCCGGGAAGCCCTGATTTTACTGAATATTTTGGAAAAAGGTCATTATTTTATCTTGACAAAAAAATAAAATCTATTAACATGAGTGCGGCTTGAGAAATCGGTATAGATTTAATGGCTTGAGTTTATGCCGAGAAAACTTACAGTTACTCTTCTTTTTTGATACAATTGTTACTGACGCACCCAAAAAACAGAATCGGGTAAGTGGGTACAATTATATCTTACCTTCTTTTCTTTACCTCAATTTCTTTTATCATAACTACTTAGCTGTAATGTGTAATTAGTCTATTATTAATCCTTTAAGGAGGAATTATCTGAGGATTTGAGATGGTAAAAGAATCGCAGAAAAGCTTTGAATTCTGAACCAAATTGGGAAAATCTGAAGAGTGTGAACTCTGCAGCCTATCCCGACTCCGTAATTTAGGAAGTAAAGTTGTTAACCCGGAGTGCCGATTCAAATTCCCTAGACAAGAATTAAGAATTGGCCCCCACAAATCGGGACTGGATATCGGTCCTAATGCAGCTGATGATTTATTCTCGATTTGCAAACCGACAAGGTTTATGGTTAACACACAATCTATATTCCTAAGTCTTTAAGGAGGAAGTAAATGATTAAAAAACTCTTGATTGCATTAGTTGCTTTGAGTTTTGTAGTTGGTAACTTTGCATTAGCCGATAATGGTAATCCTCCTGTGAAACAAGATTTCCTTCTGGATCCCGGTACTGCTGCTGTTCTTACTGATCCGGCAACTCCTACTCCGTACAAGGTCCCGAATGATACCGACTGTGCTGTCCAGGATTACACCTGTAGCGGTCCTGCCTACACAATCACTTTAGACCAAACGGATAATGTTTGGGATATGATGGTACGTTTCAGCCCAACCACTGCCGAACAGTGCTATGTCAATGATGTGCAGTTCTATCTGTATGATCTGGGCGGCCTTACTTCGGGTGTAACCATCAGGGTATATCGGGAAGATCCCGCCTTTGATGACTACCCGGATGAATTCGCGGTAGACGGCGGTATCATCTTTGAGCTGGCCGTAGACCAGGCTGATATCCAGTATTTCCCGAACATTATGACTGCATCTGCCCTTCCGGGATGGCCCGCTAACGGAGTGAACTTCCCGCAGGGCGAAGATGTTTTCGTATCGGTGGAGCTGAATAATGGGACGGATTTTGTTGCCGGCTTGACTGAAGATCTGCTGGTTGCTAATGGTGGAAGCTGTACAAGCGAAGCCACTGGAAGAGGTCTGGCCTATTTTGCTCCTGCAGGATATCATGCCTATCTCAGCATGGCTGCGGGCGATGCCTTAAACTGGCAGCTCTTTGCAGAGGTCTGCTGTGAGGTTCCGGCGTATACCTGTCCGGCTAATCAGGAATGGCCGACACATGGCCAGAACTTTGGCAGAACAGGTTACTCGACCAATATCATCGGCGATCTGACCAACTTCGCAAAACTCTGGGAGTGGCAGGGTGATTATGTAATTGCCTACGGCCATCCCGTGATCGCTAACGAATTAGTCTACATAGCCTTCTACGATGAGATCGTTGCTCTTGATCTGTATACCGGTGGTGTAGTCTGGCGCACAGGTAACCCTGTGGTCGGATTTAATCCCCAGTATGCAACATTTATGGGCAATGCGAATAACTTCCTGACTACTACTCCGACTGTTGACGACGGCAGAATCTACTTCGGTACAGGACGTTCATCATTGAATGAAGGTATTGTTTGTGCTGATGCATTTACCGGCGACACCATCTGGGTGCGTCATGCCGATCTGGGCAGCCCGCTGCCGGGCGGCGTTGGCGGTTTGGTCGGTGAAATGGCGTTTACCATCCCCGTGATTCTGGGCGACAATGTTTATTTCGGAACAAGCTTCGGTGAATTATATGGTCTGAACAAATTGACCGGCGCTGATGTCTGGAATGTGACGCTCGATCAGGGTGTGGTATTCTCACCCACCACAGACGGAACTGATCTGTTTGTGGGTACTTCCAGTGCCGGTTCCGGTCCTGGCGGTACAGTTTACAAAATCAATCCCGCCACAGGTGCGACTCTTTACACCTGGGCCGGAATCGAAGGAGCCAATCCTAATGAGGACTTCGACGTTGCCCCGGTTTATGATGCTGAAGAAGATGCTGTTTATGTAGCCGGTACTCTTCCGGCCATGATTGGCCAGAACCAGGGCTCGTTGATTAAGCTGGCAGCGGCAGACTTTACACCGCTGTGGGGAAGCTGGAATCTGATCCAGGCTCCCTGGTACGTCACCCCCAACTATATGCCCACTCCGTGGAATAGAGTCACGGTCGGCGGCGCGGCAACACCCACCGGTGCTGCCTGGGGTCCGTACTCGGTTGGCAATGCCACCCTCAGCCCGACCAAGCAGTTCACATCGAACGGCTCGTTCGTATGGTTCGGTGATTTCCCGAACCACGTGGGTGACAGATGGGCGATCTCCAGCAACTCCTTTGCCTCCACCTGTGACCCGTATCTGTTTACGGGTTATATCTGGAACGAGGGTACCTGGAGAATCATGGAAGCCATGACCGGTAATGTTCTCCTGAAATACCGCTTCAGTGGCGGTGTTCTGGGTACGGCCGTGGCCGAATATGCTGATGAAGATTATGTGATCGTGGCCACCTTCGACTCCAATTATGGCAACACCTTTGGTAAGGTGTTCTGCTTCAAGGTCGGCGCCGATCGTCCGCGTCTGCATATTCCCGATCCTGTCGTTAATCTTGACGCTGTTTCGTTTATCGATGCCTATCCTATCTCCAGATTCGGCGATGTCTTTGCCAATACCGGCAGCGCCCCGCTGACCTGGGATATGGAAATCGTGACAGCGAAGGACGGCGCCTTGATGGCTTCCGGCAACGGTCTTTCGAAGTATGCCGAAGTCTCCGAAAGCGGCCAGTTCGATCTGCGTGGTCTCGAGAATCGTCAGCTTAATGACCAGTTCGAAGGCAAAGACAATGATCTCGGCAACATTTCAAGAGCTGCCGACTTTGTCAGGTTCCCGGGCGGCGCCACCACCACCTCAGGTGTGCTGGGTGCCGGCATGCTCCACAACCAGGAATTCGTACTCGATCCTGCTCTGATGGCCCGTGGACCGAATGCCTTTGAAGTTACAATCGATTCAGACGATCCTGACTTTAATCCTGAAGACGATTCGCCTTATCCGCATGCCGAACCCCAGGCCTCGGTTACAGTCGTGGCCGTAAAGGGTTTTGCATTCTGTGACGGCTATATCGACTTCGGTGATGCTCTCCAGAACACATCCTATGTCAACAACGACGGCTGGATGTCGGATGCCGGTCCCGCCGATGCCTTCGCTATCGACGGCATCGAGAACTTCTGCTATCACCATTCATGGTTCTATGGTTATGAAGATGATCATATTGCCTGGCTGGATGAAGTCACCGGCATTAACGGATTCGAGCCCAACAGCGTCTGTACCTTCGATACTTTCTCGGCTGACATTTACAATGCCACCGGTCTCGACAGGACAATCACCGGTGATCGCTTCAGCGCTTCCTGGATTGACTCGCTGAAGGATGCCGGCGGTAACTTTGATCCTGCCGCCACCATCGGCATGGAAATGTTCGTCAAGGAGTACGGCGGCCATGATGTTCTCTTCAACAACTTCAAGTATATCTATGTTGAAATTCAGAACCGTGGTTCCGATCCGATTCCGGCCGATCTGTACTGGGGTACCTTCACTGACTGGGATGCCGGTCCGGATTATCTCGCTAACGTGCAGGTTGGTTTGATCGGTGACGGTCTCTCAGCCTACAGAATGTTCGACAACACCGCTCCTGAATATCAGTACGGCTGCGGTTCGGTTCCGCTTGAAGGCAACCTGTATGTGGGCGGCGATCCCACTATGGGCGCCTATGGAACCTTTGCTGTTGCGAACGATCCTGTGGTCTATGACGGCTTTATCACCGACTCATTCTTCAACTATATTGACGACTGCCCGCCGTATACAGACTGCTACTATCCTGGCACCGAAGTGGGTGTAAACCCCGGTCAGGATATGTCAGGCATTCTGACTGCCGGCAAGCAGTTCGTCGATGGTGACGAAACCGTCAAGGGCGGTGTCGTGATCTTCGGATTTAACGATGCTACCGCTCCTGGCGCGGATATTGCGGAAGTAATGAACTTCGCCAACAAGTTCGCAGGCTTTGGCCGAGGCGATGTCAACGACGATAATGTCGTTAACATCCTCGACCTCTGCGTGCTGAACTGCTATGTTGCAGGCTGCGGCTGCTACCCGCATCCGTTCCTGTATCTGGGCGATGTTAATGCAGATGGCAATATCGATCAGTTAGACGTCGATTATCTGTTCAACTATCTGTTCATGGGCGGTCCGCTGCCGATGGGCGACTGGGTTGTCAGATAATAAATCGATTCTAATAGATTCAGGGAAAGCAAGTTTTGCTTGCTTTCCCTTTTTTTTTGCTTAGATTTTAGTTTTTTAACCTGGAATCGATACCTCTATGCCGGACAATAACGAAGAACTGCGCCAGGCGGGCAAACTGCTTTACCCTTACTTCCGAGAATATGTGAGTGTGGAAGCCATATATCATCGTGGCGAGGACTTGATATTCAAGGCGACCCCGCGAATGCCCCTGGAGGATTTCAAGGACAGGCTCGCGAAGCAGGCTTACGAGGCCGGATTCTATCTGGCCTTCTTTCAGGACGGCGATTCGCTCCTGATTGTTGCCAAGGATATCAGGCCCAAGACCAAAAGGATCCCCTGGCTCAACATACTGCTCTTCGTGCTTACCCTGGCTTCCATGATTATCGCCTACGGCTATATCAAATATGACTCGGAGATTTTCAGGGATTTCAGCCTGATGTCCGAGGGCATCAAGTTCGCGCTGGCCCTGATGCCGATCCTGCTCTTTCATGAGTTCGGCCATTATCTTGCCGCCCGCCGCAATAAGGCCGATGTCAGCCTGCCCTATTTTATTCCGGCGCCGACTTTGATCGGAACGCTGGGTGCGGTAATAAAATCCCGTTCCCCCTTCAAGACCCGTCGGGAGCTTTTTGATGTCGGGGCGGCAGGCCCGCTGGCAGGCTTTGTGCCGGCTGTTATAATCCTGGCTGTGGGTTTTAGCAATGCCGAAGCTATTGCGATCGGCGATCAGCCGCTGGGCACCGGACATCTTCTGATGGGACAGTCGCTGATTTACTATCTTTTAAAGATGCTTTTCGTCTCACCGGTGCCGGAAGGATACACTCTTATAATGTCTCCTACAATTTTTGCCGGATGGGTGGGCTTATTCGTTACCATGATAAACCTGATGCCTGTGGGACAGCTCGACGGCGGACATATTATCTATGCCATGTTCGGGAAAAAGCTGCAGCTTTATTTGGCCTGGGTTGTTGTGGCCGGTCTGGTGGCGATGGGATTTTTTTGGCCGGGATGGTTTGTCTGGGCCTTTCTGGCGGTTGTTATAATAAAGCTAAAACATCCCCCTACGCTTAATGATGCGGTTAAGCTTGACCGGAGCCGCGTAATTCTGGGATGGATATCGATCGCCCTGTTTATTTTGACCTTTATTCCGATTCCTCTGAAATTCGTAATCGCGCAGTGAAAACGGGATTTCTCAGGAGGAAAATGAGGAGGTGAAAGTCTGCTGGTTCACTTCCTCCACATTGCCGTAAATCGCGGAGAACTCATCCTTATTAGCTTTTAAAACCCCAAGAAATATCTCTACCAGCTCCGGATCGAACTGCCTTCCGCTGCATTCGGTCAATTCCCGGGAGACCTTTTCAAGAGAGGCGCCTTTGCGATAGGGGCGGTTGGTCAGGATGGCATCGACAGTATCGGCAATCGCCAGAACCCGTCCCTCGATCGGAATATTCTCGCCTTTTAGTCCTAGCGGATAGCCGCTGCCGTCATACTGCTCGTGGTGATAGAGGATGAACGGCAGAGCCGGCTCGAGCATCGGTATACCTTCCAGCATTTTAACTCCGGTCTCAGGATGCATCTGCATAATTCGGCGCTCCTCATCGGTGAAACGTCCCGGCTTATTTAGAATCGAATCAGGCACGCCGATTTTACCGATGTCGTGCAGGACACAGCCCATGTAGAGATGCTTCATTTGCTCCTCGGGCCAATCCAGAGCGCGGGCTATCAAGGAGGCGATTTTATAAACACGTTCGGTGTGACCACGGGTGTAGTTGTCGCGCGCCTCGACAGCATTGGCAAATGCTCTAACCGTGCCGATATAGGCCTGCTCCAGTTCGGTGTAGAGGCGCGAATGCTCGATTGCTGTTGCCGCTTTCGAGGCCAGAATCCAGAGCAAATGAATATCGCCCAGGCCGAACATGTCGAACTGCCCTTTGCGCAGCAGATTAAGGGTGCCGATTACATTTCCCTGAACCAGAAGCGGATGGCAGACCAGGGAAATGTAGGATGTTACATCCTGCTCGGGGATATCCTCCAGCTCATTGACCACCTGCGGACGGGATTCTTTCAGCACCTTGTAATTTATTTCCGACTTTCCGGATAAAAGCGGATTTTGTTTTATATCGGCCTCATCGCCGTAATAAGCCTCCAGTGTAAGGCAGTCCCGATGCGGATCCCAGAGCGAGATAGAAACAAGGTCGGCATTGAATTCATCGACTATGGAGTGGAGTACCAGATTGAGCAGGGAATTGAGATGAATAGTAGAGCCCATGGCCTCGGAGATCTGATAGAGCGAAATCAGGCTCTTCAAGTGCATATTTTCCTTGGCCAGCCTCTGGGCTTTCAGGCCCCTTTCAACCGTCAATTTCAGCGTATCGAGCTTAAACGGCTTGACGATATAATCATAGGCACCCAGCTTGAGAACCGAGATAACATTTTCTATGGTGGGATGGCCGGTCATTACGATAACGATCGCTTCCGGGTGACGTCTGCGGGTAGCCTCTAGAATATCCATTCCGCTGTGCTGGCCCATAAAGAAATCAGTGAGTACAAGATCTACCGGATGTTTGTTGATGTAGTTTAATGCGCGCGCCGGGGATGAAAAATATCGCGAGGAATACCTGTCATCAGTGGAGAGAACTTCCCTTATGATTTCACAGATAAATTTCTCATCATCAACGACGACGAGATTATATTTTTCTGATGCGGTGCTTTCTGGCTTCATTATCGGTCTGTCTCTCTGCAGCGTACACCTGTTTTTAAGTTATTAAAACCCGGTCTTTAGGTAGTTTTCGGCATAGTTAAGCCATTTGTTATGTGTGATTTTTGAACATAAAATATCCCTTACAAACAGCTCTTGACATACTTATAAAACAGCTCTTATTACGGGATATGAAACTAAATCCAACCGACTATATCATAATGGCATATCTAAAATCCGCCCCTATGCACGTGTATAAACTCTCGGAAAAATTAAAAGATGATAAAGTTGATGCGTGGATTCAGTATTCCATCCCGCATATCTATTATTCGCTCAGACGCCTAAAAGATAACGGCCTTGTTTCAGTTGAAATCAAGCCCGCCAAATCGAAACCGGCACAGAAAATCTATTCTGTAACCCCCGAGGCGTTAAAACTTTTGGACGGTATTCGCAATGACGATGATCTGATTTCGAACGAGCAGTTTTTCCCTTTCGATCTTGTTATCGGACTGGCTGAACGGCTGGAAATCCCGGAAGAGCAGATTAAAATTATGATCGAAAACCGTATTGCATTCCTAAAAAGCCGCCTTGAGGAAGTGCAAAAGGATTTCCGGATAAAAGAAACCGGGGAAAAGAAGATGTCCGGCGGTGAGCGGCTGGCTTTTCAGCACAGGATACGATTTTTGAAAGGCGAGCTGGATTTTTATAGAAAGAGCCTGAAAGAATTTAAGTAAGCGCTAACCTTATTCTTCTGTATCATCATACATTTTCGAGGCCTGGTACGAAGATCGGATCAGTGGTCCTGAAACGACACCGTCAAATCCAATATCAAGCGCGATCTTTTTAAGCTCGTCAAACTCCTCCGGGGTGTAATAGGCAATTACCGGGTGATGTTTCTCCGAGGGCGCCAGGTATTGCCCTATAGTCAGCAGCCGGCAGCCTGATTTGTGCAAATCCTCAAAAGCCTTCCGGATTTCATCAACGCTTTCCCCCAACCCGACCATCAGGCCGGATTTGGCCGGAATTTCCGGCGCATAGGATTTCACGCGTTCGATTAATTCCAGCGAGCGCCGGTAATTTGCGCCCTTTCTGACTTCGGGATAAAGGCGTTCGATTGTCTCGACATTGTGATTCAAAACATCCGGCCCGGCATCGAGCACTGTTTTCAAAGCTTCATAATTGCCGCGGAAATCGGGTATCAATACCTCGACTTTACATTCCTGATTTATTTCTCGAATTGCGTGTATAGTCTCGGCAAAACCTGAGGCTCCGCCGTCGGGAAGATCGTCTCTGGTAACCGAGGTTACTACAACATATTTCAGGCCGAGCTTTTTTGCAGCCTGAGCTACCCGCTCCGGCTCGTTTTGATCCAGCCCCTGAGGTCTGCCGCGCTTTACATTACAGAATGTGCAACCGCGTGTGCAGACATCTCCCAGAATCAGAAAGGTCGCTGTTTTGGCCCCGTAACATTCGGCCCGATTAGGGCAGTTAGCTTCCTGGCAGACGGTATGCAGACCGTAGGACTCCATCAGGCTGCGCACCTCGCGGTAGTTGGTACCAAGCGGAGCTTTTATCTTAAACCAGTTTGGCTTTCTCAGCCTGTCCTTTTCAATCTTCTGGGGCATATCCTTTTTGAATCCAATCAGCAAAAATTTGCGCCGGAATCCTCTTCCGGCGCAAATATATTCTCATAATTTTACAAAGACTTATTGATTGATAAGTTCCTTATCGTGAATCGTCTCTATATATTTTTCGGCCGCAACCGCCGCAGTGGTAGCATCACCTACCGCATTGGTAATCTGCTTAACGAGCTGATGTCGCACATCCCCGCAGGCATAAATTCCCGGCACCGAGGTTTGCATACTGGTGTCGGTGATTATATAACCGGTTTCATCCTTCTTCATCTCCTCACGTACCAGATCGCTGTTGGGCTTGAAGCCGATAAAAATAAATACAGCTCCGCAGTCAATCTGTGAGGTTTCGCCGGTCTTGACATTTTTCACTGAGACCGAATTTACTTTCTGATCACCGTTAATCTTTTCCACGACAGAATCCCATACGAATTCGATTTTGGGATTCGCGAATGCGCGCTTCTGAATGATCTTGGCCGCACGAAGCTCGTCGCGGCGATGGATAATAATGACCTTCGATCCGAATCTGGTCAGAAACATTCCTTCCTCGACCGCGGCGTCTCCGCCGCCCACAACCACAATTACCTGATCTTTGAAGAATGCTCCGTCACAAATTGCACAGTAAGATACTCCCAGTCCGGAGAGTTCCTTTTCACCCGGAACGTGAAGCAGATTGGGCGACCCGCCAGTAGCCAGAATAATGGCATAGGCTCGCAGCTCCTGGCCGTCAGATGTCTTGACCACGCGCTCATCCCCCTCGCACCAGACTTCCTCAGCTCCGGTTGTCTTTACCTCCAGACCGAATTTTTTGGCATGATTTTCCATTTTGGAGGCAAGCTCGGGGCCGCCTATATGCTCGAATCCGGGATAGTCCTCGACCTCATGTGTATTCGCGATCTGTCCGCCCGGAAGGGCTTTCTCAAGTAGCACCGCATTCATATTGGCACGAGCGGCATAAAGACCGGCCGTAAGTCCGCCGGGTCCGCCGCCGATTATGATAATATCGTAGTCAACACTCATTTAACCATCTCCTTACTGCATTCTCAGAAATTCTCTGGCTAAATATACATACTCAGATTGTAAAATCAATAGTCAACACCCTGCTGAGCCATTATTCCCTTCTGGAAAGGATGTTTTATCTCACGCATCTCGGTTACCAAATCCGCCGCATCTATCAGCTCCTGGGGAGCGTCGCGCCCGGTAAGGATCAAGTGAAGCTCCTCGGGTTTATCTTTAATCAGCTGGAGAACATCTTCAACCTTGATAAGGTTCAGATTCAGTGCCACATTTATCTCATCCAGAATCAGATGATCATACTTGCCGGATTCCATAGCTTCGCGAGAATACTCAAGGGCTTCCTCGGCGGCGCGAATGTGTGTGGAGATATCCTCTTTGTCGTCAACGATTCCCACAAAGCCCTTGCCGCGTTGTTCCATCTCGACATACGGCTTGAGCAGTTTGATGCCGTCCATCTCTCCGTATTTCCAGGTGCCCTTGATAAACTGAATAATTCTCACCTTTTTCTCGTATCCAGCCGCGCGAATGCACATCCCCAGCGCGGCCGTGGTTTTGCCTTTGCCGTGCCCGGTATATACGATCACCAGTCCTCTGGTTTCCTGTTTCTCCTCGCTCATCCATCCTCCTTTTATTTATTCATCCACAACACAGAGACGGTTTATCAGTTCCACCGAATGGCGGGCAATCTGACGCGATTTGAGGCCGTCCTGAAATTGCAGAATGCAGGTGGGGCAGTTGGTTAAAATCAGATCCGGATTGATCTTTTCAACCGCCCGCTTCTTGCGGTCAAAAATCTTCATCGAATTTTCATAATGGAATATACTGTAGGTGCCTGCCGATCCACAGCAGAAATCAGCATCTTCCATAGGCAAATACTGCATACCCGGTAGATTTTTCAAAAGCTCTTCGGCCTGGTCCTGGCGCCCGGCTTCACGCAGATGGCAGGGTTGATGGAAAGTAATTCTCCGGCGCGGCAGGCCATTGCCTGAGAATTTCAAATCGACAAAGCGTAAAATGAATTCCGAGATATCATAACATTTCGAGGCCACGGATTTGGCTGTATCGTAATATCGGTCGCCCTCTTTAAATAGATGCGGATATGAAAGCACCTGACCCAGGCAGGTGGCACAGCTAAAGACTATATATTTATAGCGGTCCAGAGATTCCAGATTATATATAGCATTTTCCTTTTCATAGTCGAAAAATCCATAGGTCTGCTGGGGCATACCGCAGCATTTTTGCTCTGGCAGAGAGACCTTGAACCCATGTTTTTCGAGAACATTTATCAGCGATGATCCTGTGTTTGATTCCAGAAGATTATCCGCGCAGCCGTAGAAATAAGCAACCTCTCCCCCGTTATCACCTGTAAGATGCGAATATTTTTGACGAAGAGTCTTTTTCGCGAATGTCGGCAGCAGTCTTTTGCGGTCGACCTTTGCAAACGGCGCGGAGCCCAGTTCCAGAAGCGGGCGCATCGCTTTGTTATCAAGAAGACGCAGGATTCTGCCGTTGAACCTGGCCAGATATTCAAAGCGCTTCTGATTTCGCATCAGCCCGAATATCCGCTTGCCCCAGAATGTGGGATGCTCGTGGCGGCGCTGAGTGACATAACGGGAGACATCGACACCGGCAGGACAGACAATAAAGCAGGATTTGCAATTTAGACATCCTTCAAGTTCTCTGGCCGCATCGCGGCGGTTGAAATTTTCCGAAAGCATAACCCGCACCCATCCCCGCGCAGCCATATTTTCGCTCTTATAGACCTCGAAACTGGGGCAGTAGTTATTGCACTTACCGCAGGCGGCGCATTCCCGCACCACTTTCTCTATATCAACATTTTGAAGAAAATCTCGTTTGGATAATAGCACTTCGGGATTGAGTTTCGAATCGGGATCGAGTTGCTCCTTGATTCGCAAAAATAGGTCATAGATTTTATCACCATACATTTTGTGTATGACCTCGGCCCGCAGATGGCCGTCGCCGTGTTCAGCCGTGGCGGAGCCGCCCAGCTCGAATATTTTGTCATAGACACGGTCAAAAAGGCTTCTGGCGAGCTTCTGGCCGCCCTCTGAGGCGAGATTGACGGCCGGGCGGACATGCAGGTTGCCATCGCCGATATGACCGAATATACCGCATGTGAGGCCGTTTTCCTCAAAAAGGCCGTTTAAAAAGCGGATAAAATCCGGCATTTTTTCTGACGGTATTGCGGCGTCCTCGATAAATCCCCAGGGCCGGGCATTTTCGTCCAGCCTGTATAAAGTTGGTACAATTGCTTTACGTGCGCCCCACAGGGCCGACTGCTTTTTGGGATCAGTCTCGAAAATTGGATCGCTTGAAAGCTTATATTTCCGCAGATATTCCTTTAAGCCTGCCACCTTCTCATCAAAAGGCGGATCGTCGAATTCCACTATCAGTATTGCTTCAGCCGAGGGCGGCAGGTCGAAGCGCTCGCGGCCGATCAAATCGAGCGTGTTGCCGTCAATAAGCTCCAGTCCGGCCGGCTCCAGATTCAGGAAATCGAGAGTGGCATCACCCACCTGATTCAGTTTCTCAAAAAGAATCAATGAGGTAAGCTTGTCCTTGGGAAGTGGCAGAAGCCGGAGCTTCGCCGATACGAAAAGTCCCAAAGTGCCTTCGGAGCCGATAAAAAGCTGAGGCACTGCGAAAATTCCCTGATCCAGCTTCTCTGCCATGGTCTTTAAATCATACCCGCAGACATTTTTCCTGAGATTGGGATAAGCCTTGAGGATTTCATCGCGGTTGCCGGAAATTAACCGATAAATATTTTCGAATTCCGGATATTTCGAAAAGAATCTCTCCAGCCCTTTCGAATCGACCTTTAAATCACGCGCAATCATATCGCGGCCATCTGGCAGTATAACGTGCAGTTCTTCCACATATTTGCGGGTTGTGCCGTACTTGACAGACCTTGCGCCGGAGGAGTTGTTGCCCAGCATGCCTCCTATTTGACAGGTATCTCCGGAGGATGGATCGGGTGGAAAAAATAGCCCCTTATTTGCAAGATAACGGTTTAAGCGATCGTAAACAATGCCGCATTCGACCTTGACGGTTTTGCCGTGTATATCACAGGAGAGAACCCGGTTCAATTTAGAGAAGTCGATTATAATATTTTCCGAAACCGCGCCTCCGGCCAGGCCCGATCCGCCGCCCCGAGGCGTAATCATTAAACCGTTCTGCCGTAATATATTAACGGTATTTCTAAGCTGCCTGTAAGTTTCCGGGGTGATAATTGCCTGCGGATAGGCTTTGTAAATCGAAGCGTCAGAGGCATAAGCTTCCAGCTCGGCCTTTGAGGTCAGAACATTGCCCGCGCCGATTATCGATTTAAGCTGATTTCTGATTTTGCGCTTCATTTAAAAGAATACGTATAATATATGAATTAAATTTATGAAATATCTTTAACTAATGCAATTTCAATAAAATAGAAAGAAATGTTTGTGAAAGAATTATCAAACATTTTCTTGACACAAAACAAGTCAAAATATATATTCTTTATTTGCATTTGAGTCGAATAGAATATAAATTTACTCAACAATTTTGCAAGTGCGATTCGTATTTTTGTGAATTAAATTTATGACAACGTGCCGTTAAGGCAGCCATTGGGTTAGGGGAATTTATGAGATTTACTAAAGCTGAAGATTACGGTCTGTACGGAGTGCTTTATCTGGCCGAACAGGATAACGGCCGTGTTGTGCCTTTATCAGAGGTTTCCAGAGAACAGGATGTGCCGGAGAAATTCCTGGCCAAGATTTTCCAGTCCCTTTCCAAAGCGGGGATAGTGAAATCGCATCGGGGTGTAAAAGGCGGATTCACGCTTGCCAGAGCGCCCGAGGATATCACCGTAAGAGAACTGGTAGAAACAATTCAGGGACCTTATTTTCTGGCGAAATGCATTCATGACCACCGGGAATGCGACAAGAGTGCCAACTGCCCGGTAAGACATCTTCTGAAGCTGACTCTTACCTGCATCCTGGATCAATTCCAGAAATACACTCTGGCAGATATGCTGAAATGGAAGCAGAATCCTGAATTGATATCGGATTTGAAATAGTATTATCCTCAGGACGCAAAACCATAACTACCTAAAAATCTATTGGAGGAATATGCCGATTAAATCTGACACATGGATCAGGAAGATGGCCAAAAAAGAGGGCATGATAAAACCTTTTTCCAGCAAACAAATTCGCAATAATAAAATTTCCTACGGCCTGTCGTCATACGGATATGATATTCGGGTATCTGATGAATTTTTGATTTTCACCAATGTCAATTCAGATATTGTCGATCCCAAGAAATTCACCAATAACATGCTCAAGAGCATTAAGGCCAAATCGATACTTGTGCCACCCAACTCATTTGCTCTGGCACGCACGGTAGAATATTTCAAGATACCGCGCAACATCCTGACCCTTTGTCTGGGAAAATCGACATATGCACGCTGCGGAATTATTGTTAATGTGACACCTTTCGAACCGGAATGGGAAGGGCATGCAACTCTCGAAATATCCAATACCACCCCCCTTCCGGCCAAAATCTATGCCAATGAGGGGATCGCTCAGATAATCTTCCTCGAAGCCGATGAGGTATGCGAAACTTCGTATAAAGACAAAAAGGGAAAATACCAAAAGCAGGTTAATATTACTCTTCCACGGCTTTAATAACGTATAAAGTTGACAAGCAAATATGAAGGGCTTTAATTGAGGATTATAAACAGAAAGAGTTAATATATGGATTCAGAAACAAAAGCAAAAGAATTGGAGCAGGCGATGTCTTCTGATAAAAAGCGCAGGATGGTCACTATCGACGGCAACACCGCCGCCGCTTATGTGGCTCATGCGACAAATGAGGTAATTGCTATATATCCGATTACGCCTTCTTCGAATATGGGTGAGATGGCCGATGCCAAATCCGCCGCAGGCGAGAGAAATGTCTGGGGAACGATACCGACTGTGGTTGAGATGCAGTCCGAGGGCGGAGCCTCCGGCGCTGTGCACGGCGCTATTACAACCGGCGCTCTTACTACCACCTTTACCGCTTCACAGGGGCTTCTTCTGATGATACCGAATATGTTTAAGATAGCCGGTGAGCTCACTCCGGTTGTATTTCATGTTTCGGCGCGTGCGGTTGCAACACATGCTCTCTCGATATTTGGAGATCACTCGGATGTTATGGCCACCCGTTCCACCGGGTTCGGCCTGATGGCATCAGGTTCAGTGCAGGAAGTCATGGATCTGGCGCTCATAACCCAGGCGGCTTCACTCAGGAGCCTGATACCGTTCGTGCATTTCTTCGATGGTTTCAGAACTTCTCACGAGATTTCCAAGGTCGAGGAAATAGCCTTTGATGATATGCGGGCGATGCTGCCGTACGAATATATCAAAAAACACCGGGATAGAGCCATGAATCCGGAGCATCCGGTCTTGAAGGGCACTTCTCAAAATCCCGATGTCTTCTTCGCATCCCGTGAGACAGTAAATAAATATTATGATGCCGCCCCTGATATAGTTCAGGAAGAGATGGATAAATTCGCCAAGATAGTCGGACGGCAATACAAATTATTCGATTACTTCGGACATCCCGAAGCCGAGCGGGTAGTATTCATGATGGGTACCGGCTCGGAGACTATGCATGAGACCGTTAACTACCTCAATGAGCAGGGCGAAAAGGTCGGTCTGATAAAAGTACGTCTTTATCGTCCCTTCTCGATCAAGGCTATGGCCGAGGCATTGCCCGCGACGGTC
The DNA here is from genome assembly GCA_964496505.1 of uncultured Ignavibacteria bacterium. Lineage (GTDB taxonomy): Bacteria > Zixibacteria > MSB-5A5 > JAABVY01 > JAABVY01 > JAABVY01. The sequence continues at coordinate 45,805 of CAZBZV010000002.1, read as the reverse complement.
AAAAAGATCGCCGTTCTGGACAGAACCAAGGAAGCCGGATCGGTGGGCGAACCGCTTTACACCGATATTCAGACCGGAGTCGTTGAGGCAATGCATAAGGGCTGGAGTAAATTCGACGAGAGGCCGATTATCGTGGGCGGACGTTATGGTCTCGGTTCGGCCGAATTCAATCCGGGAATGGCTAAGGCAGTGCTCGACAACCTGAAGGAAGACGATCCCAGGGATCACTTCACAATCGGCATTAAAGATGACGTTACCAATACCAGCCTCGACTTCGATCCCGATTTCGATATCGAGGGCGAGGATGTTTTCCGCGGTATGTTTTACGGTTTGGGTGCAGACGGTACTGTGGGCGCCAACAAGAACTCGATCAAGATCATTGGCGAAAATACGGATTATTACGCTCAGGGTTATTTCGTTTACGACTCAAAGAAAGCAGGGGCAATTACAATTTCTCATGTGCGCTTCGGTCCCAATGAGATCCAGCGTCCCTACCTGATCACCAAGGCGAATTTCATCGCCTGTCATAACTTCACATTCCTCGAAAAGATCAATATGCTCGAGCATATTATCGAGGGCGGTACATTCCTGCTGAACAGCATGTACGGTCCGGACGACGTCTGGGACAAGATGCCTAAGGAAGTACAACAGCAGATCATCGATAAGAAGCTGGACTTCTATGTTATAGACGGTATTGATCTGGCCAAAGAACTTGGACTGGGCGCCAGGATCAATATGATAATGCAGACCGCTTTCTTCGCGATCACCGAGATTCTTCCGAAGGATGAGGCGATTAAGGCTATTAAGGATGCAATTCAAAAGACATACGGCCGTAAGGGCGAGAAGGTCGTGCAGATGAATTATGACGCTGTCGACGCCGCTCTGAAGAACTATCACAAGGTCGATTATCCGAAAGAGGTTACCAGCGAAATCAGCATGCCTCCGACGGTGCCGGAATATGCGCCTGAGTTCGTGCAGAATGTTACGGCGGAAATCATCCGGGGCAAGGGCCATGAGCTCCCGGTCTCGGCCTTCCCGTTCGACGGCGCCTATATGACCGGAACCACTCAGTACGAGAAACGCAATATCGCTGTCGACATTCCTGTCTGGGAGCCGGATATCTGCATACAATGTAATATCTGTGCGATTGTCTGTCCTCACGGCACTATCCGGCCAAAGGTTTACGATCCCAAGCATCTTGAGGATGCACCGGAGACATTTAAGTCGGCCAAGGCCAAAGGTTATAAGAACGGCGAGGTTTACTCGCTTCAGATTGCACCGGAGGATTGTACCGGATGCGAGCTGTGCGTGCAGGTCTGCCCCGCCTACGAGAAGATCGATGGCAAGAAAACCGACAAGAAAGCGATCAACATGTCCCTCCAGGCGCCCCTGCGCAAGCAGGAAGCCGAAAACTGGGACTTCTTCCTGAAGCTGCCGGAGACTGATCCCTCGACCTATAAGATCAAGACGGTCAAGGGCAGTCAGTTTGTCAGACCGCTATTCGAGTTCTCGGGAGCATGTTCAGGCTGCGGTGAAACACCATACGTCAAACTGCTCTCGCAGTTGTTCGGTGACCGGGCATTGATCGGCAACGCTACCGGATGCTCATCGATATATGGCGGCAACCTGCCGACAACTCCGTATACCAAGCGTGATGACGGCAGGGGCCCGACCTGGTCAAATTCGCTTTTCGAGGATAATGCCGAGTTCGCATTCGGTATGCGCTTAAACGCCGATAAAATGTCCGAATTTGCCAGAGAGCTTTTGCAGAAAGTCGTACCTGATATGTATGACGAAATTGCCAATGCGGACCAGAGCGATCCGGTTGCAATCGATAAACAGCGTGAGCGTATCGGAGCGCTGAGAAAGAAACTTCAGGGCATGGACACCGAGGATGCTATGATTCTCGACTCAATCGCAGATTATCTGGTCAAGAAGTCGGTATGGGCTGTCGGCGGTGACGGCTGGGCTTATGATATAGGCTACGGCGGCCTGGATCATGTTATGGCTTCCGGACGGGACATAAATATCCTCGTGCTGGATACTGAAGTTTATTCAAATACTGGCGGTCAGATGTCCAAGGCTACCCCGCGAGGAGCTACTGCTCAGTTTGCAGCTGCAGGACGCCCCAGCGCCAAGAAAGATCTGGGAATGATGCTGATGGCGTATGGAAATGTTTACATTGCTCAGGTAGCGATGGGCGCCAGTCATAACCAGACAGTCAGAGCCTTCATGGAGGCCGAATCCTATCCCGGTCCGTCGATAATAATCGCTTACGCCAACTGCATCGCACACGGTATCAATATGATCAACGGTCTTTCTGAAATGGATAAAGCGGTTAAATCGGGACACTGGATGCTTTACCGTTACAACCCGGCTCTGATGGACCAGGGCAAGAACCCTCTCCAGCTCGATTCCAAAGAGCCTTCGATCCCGTATGAGGAATATGCTTACGGCGAGAACAGATGGCGAACTCTGAAGGTCTCTGATCCGGAAAGAGCGGCTATGTTGATGAAGCTCGCTCAGCAGGATGCCAATCGAAGATGGAATATCTACAGACAGATGGCTGAGATGGATTACAGTATGGATGGAAACGGAAGCAAGTAAGGCAATCGAACATATTTCCGATAATAAAAAAGGCAGTCATATCGGCTGCCTTTTGATTTAGATATGCTAATGCAAATAAAATTTGACAGAATTTGAAATATCTATTATAGTCCAAAAATTCCGCAACGGCGAGCCGAATTGCGTGTATAAACGGGAAACGAAAGGACTGCAAATGAAGAGATTCAGTTTATTTACTTTGCTTTTTCTATTTAGTTTAATGACAAGCATTTACGTAACCGAAACAGCCTCGGCGCAGGGGACTCAGACAGATTCAATGGGGGAGCAGATCGCCTTTATTCGTAATGGCGACGTCTGGCTTATGAATCCCGACGGTTCCAATCAGCGCCCCTTTGTGGTGGGAATCGCCAATGCCACCGGACGCATGTCCTGGGCGCCGGACAATAAACGTCTGGCATTCAGCCGGCAGGGAAAAGTGGAAATCAAATATCCCGAGGGCGGCGGCGGCTATCACTTTTTGTATGATCTGTTCTACGCCTTTACTGACAGCCTTCCCCAGCGCAAGAATTTCTGGATGGGGGTTACGAATACGCTCGGCTCGAAATCTCCCGATTGGTCAGATGACGGGAAAACGATCAGCTTCACATACGACAGAATGGGCAATATCGTGGATGCCACCCTGCCGGAATATTCAATCGGCTTTTATGATACCGACACGGAAACATTCAGCCATATGGAGCTGCCCAGAACCGACCGGCAGCTATTCCCGTTGATGCCTTCGATCTCTCCCGATGGCAGTAAGGTTTGTTTCGTGCTGGGGGAATTGAAGAAAACCGGCATGCAGAAGCTGGGTATGATCGTACTGCCCCTGGAAGGCGAGATGCCCACCGGCGAAGTACTGATCGAGACTGCCGAAAACAATCCCGGAGGAAGTTCGCCGGACTGGTCGCCCGATGGTACCAAGATCCTGTTTCTTAAGGATGATGGGGTATATGTTGCCAATGCCGATCTAAGCGGAGAAAGATTGATCTGCCAGCCGGAGGAGGGCCTCTGGGTCTCGGGTATGCCGAGCTGGGCGCCCGACGGAAGCAAAGTCGCTTTCGGCACCTCCAACGGCGCAATATATACCATTAATCTTGATGGCACAGATATGAAACGTATTTCCGGACCGGGGAATGATTCCAATCCGGCCTGGACGAAATAAACACAAATTCATACGGATATAAAAAAACCGCCCTTGAAAGAGGGCGGTTTTTTTCGGTCTTCTTTATTTCCATTCTCGCAAAAATTCGCTTACCAGCCTGACGCCGTAGCCGCTTGGCCCTTTAGGAGTATAAGCGCCGCCGTTAAAGACGATATCAACCGCGGCGATATCCAGATGCGCCCAGGGATACTTGCCGGTAAAATTATTCAGAAATGCTGCGGCTGTGCATGAGCCTGCGGGACGCCCGCCGGTATTTTTAATATCGGCAATCGACGATTTGATCTGCTCCTGATATTCCTTCCACAAGGGAAGCTCCCAGGTTTTCTCGCTGGATTTTTCCGAACCGCGATTGAGCAGCCTGCGCAGCTTATTATCATTGGTGAATAAAGCTGAACTGACATAACCCAGCGCAACTATTGACGCTCCCGTGAGGGTAGCCACATCGATAATCGCTTCCGGCTTCAATCGCTGCGCATAGGAGAGCGCATCAGCAAGAATCAGGCGCCCTTCAGCATCCGTATTCAAAACCTCGATTGTCTTGCCGTTCATGGCAGTCAGGATATCTCCCGGCTTGTAAGCCGAACCTGAGGGCAGATTATCGGTTGCCGGGATAAGCCCGACCAGATTAATGGGAAGCTTCAGGCGAGCCGCCACCGTTACTGATGCCAGCACGCATGCGGCGCCGCCCATATCACCCTTCATCTGATCCATATCTTGCGCTTTCTTGAGCGATATTCCACCGGAGTCGAATGTGATCCCCTTCCCCACCAGGCATACCGGATTCTTTTTCGAACGCGGTCCCTTATATTTCATGATAATAAACTGGGGCGGTTCTTTCGAACCGGCATTGACTGCCAGCACACAGTTCATCTTCAGGCGCTGGATCTGGGTTTTTGTCAAAACCTCGCACTTAAAACCGAATTTACGCGCCATTGATTTGGCGGTTTTTGCCAGCTCGATAGGCGTAAGATAATTCGAGGGATGGCCAATCAGGTCGCGTGAAAGATTCTGTCCCCAGGCCATGATTTCGCCGACCTCGAGCCCGGCATTGAAACTGCGCTTGTCCCAGCTTTCCGGCAGAACGAAACTAACTTTTGCCGGCAGTGCTTTTTGATTTGGTTTGGACTTGTATTTCAACAGCTCGTATGATCCGAGAAGCATCCCCTCTACGGCCATCTGAGAAATAACGGAAAGGTCACTGCCGATCTTCAATGATTTGGGAATATATACCGCGGCATTTTTGAACTTCATTCCCTTTAAGCCCGAGGCTAGATTCCCCCCGAATTTCCGTATTGTGTCGTGATTAAGATCACCTTTTTTGCCTACACCCTGAATATATAAATATTCGAAACCATGTTTGCCGTCCACTTTGAGAAGATAGCCATTCCCCTCTTTGCCGTTTACGACCTCGCTTCTAAATAAGGCTGCAACCTGGTCGGAGACAGCTTTGGGAAAATCCTTCAGATGCGGATTATCTTTGGGAGCAGACTCAAAAACCGGAAGCGCAAGGCAGTCGGTTTTTATTTTGGAAAGCTTTGTAATCTGAGAGTCGAATTTCATTTATCCTCCATGACTGTTTGATAGATCGATTTCAATCTGATATAATAACACCTGTGGATGATTTTGGCAAGAACTGCGCGGATTATTCGAAGCCGTATTCCTCTTTGATTTCCTTCACTGCTTCGATCATGACCGTGAGTTTGGCCTCGGTCTCTGAAAGCGTCCTGGTTTTGAGTCCGCAGTCGGGACTGACGAACATTTTATTCGAATCGAATATATCCAGAGCTTTTCTGAGCCCGTCCTTTATATGCTCTTTGGGCTCAACTATATGCGAATGTATATCTATCACGCCAATAGATATATCCATATCCACTTTCGGCTCCCTGAATACTTCCATATTTCTGAAATTGGAGTTAGCAAATTCCAGGTCGAGGTTTTTTACCGGGAGCTCCAGAAGCTTCGGATAAACCGTGGACAGATCTCCGTAACATATATGTGCTATTGTATATGCCTCCACACCTTCCGTGATTTTCTTCATAGCTTCGACTGCCGTATCGATCTCATGCGGACGGGTGGAAAGGGCGGGCTCGTCGATTTGAATATACTTCGCCCCGGCGGATTCGAGCTCTTTCACTTCCGCCCTCAGCGCTTCTGCGAAAGCCATAATAATATCCCGGCGCGTTTTGTAATGCCTGTTGAATGACCAGTCGCAGAGTGTATACGGTCCGGTTAAATTCGCTTTGACCGGTTTATCGGTAAGAGACTGCGCGAACTTCCACATCGCCACAGTCATCTGCTTCTTACGTTTGATCTCCCCTTCAACAATCGGTTTGCGATAATAGCGATTGCCGTAAGAACGCACCAGCCCGGATACCGACATACCCTCAAGCTGCTCTGCAAAATACGTTGCCATATCGCCGCGCTCCATCTCGCCGGTTACCAGAATATCCAGGCCCAGACGCTCCTGCAAACGGATGCATTCCTCAGTAGCCTGTTTTTCGAGTTCAGTGAGCTTGGCCCGTCCAATCTTTTTCCTCTCGAAACTGCTTCGTGCCTTGAGAAGATAGTCCGGTTTGGGAAATGATCCCACTGTGGTTGTCTCAAGCATCGCCTTCATCCTCGTTAAATTTCTTCTTCAGACCTCCCAGCAGATTTAATTTTTCATAAGCTTCTTTGGGCGGCAGAAATTCCAGGCTGGCTGACGTGGAAACATAAAAATTATTGCCGTTGACTGCATCATTGATACGATCCAGTTTTTTCATCAGCTCTTTCTCATCTTCCATCTCGATATCGCGTGAATCAATTAAACCGAAACACCGCTTCTTATCGGTTTCGATTTTGCAGAATGCTCCGAAATCATCGGGATGGCTGACCAAATCCACCGCTATACAATCGGCCTTGAATGCGTTCACCCATTCCCCTATTACGGAGAATTCGCCGAAATAAAAGCATAGCCAGAATTCCAGATCGAATTGCGATACGATCTGATTAAACCAGTAGGACGTCCATTCCACGGCTGCCGGATTTGTAAGTAGCACAGGTTCTTCAAACTGGACTACCAGGCAGCCGGCATCTTTTAACTGCCGAACCTCCTCGGCAAGGATTTCGCAAATCGGTTCGATCATCCGTCTCTGGTCAAAATAGTAGTCATCTTCGAGCATCATTGAGAATGTATATGGGGAGGGCAGTACAGCTTTGACGGGAGCATCACTTAGCTCAGAGGCCAGTTTGAAATCATCCACTAACACGGATTTCTCGAATTTCAATTCGCCTTTAATAACGGGTTTCCTGTAGTATGTATTATTGTCGAAATATCTCACCAGCCCGCCGCGCTCGAGATTTTTCACACCTTCAGAAAAGCGGCTGAAAGGATCGTCCCATCGAATCAGGCCATCGGTAACGAGATCGAGATCTGCCTCATTCTGGTAATTGACGGCTTTTTCAATGGCATTGATATAATAATCTTCCAGATCCTCCGGTGAGATTTTTCCCTTTTCGAATCTGTTGATTGCTTTGCGTAAGTTTTTCTCTCGCTTGTCCTTGGGGATTTTCGGATATGCATTGGATATGGTCGTTTTTAGCATTTATTAACGGCCTCCTTGCCATGAGAGTAAAGCAGCAGGTCTTGCAATATTCAATTTTCAGATTAAGCTAAATAATAAAATGGGGATAAATCAAGAGCAAAAAATAAAAAAGGATTTTGTGGAAAGATGGAGCCAAGGCTTTTAGCCCATGACCTTCTTCATTGTTTTCAGACGCTGGGAGATATTCTCGTCAATATTGATCGTGCTCGAATCCTTATAGAACTTGACATCATCAAGAGAGGTCAGCGATTTAAGCTCGGCCAGCACCGCAAGAATCTTGGAAAGAGAAGCATCGATAATCTCCAGAGCCGGAGCCAGCTTGCCATCCTTATCGATGATTTTGTCATTCTTCAAAAGCATTTCCATAAGCTGAATTCGCCCGGAGATTGCGGTAGCGGCATTGTTGATATAATGCGAGAGTGTGGCCACGGCGATATTTTTGGACTTCATGGCGCCCAGCTTATGCTCCTCCTCGATGATCTGCTTTGAGAGCTCCTGGCGTTCCTTAAAGAGCGATTCTACCGTCAAATAGGAGCGCATAATCTGGCGGTTCGCTTTTTCCAGAAGAGTCAGGGGATCGCCGATTTCCATGCCGATATGCTCTGCGGCCTTGAAGGTTTCCTGCAGGTTTCTGTCGTTTATTTCGGTGATAACATCTTCATCAAGATCCAAAGATTTAAGCAGATTGGAAATCTGCTGGAGGTTTTCTTCAACATAACATCCCGATGAAGAGAAAACATGCCTGTTAATCAAGTTGGCCAGAGCTACAATCTGATCGAGCTTTTCATAGCTCGAGAAATTATCGTAGCTGGTTATACGGTGGTGATTACCGATGGCATTCTGAAGGCCTGCCGGGAGTTTCCATTTGCGGCTTATCAGATAGCCCACCTCGGCATGATCGGTATCGAACAAATCCCGCTCAAGTTTAACCAGATCTTCGCCGTGCTCATACTGTCTTAAAAGATCAACATAATCCGCTGGCGCGACCTTGAGAATATATATCATCCCGATATCATGAAGCAAACCGGCAGTAAAGGCCTCTTCGGTTTTGGCAAAACCTGTTGTCTCCGCAAGCTGCCTGGCGCCGATAGCGGTGCTCAGGTAATGTGTGTAAAGCGATCTGATGTCAAAATCCAGTTTCTTTTTAATTTCACCAACCGGATTGAAGATCGCCACAGAAAGAGCGAGGCATTTGACCATGGACGCCCCCAACACCAACACAGCCCTGTTCACTGTAGAGATTTCGGCGCCTCTGCTGTAGAAGCTCGAATTCGCCATCTTTAAAACGCGTGCTGTCAGCCCGGGATCCCTGCTTATGATAGCGGCCATGGATTTTGCCGACCAGTCATCATTCTCCACTTCCTGCAGGATTTCCAATAAGGTCTGGGGCAGTGAGAATATTTCATCCGCCTGATCTAATTTTGCAAGTATATCAATGTTAGACATAGCCTCCTACTCTTCCATATAGTCTTATTGGGTTATCGGCAGAAAGCCTGAAAAAGTTGACCTGTGGAGTTTCTGCGGCGGGAAAAAGATGCTATTGTGAAATTTTCAGGACGCCTTTACAGAAGAGGCCTTTACAATCAGCTCCTGGAGCTGTTCCATTCTGAATGGTTTAGCCAGAACATAATCGGCCAGATCGCGGTTTTCACGCACCTGCTCATTCTTCACACCCCAGCCGGTAATCACAATGACCGGCAAATCGGGATCATGCTTGCGGGTACGTCTGGCAACCTCCCATCCATCTATGTCAGGCAGACCCAGATCGGTTATCAGAATATCGTAATGATCTTCCTCAAACGCTTTCACGCCCTCAAGGCCGTCAGCGCAGATTTTATGGGGGTATTTCAACTCATCCAGCATGCTCGCCAGAAGCTCGCGGATCATCTCCTGATCGTCTATGGCAAGTATCCGCGGCTTTCGAGGTTCCTCTCGGGCAGCTTGGCCTTCGGGGGGTTGAGACGAGGGAAATCTGAGCACAAGAACTCTGCCCTGCTCGCTGTCCTCGTAATAATAGTTTATATCGACTACATCCGAATTTAAATCGGCGATCGAAATCTCGGGAAAGAGATCGAGCGGGAGCAGATCGATGCTTCCCAGATCAAGCTCTTTATCCCTGAGAGAAAAGTCGGAAATTATCAGGTTGACGCCCTGGGCAGTATTTATCAGGCGCATTGAAAGAGCCGACTCCGGACGCCATTCTCTTTCAATCCATGAAAACAACTCGGTCAGTATTTTTCGGGACATTTCCGAGGACAGGTTCAAAGCGCCGTTGGGAGCAGCGGCGAGATCAAACCGGAGAGAGGGCTTCTGCTTGAGTCTGTATATATTTTCGTCAGCACCGTTTTCGCGGAAAGCGATGGCCCTGATAGCATTTTCTAGTGTATTGGCTCTCTCGGGAGAAGGCTCGGGAGTTTCCAGTTTATCCTGCAATTCCTTTATCATCTGACCCGCGTCATAGGTTTCCTCTATAATATTTTTTAGATTCTCAAGTGCCCTTTCCCGTCCGGTGAAGGATTCCCTCTTCAGGCTTACATCCACAAGCTGAGCATTGCCAAGGATTCCGGTCAAAACATTATTGAGGTTGTTAAGATCATCTGATTTAAGGTCGGGAAGTTTGCCGGGTGCGGCCTGGATTTTGACCTCCTCACGCGGACGCAGTTGAAGTGCGATCGCTTTGGAAAGGGCCTTAATCTTCTCCAGATCATCCTGCTTCAAGTCAGGCCTTTTCGGATCAATTTCGAAAAGACAGACATATTTATCTTCACCCTGCCACGGGATCGGCATAATCAATGTCCGCTCGATATCGCCATTCGACTCGGTACGCACTAAAAGCGACTTATTTTCATCCACTGCCCGGCGCACATGTTCCCTGATCTGTCCGGTCTGGGCGGCAAGGCCTGATGCCGGGTAGACAGGATGCAGGCTGCCGTTTTTCACGCGGTACAATTGGGCATTGATAATTCCCAGATATTCCGATGAATAGCGAATCAGCGATTTAATCAGCGCTTCCGACCGTCCGCTGCGGGAGCAGATATCCAAGAGGCCGAAGATATACTGCTGGGACTTCCTTGATATTTTTGTCTGGACCGAGGCCTCACGCAGTTCACGTTCCAGCCTCAGAGATGCCACCGCCGGTCCAAGTATATTAGCGGCGGAATTAATCAACTGCGCTATTTCGGTTGTATAGAAATAGGAGTCTTTGGAAAAAAGAGCCGCCACCCCGAATGATCCGTTGCGGCCAATCAAGGGAACGGCTACTGAGGATTTATAATCGGTCTCGGACAGAAGTGATGCGGTCGCGCTGTCGGCATTGGAGATATTTCCGATAACATGCGGACGGCTGCTTTTGTGAGAGCGGAAGAGAATCGAACCGTTGTCCTCGAGGCTTTCCAGCCTTTTTTCCAGCTCGCGCGGTAGGTCGCGATGTGCCGCAAGGACTAACTGCCTGCGTTTGGGATTATAGATAAATATACATCCGGCGTTCGAATCGGTGCCGCTGACCAGTTCCCTGACCGAGAAATTGACCAGCTCAATCAGTGAAAGCGACTGGCTGGCAGTCTCCCTGATAATATCCAGCAGTTTGAAACGGTCCTGTTTTTTCTGCTCGTGTATTCGCTCCTTATACAGGCTAAGCACCGAGGCCAGAAATGTCACGAATACGAATGACAGTCCCAGTAAACGCAGAGCATGGGCAAATCCACCGGCATAGATACCAACCGAGGGTATAAATAGTTGCGCGAATGATTTGACCGAAAATGCCGCCTCCACCGCGCCGCCTATTATAATCAGGATAAAGCCAGCCAGCATCCAGCCCCATTTTCGGAAACCTGCCATTATGAATTTCTCCGAAAAGACAAGCGTCAGCACCGCAAATACTGCCGCCAGAGACATCTCGATTATCAAATAGGTCGTGCTCATAAATTATTCCTGCCTGCCTGCAATTTCCCCCACAAGCGTCGAATAGCTCGACGATTTAATTTTCACATCAACAAATTCGCCCAGAAACTCAGCCCCGCTCCTGGCCACAACATTTAAGCCGCCATCGTTTTTACCGCGCGCATCCTGAGCCGATTGCTTGGCCGCACTCTCCAGTAAAACGGTCTGCACTTTGCCGATTTGTGCGGCCATTTTTTTCTCGGAAATTCTTTTCTGTATACTGATTAGCTGATCCAGACGTTCCAGCTTCACCTCCTCGGGTATATCATCCCCGAATTTTTCCGCCCTGGTTCCGCTGCGAACTGAGTACCGAAACATGAAGGCCGAATCATATTCGATTCCCTCTACCATGTCCAGCGTGCGCCTGAAATCATCCTCGCTTTCGCCCGGAAAGCCGACTATAATGTCGGTGGTGATAACTACATCGGGAATCATTTCCCGCAGTTTGCGAATTTTATCCAGATACTCCCCGGCCCTGTATTTTCGATTCATCTTTTTCAAAACGGCATCCGATCCGGACTGCATGGGCAGGTGAAGTCCTTTGCAAATCCTTTTGTCGGAGGCCATTCTCTCAATCAGCGCTTCCGAAAAATCTTTGGGATGCGAGGTCAGAAAGCGAATCCTTGGGATTTCGGTATTTTCCAGCACATATCCGAGTAAAGCGGGAAAATCCATCGAATCGAATTTATAGGAATTGACGTTCTGCCCCAGAAGCCAGATTTCCCTGCGGCCGTTCTGATCGAGACGGTTAATCTCCTCCACGATTCTCTCAGGCGGGCGGCAGCGTTCACGTCCCCGCACATAAGGCACAATACAATAAGAACAGAAGTTGTCGCAGCCGCGCATAATAGTCACATAATCCGAAAGGCTATGGCCCGAGGGCTTCGATTCATAGTCGAAAGGCTCTTCCCGGCAGGATATATCGACGATATGATTGCCGTTGCCGGATTTAAGAATCTCGGCTATTTTATAAAAGCTGTCTGTTCCCAGAACGTACTTAACATCCCTGTTAACCGACAAAAGCTCATCCCCCATACGCTGTGCCATACAGCCGATTACCGCAATTTCCTGCCGCTTTCCAGCCGAACTGACGCTCCTGATGCGCCCCAGGGCGCGCTCCTCGGCATGTTGCCGCACCGAGCATGTATTCAATATGACGATATCGGCGCCCTTCTCATCCTCGGTCTTTTCAAAACCTGCCGAGGTCAGAAGGGATTCCACCAAATGTGAATCGTATTCATTCATCTGACAGCCGTATGTTTCCAGGTAGAACTTTTTATTAATCATTTTAGCTCAGGTAACCCCGGCAGGTAGTCGAATGCGAGTAGACCTAATTACACTCCGGGTATATTTTTCGATCTATTTTTGTTTCGTGAACCGCTTCAATATCATGCTCAGGCCGATAAGAATCAGCGCGAATGATATGAACCAGCCCCAGAAATTGCCATGAATAACGCCCAAATTCTTGAGCAAAAATATTATTCCTATCAGCAGTATTAGATTGCCGAAAAACATACGTTTAAGATAAGAAGTTTTATTTGGCGGGCAACTCAAAAATTGTGGTTTTCAGGGATTCGCAATGTAATTTGGCTGGATAAAAAAGGGCCCCGAAGGGCCCTCAAAAGTCGGTTTCATTTATGTTCAGTTTATCAGCAATCGCCGGGTTCAGGTCCGCCGATGAAGACATAATTGATGATCCAGACCGCATCGGAAACATTCACGGCAGTATCGCAGTTTGCATCCCCGACGTACATCTCCGGCTGAGGCGGATCGCCTCCGATAAAGACATAGTTAATCAGATATACCGCATCGGAAACATTTACAGCGCCATCCCAATTGGCATCTCCAATAATAAGATCAGGTTCCCCGACCGCGAGGATCTGTGTCAATGTATCGAAATTAGTCGGATAATTCGAATCCTCGACCCTGACCTTGAACTGGAAATCGCCCATTTCCGTGGGAGTGCCGATGATCTTGCCGGTGGATTGATTCATGGATACTCCATCGGGAAAAGTTCCTCCCACCCAGTAGTATGTATAAGGTGGAGTACCGCCCCTTGCAATAATCGAATCCTCATAGGCTGTGTACTGCTGAGCGGTATCGAGAGGATCATATATCGTGTGAAGCTGGTATACCTCGCTGCTGGCAGACCTCAGAATCCAGTTATCCTCGTCAAACCTGATTATATAAGGATCTCCCGCCAGATCATCAAGATAAAGTATATAGTCCTGCTCTCTCTGGTCATTGTAAATCCTGACATCATGATAAACAGAACCGTCGAAGAATTTCAAATCGATCGGCATGTCGAAAACCTGCGGCAGGCTTGTCTGAGTCTGGCGAACATGCAGATAGATAATGTAGTCTCCAGGCTGATATTCTTCATAGATGTATGAGTATTTATACTGGGGATAATACTCGCCAAAAATCCAGTCCTCGAAAAATTCCATTAAACGGGAATCGCCGGACACATCGATACAAAGATCGCGGAATTGTTCAGTATTGATGGTCTTCCATTTATAGCGGGGATCATCATAATAGGTCGTCAGGATTTCAAAGAAGGTGCTGTCGCCCACCCAGTTTCTGAGCATATGCAGCACCCAGGCGCCCTTATCGTATACGCGCGATGAAAAAATCGACCAGACCGAGGTGGTATCCTGACACCAGATAGTTCCGCCGCTGTAATAGGCCATGTCGTCCATATAATCATGGTAGAAAGTTTCTCCCTGCGTTGCTTCGAACCAGAGAGCCTCGGTATAAGTCGCAAACCCCTCGTTCATCCAGATCTCATTGAAGTTCTCGCAGGTAATCATATCGCCCCACCATTGATGTCCCAGCTCATGGACGATGATGCTCTCATAATAGGCATTGGAACTTATGGAGGTATTGGTCTGATGTTCCATGGCCCCGCCCCAGTCGAAATGGAGCATACCGTATTTTTCCCCCACGAAAGGATACTCGCCGTAGATTGCCGAAAGCGTATCAATCATATCAACAGTCACAGGAAATGAGGAAACCGCCTGAGAATATTTTTCCGGATAGACATAAAAATCCACCGGCATACTATCGTTGGATTCAGACACATACCATTCCCGGAATTCGGAGTAATTTGTCACACCTATAGCTACAAGATAGGTCGTAATCGGGTAATTGTGTTTCCAGTGAGTTGTCTTGGTACCATCGCCGTTATCGACAATAGACTGCACCAGGCCGTTGGAGGCACAGACAAAATCATCGCGATGGGTTATGATTATATCGACTGAATCGGCCTTATCGTGCGGGTAATCTTTGCAGGGCCACCAGGAGCGCGCAAAGTAAGGCTCGGAAAGTGTCGTGGCCACGGGATATCCGCTATGTGTGCCGAATTCGAAGGCCTGAAAGCCGCCCTCGGTCGGATGGCCGTTGTAATAGACTGTAACTTCGAATGTCTCGGAGCTGTCATAGGTGTTGTCGAGGATAACATTAATCAGATCGTTTGAATGAGTGAAACTAAGCGCGGAACCGTCCTTCATGACCGAGTCGACATTCATGTTATCAAGCAAGTCGAGCTCAATAAACGAAAGCGACGGCACCACACTGGCCGCCTTCACGCGCACATATCCATCTATGATTTCCGTATCGAAATCAATTCCGAAATTGATTTCATAATACCGAGCATCCCAATCATCCTGAGCCTGAGTGGCACTTAATGTCATCCCCTCGGTAGATTTATCGAAGCTTGCCTGCAGTCGCAAGGCCTTGCCGTAGCGGCAGAAATCATGGGTGGTATGAACCATTTCCTCCAGTTCCTCATCCGAAAGTTTGGAAAGATCATCGATTATAAGATCGTTGCCTTTTATCTTTTCAAAAAAAGCCCTTGCCTCCTCCGGACCATCGGCGGAAGCGGTTGAAAAACCGAGAAGCAATGATGCTGCTAAAGCGAGGATGAAAAACGATTTCACAGGGACCTCCATTCATATTCAGGAAAATAAAAGCATAAATCTCTATAGGCCTAAATGGCGGAGCATAAGTCAGTACTGGCGGAAATTCGAAGTATTACAAAATCCATCCGCCGAATCAGCATAAATATAGGCAAAAAGTCCGGATTGTCAATTTCAATCTCAGCGTCTCCGCGGCATAAAACAAAGCCTAAGCCTATAACATCAATAAATTTATACTTGTTTCCATTATTTAAATTCGGGGGTTGAACAGAATAGCTTTAGTAGAATTAATGCTCCAATTAAAATAAAAAAGGCGGTGATAACGGCCGAGCCGCTTGCCACCGCCTTGATTCAGCTTAATTTTGTTCTCTTATTTGCCCTCTTCAACAGTGAAGGCAGCCGGAGGATTGATTATCGGCTGGTACTGGCAAATCGGTTCTCCAAAGCCGAATACGATCGCGATGATTCTGACCACATCTTCGACATTAGATGTATAATCACAGTTTACATCTCCGGCCCAGGTCCTCGGTATGGGCGGGGGGCCGCCAATGAAGACATAGTTAATGATATGTACCGCATCCGATATATTTATCTTGCCGTCACAATTGGCATCTCCCAATTGAGCAATATAAACATTAAACGGGATAACAATGGAATCGTTGACCGATCCCGGGGCAACGATCGAGAACTGCCCTGGGGTGATACCCAGCGGGAGCCCTCCGCCGTTTACCGCTGTCGTAACACTGTCCGGTGAATCGCCCGAAGTCTTATCAAAAAGCAGCCAGGGATAAGGATCCGATATGTACCAATCGATACATCCGCTTATGGCGTTACCAATCTGAAGCTCGCCTCCGATGGCAACTCCCACATCACCGGCCATAAATATATATTCAACATAATTGGTATCCACTGTCAGTTCAGGCGGAGCGGGATTTTCGAGCAGGGAGAATGAAACCTCGATATATTGAGAGGGTGTGGTTGACCACCTTGCATCAATTTTAACTGTATCCACATAATTTCCAGCCGGCAAACCGACCTCATCAACAAACACATTCACAGTCTGCGAATTGGGCCCGGAGGTGGGAGAAAGACTCAGCCAATCGGCATCCCATGATGCTGTCCATAACATGTCTTCCAGATTAGTATTGGTAATATCAAAAGTCTGATATGGTATGGGCGGAATGTTCTGACATGTATATCCCGAGAAACTCAGGTTATTCGTCGATACACCCAGTTCCGGCGGATTGTTAAGCACCCACAGGAGCACATCGATTTCCTGCGGTGACTCCGAGGCATTATCCGATGAAACAGTAATATCGGCATATTGATATCCCAGCGGAAGACCGGTGGAGTGGAATGTTACCAGCACCTCGGCCGTATCCGAGGTCGATCCTGACTGCGGGTTAAAGCTGATCCAGGGCTTGTTGGCGGAGAGCTCGTAATTCATCGTACCGCCGCCGCTGTTAATAACTTTTAGCACACGGTCGTATGGATCTTCGGCCGGCGAACCGGCCACCACGAATGAATCCTCCGGTGAAACTGAGAGAACCGGGAATGAGCTTACCAGCTCCAGAACAACCTCGGCCTCCTGCGGAGAGTTTGATGCCTCCGGATCGCTGACCACGATTGTATCGTAATAGAAACCGTAAGTTAAACCGGTAATATCAACCATTAAATCGATAGTCTCACCCGGTCCTCCAGAATAGCTGGAAAGGCTCAGCCAGGTGCTGCTGTTGGAGGCGGTCCACGATAACGTTCCGCCGCCGATATCATTGATCGTCATCTGCTGATCAGGCGGATTGACATCATCCTGAACAGCGATGAAATAGAAGTTGTCCGGTACCAGATCTATCACCGGCGGGGGATTTATCAGTTCCAGAGTAACCGGAACATACTGCGGTGAATTCACCGCATTGGGATCGGAAATCGTTATCGTGTCCTCATAAGTGCCCGCCGTTAAACCGAATATGTTAACGCTTACAGCGGGATTCGAGGGCGCAGTTCCGTTGGAGGGCGAGACAGTCAACCAGGATGAATTCCATGAGGCATTCCAGTTCAGGCTACCGTCTCCAATGTTCACGATATTCAAGACCTGTGGATTCGGATTGGAGCCGCCCACCGTGCCGTTAAAAGTAAACGAGGCAGGATTAAGATCGATTTCGGGTTGTGGAGGGGTTCCTTCCCCAACCACGACTTTGCCTGCCTTAAATTGCGGTTTCAAACTGATTCCGCTTAAAGGTGTTAGAATAAAATCTCCTGCGGGAGGGAAAAATCCGGAATCTATGTTTATAGTCTGATCCGGAGCGTTGGCATCGAGCGTAAACCACAGGGTTGCGATCAAGCTGTCACCCGGAACCATGGGACTGCCTGAACCGGACCAGTAAAATCCCACGATTGCCAGGTTTGAATCCGGTTTAAGCTGCGACTGACCGGTCAGAGTCTCGGCAGCTCCTCCGGTGAGAGTGATCGAATCGATATCAATATCTTCGGAGTCATAGTAAAATCCAAGCGAAGCCGCACTTATATATTCATCCGTGAAAGCCGTGACTTCCACGGGCAATACAATCGGGGCGGGCCCGGCATCTATCTGGATTGAATCGACCCGCACGGTATCGGGAATACCGGGGTCCTCGTATTGAGCTAAAAGAGACACATTAATGAATAAAATGAAAAATAATAAGAGCAGGGCTTTCCGATGCATTCAACACCTCCCAATTTTATAAACTTTCCATGTTATCAGAATATTTCCCTCAGTTTATCATTCCGGGAAAGAAATGTCCACTTGTAAAAAATTAAGACAGTATAAGGTCCATTTAAAATAAAGTCATGAACCTCTCATTTGTCAAGATTAATTTGTAAAGTGTTTATTAGAAGTCTGTAAGAGCGGTTGAAGTTATGCTTCAAGCCCGACAGGTGAACATGAACACGCTTAAAACTGGAGGCCTACTTTTTTCGCCGTCTGGTATTGGTTTTCTTCTTCTTTTTTGCTACCAATCTTTCGCGCCGGGGCTTGTTATCCTCGTTTTTCAATTTTTCTATTTCCTGTTTGAGTATGGCCTCCAGGCCGGCTTCCTGGGGCTCGAATCCCAAAAGAGCATGTTCGAAAACCTCATCGAGACGTTCCACGAAGATGAAATCCATGTCCTCCATTATCTGCATGGGCATCTCTTTTATATCTTTGCGGTTATCCCTGGGAAGAATAACCTTAAAAATACCCGCCCTGTGTGCGGCGGCGATTTTTTCCTTCACTCCCGATACTTGCAACACCTTGCCTCTCAGGGAAACCTCGCCCGTAAGCGCAATATCGCTGGCAATCGGACGGTCTGCCATCAGAGATGCGATTACGGTTGAAATCGTAACTCCCGCCGAGGGTCCGTCTTTGGGAATTGCCCCGGAAGGAAAATGGATGTGTATATCATAATTGATAAAATCGTCATAATCGATTCCCAGCATATCCGCCTTTGCGCGAACATAGGAATGCGAAGCCTGAATCGATTCCTTCATTACATCCCCCAAAGAACCTGTATAGATAACATTGCCCCCACCGCGCATTTTTATGCCTTCGATCAGCATAATATCGCCGCCTGAGCCGGTCCAGGCCAGGCCGTTGGCAATGCCGATTTCCGAAGAGGTCTCCACCATTTCGGGAATGTATATCTGCGGTCCCAGGAAAGATTCCACATTCTTTTCGGTTACTTTGACGCTTTTCTTTTTCTTTTGGGTCGCAAGTAAACGCGAGGCCTTGCGGCAGATCAGTTCGATTTCACGCTTGAAATTGATCAGGCCGGACTCCAGAGTATAATGCCTTATTATCTTTCTTAAAGCCCCAACTGTGAAGCTAAGCTGTTTTTCGGTTAATTTATGCGCCTTACGGAGCTTGGGGATAATAAATTTCTGGCCTATTTCGATTTTCTCGGAGTCGATATATCCGGTAAACTCGATTATCTCCATCCTCTCTGTCAAGGGCGGTGGGACCTCATCCAGAGACTCGAGCGTGGTGATAAAAATCGCCTTGGAGAGATCGAACGGTATCCCCACATAGGTATCGATAAACGACTTATTCTGTTTCGGATCGAGAACCTCCAGCATCGCCAGCGGCAGCGACATATTGCTGGAATACATAGCCATCTTATCCAGATCGTCGATCATAACAACCGGATTGGCCGACTGCTTTTCTGCCAGGGCACGCATAACCCTTCCGGGTACGGCGCCCGGGAAATTACGCATATCGCCTTTAAGCTCCTCGACTATCGAAATACTGGCGGCATTCAGCTTAATCATTTGACGCCCCAGCGCTTGGGCAATCGCCGCAGCCAGAGAACTTTTGCCCGTTCCGGGAGGACCGGCAAGGCATAAGATGGGACTCCTGATTTCCGCTGTCAGTTTGCGAATCACCAGGTATTCCAGGATTCGGTCCTTGATTCGGCGAGGACCGTAGTATTCGCGTTCGATAGTCTCCTCTATCTTTTTCAGGTCAGTCTCGTCCTCGGTAAAACGCGACCAGGGCAGTTCCAGTAGAAGTTCGATGTAGCTTTTTGTGGCTCCGTATTCGGCGGAAGCAATGGACAGGAGCTTCAGTCTTTCGATTTCAAGGCTCAGCCTGTCCCTGACATAGGTGGGGATATTGGACGAAGCGCTTACCTGATCTTTGAGATATTTTATCAGGCGCTCATTGGGATCATCCTCACCCAGCTCCTTATAAATTTGCTTGAGTTGTTCGCGCAGATAGATTTCACGCTTGTTACGCTGAATCGACTGGCTTACCTTCGAATCAAGCTCCGATTGTATTTCATTCTTCTTGAGTTCATCATCAATCGCCTGCTTTAGAACCGTCAACCGTTCTGCCAGATCGAGCGACTCCAAGATGCGCTGGTGTGTCAGAAGCGGCAGATGTAGGTGGGAGGCTATTGAATCGCTGAAATAGGACGGATCCTTAATCGATTTTTCCGCAATATGCAAAAGCTCCGGAGAATACGAATGATCCTGCAAAGTCAGCTCCTTGAGAGATTTTGTGATCTCTACAAAGGCCTGACGAGGGATTTTTACATCGGCCGACTCTTCCGCTTCCTCGGCGCAGGCCATTAGATACGGCTCTTCGGTGATGAATTTACCGATGCGCATTCTTCTTATGCCTTCAAAAGTCACCGAGATTATATCCGAGGATAGCTTTGTTTCTTTTACAATCCTGGCGGCAACTACGATTTCGCAGAAACTGTTCGGTGTGGAATCTTCGCTGCTATTAGGTCTTCGTAAAAGAGCCAGAAGGATCTCTTCCGAGGAGCCTTCATTATCGAGAAGCAGATTGATCGACCTTCGCCGGTTGATTTGTATGGTACCGACACATTTAGGATAAATCAGTGTTGTCCGCAAAGGCAGAACGGGATAAGCCTTACCCTCGGCAGTTTTTCTCATATCACCTCAAGACGTTTTAGCATTCAGGAAAAATCGCCATTTATAACATGTATCGGTTGTGTTCATGATCTTGACAGCAATAATTTCATTAAAAAGAAATTTATTGCCGCAACATTCCGCCGCCGGGATAAGATATCAGCTAAACTGCAGTCTCTCATACCGTTCCGCGATTTCCTTCAGCTCAAAATCCTGAATCCGCTTGAGATTCTCGAGATTAAGGCGAATCTCCTCCGGCGTCAGATTGAGGCGGTAATAGCCGCTGCGATTATTTTCAAGAATTCCCTGGTCCTTACTTAATCCCAATTCTTTCTTGAGGTTATAGATATAACGCGCCTGATTAAAACCGGGCTCGAGCTCATCCTTATGCAGCCAGCCGTTATTCTGGCCGTTCAGATATTTGGCGCAGGCAAGCTTCGCCAAATACTTGAAGCTCTTGAGGGTAAGGGGCAGTTCACGTCCAAGGAACCTGACCGTGAGACGATCCCGGTTCGACTGTCCTTCCAAAATCAACTTATACGCCAGTTCACCGTTCATTTTATCCTCCTTATTTTTGCTTTTTTTGTATTCGATTTTTTTCAGTATATTTTCAGCTTTTGAAGCTCCCAGAATCACTTCCAGTCTTTCCCAATCAACGGAAATCAGGTCATTGGTATTTCTAATATCATGCGCATAAAGCCTGTAGTAATCATCGCGTGCCAAAATCTCCCGGCCGATTTTCCAGAGCGAACGCATCTCGAAACGCAGGCCGTGGCGAAGTGTGAATGCCAGCTTTTTGAAATACAGATGATTGCGGCGCGTAAGATTCAGCACCCGCGCAATGCCGGATACAGCTTCGGAGAGCCAGGCGCATGTCTCCGCCAGATTCATCAAACTGCCGGCCGATATCTGAAATGCGCTCTCGATTTCATGAAGCGGTGTGCCGCTATTCCATTCCATAAGAGCCAATGTCTGCGCTATCTTAGTCATACCAGCCTGATCCTGGAGTTCCGAATTCGAGATTATCCTGCTTAGTCTGAACTGCGTATAATCGCGCAGGCTGAAATTGTCTCTCAGCCCGGTCAGCGCTTCCGCATTTATTCTGCCCTGCATAGATGAGGAATTTCTGTTGACCTCGATTGAATTAACGAATTCATACAGCCAGAGGATATCCTTGGTGGGCGGCTCCGATTTCAGAAATGAAACTGCTTTTTCAGCGGTTTTTGCGCTGATCCCGAAGCCCGAGATCATATTACCCAGGGCGGTGGCCGAGAGAAGGCTGCTTTCATATTCAATCCATTTATGATTGCGAAGCACATCCAGAGCTGCCTCCACTTTACCCATGAAATAGCCAGCATCGCTGAAACTTTTTGCAAGTACAAGGTTCAAGTCCTCTCTGTTGTTGCAGCAACCGGAGCAAATCAGATCGAGAATAATGTCGATCGCTTCACGGGTTTCAAGCTGTCCTTCCAATCCCGCAGGACGACCCTCGATAAACTTGGACCAGATTACCTCTTTCTCGAACTCAGAGTTGACCAGAATCACCGCCTTGCCGGGACGATTGACATATTTCAATCGTCCCGCACGCCCGCACATATTTTCATATTCCGGCCAGCTCAGATGCTGAGGGAGAGCATGCTGACTGTAACATCCCGAGACAAATTTGAACGGCTCAAGAAGTACTGTAGTAGCCGGCAGATTCAGCCCCATGGATAGGGTGGTGGTGGCAAACAGAATCATGATTTCATCAGTCCGGTAGCCGTCCTCGATCTCCTTTCTCTGTTCGAATGACAGGTCGGCATGATGAAATCCAATCCCCTTCTGCAAAAGATCGTAAAGCGGCCCACTGAGCGCTGTTTGGGCACAGGACTGAAGCCTCTCGATAGTGATATCAGCCGGGGGCAGATCGACTCGTTCGGAAAGAAGCTGAGCATAATGACGGCAGGCAGCCTTGCTCTTGAGAAATACCAGCAGCTTCTCACCTCGTTCCAGCAGGGCACTAATAGTCTCCAGAAGCTGTTCCTCGGGCAAAAGCGAATCATCATCAAGGAACCGTTCGCATCCACGTTCCCCGCTGTTCTGCTTCCTGTAGGCATATTCGCCCTGCCAGAGGATTCCCTGATAAAGGTCGACCGGACGGTGACCGTAAATAAATAACTCCGCCCTCAGCCATTCCGCCAGTTTTTTTGCACCCGACAGAACCGCCGAAAGTCCCAGAAGGCGGCATTTGTATTTGGAATGCAGTATTTTCAGAAGCGCCAGTTCCAGAACCGCTCCGCGGGACTGATCGGCAATCATCTGGAGCTCATCGACAACGACCAGATCGACATACGACAAAAGATCGAGATTACTGCTCAGCATTTGATTCATCTTCTCGAAGATCACGATCGCCAGATTGAAATCATCCTTGCCGAATGCTTTATCGAATTCCTTGCGGTCGCTGGTGGAAATGATTATCTTCAATCCCAGAGGCTCATATTTTACTTTGAAATCGCGGTAACGCTCCTCGGCCAGTGCTTTTAACGGCACCAGGCAGACCGCTTTCTTGCCGTTTAATAATGCTCTCGCCATCGCTATCTCGGCGCAGAAGGTTTTGCCTGAGGATGTGGGCGCGGAGATAATCAGGTTACGGTCTTCAATTAAGCCATACTCCCTGACAGCCATCTCCTGCAAAGGCAGAAGCTCCATACCGATATTCTCCTTCCAGCTATTGACCAGAAGATCGGGAATGCCGTATATTTTCAAATCCTCCACACGCATTACTTTACCTCATGAACAAACCGACCAGCCGCAACAGGGACAGTAGGCGCAGCCCGAGGACGGCACCAGAGGGCATCCGCAGTCCGGACAGGCCATATTAAACAACTGCCTTCGATTTTTTGCTTTGGTCACAGAGATATTACTCCCGGCTTTAGTTTTTGAATTCAGCGTTCGCATAAATACCAATCCTTGTCTTTTTTGAAGCAAATCCAATATACTGCACATTTGTGCAGGTGTCAAGATATTTTTCATATCGGCCATTGAAAAAATAACTTGAGTGTTGAATATTCCTCTGCAATCCGTTGCAATACAAATGATTAGAATGCGATATCTTCCCCCGGCCTGATTTTGGGCTTGCGGTATATCTAACCATCAAGTAAATTAGTCCATTCTTTGAAGGAAGAACAACATTTAGAGGTTCAAACAGTATGGAATTCAGGCAAATCGGGACGATACATTCCGAATTCAGGGAGGCTTCCGGCACCCCCATCCAGCCGGGGGCTGCCAGGGGAGCTAAGGGCAGAATTATTGTTCTTGAGAAATTTGCCGAGGGATTAACCGACCTGGAGGGATTCGAACGAATCTGGATTATATATCATTTCGACCGTTCCTGCGAGCATAGATTGAAGGTTAAACCGTATCTTGATGATGTCGAGCGGGGACTTTTTGCGACACGCGCTCCCTGCCGTCCGAATCCGATCGGAATGTCGTGCGTTAAGCTCCTCGGTATTGAGAGGAATGTTCTCGAGATCGAGGATGTGGATATTCTTGACGGCACCCCCCTTCTGGACATAAAACCGTATGCTCCGAAATTCGATCATTTCGATGTCAGGAGAAGCGGATGGCTGGATAATGTAAAATTGAAAAACAATAAAGCTGATGACAGATTTGAAGATTAGTTTTAGACAGGAGATTTAAAATGGCATCCATAAATGAAAAGGCGGCTGAATGGCTGCGCTTAATTGAAGCTTACAACACTCACTCATTCGAACTGGATAAAAAAAATACGGCGCTTCTGATTATCGACATGCAAAATTTTTTCGTGCATGAAACCGGTCCGGCGTTTCTTCCCGATTCACAGGCTACCATAGAAAACGTACAGGCATTGCAGAAGGTTTTCCGTGAAAAGAATCTGCCGATAATCTTCACCTCGCATGTACACAAATCGCCAGAGTACGACGGCGGCAACCTGACCTGGTGGTGGGCGGATTACTGCGAGGAAGGCTCTGTAGAGGCGGAGATCTTCGAGCCGATTAAACCGGCCAAAGGTGAAAAGCTTATCCATAAGCATCGCTACTCGGCCTTCGAGGGCACCGACCTGGAGATCACACTGCGCACATTGGGAATAAAGGACCTGGTTGTAACCGGTGTGATGACAAATTTATGCTGTGAGACCACCGCGCGTTACGCCTTCAACAAAGATTACCGCGTGCAGTTCGTCTGTGATGCTACCGCTACTGCAAACGAGGACTTGCATATTGCGGCGCTCAAAAATATCGCCTTCGGCTTCGCACCGGTTGTGCTGAGCAAGGATGTTGTCAGTCAGCTCAAATAAGCTGTCTTAATGCAGCTTGAAGGTTACCTTGTAGGAAATCCAGACACCTACCGGTTGATCATTCTGCATAGCGGGTCGGTATATTCTTCCCCATGCGGCTGCAAGCGCGGCTTCCTCGAACCCGGCATTGGCGCCTGACGGTTTCTGGATTTCAGCCTTAATTACATTGCCCTCGGCATCAACATAAATCTGCACCCAGACATGTCCCTCTATTCCTGCCTGACGAGCCATCTCCGGATATTTTGGCTGAGGAGCAGTCACCAAATGCGGATTTTGTGTACGCGGGATGAATGTGTCCGGCGGCGGAATTAGTTCCTCGACAATTCCGGCATACTCAGCGTCCGGATCGGAATAGACGCCAGGATTATCCGGGATGTTATTTTTATCTACTAAAACCTTTTGATTTATCGTTGCCAGAACATTAACCGTTTCAATTGCATCATCCTCAACCGGCCTGGGAACTGCAAACTGTGGAGGAGTAAATTCCTTTGGTTTCGCATAGATCCTCTTTTTGACAGGCTTAAATGCTGTGGGTGGCGGCGGCGGGCCTATTTTGATTACCCTGTCTTTCGTAGGTACCGGAACCTCTGCAGGTGAGAGTAATCCTGCAATTACAAAGCACAGAAATATCACCAGAGGAATCAAGCCGGATACTATCGTCCCGGTGAACATATTTTTCTGATAGCATCTCTTGAGCTCGAATGCGCCGTAGGCGCCCTGTGCAAAAGCTTTAGCTTGTGTCATGGCTTCCTTCTTTCACTAATGAAATGCCTGTTATCTATCGCCTGCTGTATTTTTCTATTGTCTTTTTTCGCATTCCAGGAGCCGATTGTGTACCTGTAGCTGAAGGTGCTGTAATTGAAACTCCAGGTATCCAGCTACTCCATATTCTTTACAAAACGATCCTCAAGATATTCCTGAAACGCTTTATTTTAAGGCACTGATGTTTTGCTCGCGTGCTGCGGAATGCCGGCCTAAGATTTTATTTTCGAAACAAGGTTCGCCGGGTGATGCCGGTAAGGGGATAAAAAATCCCGTGCATACCGTCTGCTTACATGACGGCTGAACACGGGAGAGCGTTCAATCAGGGATTAAATTTATTGCCCTGCAGGTCTCATTTCTTTTTCAATTGAAACGAAACCTGGTACGATACCCAGACGGCGACAGGCTTGTTTTCGAACTGCGCCGGACGGTATTCCCTTTTGTATGCAGCTTCGAGAGCGGCCTCCTCAAAGCCCACATCCTCTCCCGATTCCTCCTCGATAATTGCTTTGCGCACCTTGCCCCTCGAATCGACCAGGGCTTTTACCCAGACCGTGCCGGTTTTACCGGCCTTGAGAGCATCGAGCGGATAGCCGGGAGAGGGACTCTTTAAAAGCACCGGGGCGCGGTCGGTGGCGACCGGCTGGTCCGGTTCCGGCAGCTTTTCGTCAGGCAAGTCTATATCCGAATTCTCCTCCACATATGCCAGAGGCTTATCCTCCAGAGGTTCGGATAGAAGATTCTGAGCCAGGAATATCAGGAAAATTACGGTAAGGACAATTATGACAAAGGGCATCGGATTTATGCCCTTTAATATCTCCTCCGTATTTCGATAATCGCTGGCATCCAGCGCCCATGACTTCGCCTTGGGGGAATTATTGTTCAGATCACTCATAGCAAGCCCTTCGATAAATTCAAAGATTTCCCGCTTCTATTAATAAAATCGGAATCTGGGGGTACTAATCTTGAATTTTGGCCTGAACGTAATGTGAGCAAACCCTGTACTTAATTTGAGCTTAAGGTACAAGCGTTTCAAGCAGAGTCTTGGAGACGGAGTTTAGAATAGGACCTGAGCTTAAGCGCATTTTTTAACTGATCAAAAGTCAACAACTTAAGTCAGAGAAGTCAATAAAAAATCCCCCTGAATAACATCCGTTGAAAGAACGTTATTAAGGAGGATTTTTGCAATCTTTATTTGATTTTAAGATTTGCTAATTCTTCAGGGTAAATCTGACCTTGTATGCAACCCATACGGCCACCGGCTGATTGTTCTGCATGGCCGGACGATATTTTCTTTCCCAGGCTGCATCCAGCGCCGCTTCCTCGAATCCGGCGTTAACTCCGGATTCCTTAACGACAATAGCATCGCGCACATTGCCGTCGGTATCGACCAGCACCTTTACCCATACGGTACCGGTAACACCGGCCTTCTTGGCCATTTCGGGATATGTCGGTTCGGGAGCCACCAGAAGCTGGGGCTCTTCATCGAAAGCGACGAATTCATCGGGCTGCGGAAGAATGTCATCCAGAATATCGACAACGGTATTGTCGCCGTAAAGATCGCCGCCTCCACCTTCGCCCATATCTGCTGCGGAAAGCTCAACTTTCTGGAGATTGGTGGCCAGCACCTGAACTTCCATAACCTCTTCGTCTGCAACCGGATTGGGAATACCGATTTTGGGAAGTTCAATCTTTTCCTTGTGAATTTCCGGCTTCTTGACCGTCTTCTGAATATTCGGAGGTGGAAGCTGGCTTAAATCGACATAAACCGGCGCCGCATTGGGATCAGCGACCACTTCTTCCTGACCCATCTGCTTGACGTATCCGACCAGAAGGATCACGGCCATGACCAGTAATGGCAGCGCACATGAGATCAGAGTCCCCATCAGCATATGCTTCTGGTAGGATCTTTTCAGCTCAAAAGCCCCGTAGGGAGCCTGAGCAAACTGTTGTCCATTACTCATGGTAATCTTTCTCCTCTGGCTCGCATTGAATCCAGTGAGAATTCAAGCATTCTCGAATCACGTCTATCGTTCCAGGAGGCAGTCGTATACCGATAACTATATGTAGTATCGGTAAATTTATTTTCTCCCAGAACTCTTTTATTTTCCGCTATATAATCTTCAATAAACGCCCTGTCTTTCTGAAAGGCGTTTTCAACCCGTGCGAAATCATCCAGAATATCAACATAAGCCTCAAAATCGGCTTTTGGATGAATTTTCACGAGCGTCGATAAAAAGTAGTTCTGTCTATTATGAACAAGCAAAGAGTCCAAAAGGTTCTCTTCTTCTATGGGACGGCTCGATCCTTTTTCATCGCCGATAGTCCACCAATATGTATCGGTGCTGTCGACCCGGATGACCGCCAGGTTGGATTTCTTCACATCCATAGTCTGGTCTTCGTCAGTCTCCTTGGGCAGATTAATATCCATGGCCTGCGGAGCGGCAAACACGGTAGTGACCATATAGAAAATCAGGAGCAGAAAGGCGATATCCACCATCGGTGTCATATCAAGACGAATCGCGATTCGCCTTTTTTTCTTTTTACTGCCTTTTCCACCGCCACCAGCTTCGGGAACATCAACTGCGCCCATCTAAATCACCACCTTTCCTATTCTGCCTGCTCGAGTTCGGTTATGACCTGGAAACTGTTAATGCCTTCATCACGAAGAGAGTTCATCAGCTTTTCCATGACACCATATTCGACATCTTTATCCCCTTTAACCACAACCAAGCTTTCCAGCACATCTTGTTTGGCCTTCTGCCTGATTTCTTTATTGGCCTCCCCGGGATAAAGATCGTTGACATTTCGCAGTTCTATAGCCCTCATATTCTGCACCGATGGGCCCGTATTAGCCACGTCGGTGAAAGACACGGCTACAATATTCCTGAAGGTCCTTTCGGTCACGGTACCATCCTCGAGGGTAACCTTTCTCTTGGCAACATAGTCGATAAAAATCGAATCCTCTTCCGGTACCGTAATCATGAATACATTTCGCTTAGGCAGCTCAATCTGCGAACCGGATGAAGGCAGAGTTACTTCCTTCTTTTCCGGTGGTTTGAACTGCGTCGTAGCCATGTAGAAAATAAGAAGCAAAAAAGCAATATCCACCATAGGCGTCATGTCGAGCGTGATGTTTACTCTTCTTTTCTTCTTAATGTTCATGACTTCTTAGCTTCCTTATTCTTGATGAGCTGAAGCACCTCATAGGAGGCCTCATCGATTGTATAGTTAAAAGAGTCAACCTTGTTGACGAAAAAGTTGTATGCCACGATACCGATAATCGCGCCAGTCAATCCACCCGCGGTATTAACCAGTGCCTCGGAAATACCGGTAGCGAGCTGGGTAGCATCGATAACACCGCCGGAGGCATGACCGGTGGCGTTAAAAGCGCGAATCATTCCAATAGTTGTACCCAGAAGTCCCACCATAGTTGCAATAGAAGCGATAGTCGACATCGCAATCAGGTTTCTTTCAAGAAGCGGAACTTCCAGCGCATTGGCTTCCTCGATAGCGCGCTGAGTTTCCTCGAGGCGCTTTTCAGAGTCCATGCCGCTGTCTTTGATCGAGTTATAATGCTCGATACCGGCCCTGAGCACATTGGCCAGAGAACCTCTCTGCTTGTCGCAGGCGGCCAGAGCGCCTTTGAAATCGTTAGACTGAATCATCATAACGATTTTCTTAAAGAACGACTGGGGAGATCCTTTACCTTTGGCTCCGTTCAATGACAGGAGCCTTTCGATAATAAATGCTATCAGCATGACCACAAGCGAAATCAGAATCGCCACCAGCGGTCCGCCCTCCTGTAAGTATTCGGGGAGGCGCGTCCAGATAAAGAATCCAATCGACAGCGAGATTATAAGGTTTAGTGTTACAAATACAGATTGCTTCACCTCTTAATCCTCCTAAAACAATATTAAATTAAACAACTTTTTTCAGAATACTCAATTCTAAAGATCATTGGCCTTTACTGAATTCAAAACAAAAGCCGCGATCGACATCCATAAGCCGATGCCGGAAAGCGTTGCAAAGCCTGCTATATTAACGCTTGATCCAACACCTTTGACGCCATAATTCTCAGCCATCCATTCACCAAAAGGCAGACTAATTCCAACGATGCTGACCACGAAGAACACCAGCCAAAGGCCCAGAACATACCAACCCAGCCTCATAAAGCTCTTCAGCCTCTTCAGGTAGCCCTCCAGGGTTTTGGCGGGCAGCCATAAAAGCACAAGAGTGATTATTCCAAATATAAACGCAAGCAAAGCCATGACAGTTGGAACATAAACATAAATCATTAGATTTGGATTAAAAAGGCTGATGACATCGCTAAACTGGGATGCCTGAAAATACCCGATAAGCCCGGTGAAAGTCATACTGGTCCAGTTGGACTCGAAGCTCAACCAGGGCAGAAAACATGAAATTATCAAAACCATGGAGGAAATTGTCAGGACTATCTTATCCCTCATCGGAAGCACATTCTGATTCACCGCGGTGAATTCACGAAATGTAGAAATATGACCGGAACGGTACTGCTCTACCGATTCCTCGTACTTCTTTTGTTCTTCCTTCGACTTGAAAAAGTCCCTGGATTTCTTCCCGAAAACATCAAAGCCGATATACCTAAAACGCATTGTTTCATCTAAGGGCTTTAACTCCTCGGAATTCTCCTCCGGTTCTTCCTTTTTCTTTTTCGTCTTTTCTTTGGCCATCAATTCACCTTTGGAAGATTTATTCTAAACTATAAGTCGATTTCGAATTCAAGCTCCTCGCGAGCTTCTTTGCATTCCTGGTTGCCCGGGTCGCATTTCAGACACCTACCCGCCCATTCATAGGCATTGTTGGCATCATTAGCCATCTGATAGGCCTTCATGATCCAGACATTGACCTCGTTATCCGAGCAGGTATTTTCGCCCCGGGCACGCATACAGTTCTGATACTGTTTGAGATACTGGACGCACTTCAGCGGCTTGGGATTGTCATGAATGAGATAAATCAGACCGATCCAGCGATCCGGTTCGCATTCCTCCGGCTCCATCTCTTTCCATTTCTGGTAATAGGCAATTGCACTGTCGTAAGATTTCTTCTGGAAAAAGACATTGGCCTTAAGCTTGAAGGCGGAAACGAAGGTTGAATCACCGGCAATTACCTCATCAAGATAAAGCAATGAATTATCCCAATCCTTAAGCGCCAGGTAAGCATAGGCAATATTGACTTTTGCGCTCTGGTTATCAGGATACAAATCCAAATGCTTCTTCAGATAGCCTATCGCTCTCTGGTAATCCTTGAGATAGTACTCATTGAGCCCGGCCCAATAGTAAGTCATGGCATCGGTCGAATCGAGCTCGATTGCCTTCTGGAAATCCTGACGCGCCTCTATACGCGAGGTGCTGTCGCCGAGCCCGGCTTTGGCCTTGGCTCTTTCGAGGAAGAGCGACACATCATCCTCGGTCCATTCATAATTGGGGTCGGACTGAAGAATCGATTTCTCGTACTGATCCAGAAATTCAATCGCTTTCTCATACTGCTTGAGACCGGAATAGGAACGTCCTATCAGAGACATTATGTCTTCTTTTTCATAGCCCTGCCTGAGTGCAGTTTCAAAATCATCCACAGCTTTTTCGAAATCATTGAAAGTAAAGTAAGCTTTGCCTCTGTAGTAATTGGCACGTCCCGAATCGCCGCTCATCTCCAGATATTTTGTATAATAGAAAATCGCATTTGTAAGCAGCGACTGCTGGGCCTCCGGATTACCGGCCTGCTGTACGCCGTATAATGTAAATATATCGCCGCCCATAATGTAACCATCGAGATAGGATGAATCAAGCGCGAGGGCTTTTTCGATCGACTCGAGCGCTTCACGGAACTGCTTTTGATTCAAATAGCATTTTGCAATCCTGAAGTGAAGTTCCGGATTGAGTGAATCGGAGGCCAGCGCCTTTCTATAGGCGTTTAGCGCAACGGCATAAATCTCCTGCCCAAAGGAGGCATCACCCTGGTGCATGACATAGGTCATGTTGTCCGGGTCGTTAATCTGAGCCTTCCTGAATTGTATATCCGCCTCGGTAAAGTTGCTGTCGGCCAGATGATATAAACCAAGTCCATCCTCGAAAAGGGCAATATCCTTTTTGTCCTTGGCCTTATCCAGACCGTCCTCGAATTCCTCTTTGGCCTCTTCCAACTGATTGGTTTCGAGGTAGAGCTTACCCAAGAGGTAGCGGGCTTCATGGAATTTGCTGTCGTACCGTACTGCCATTTCGAGACCCTCGATAGCATTGGCCGTGTCGCGCTTTCCAAGGTGGCTTAAACCCATCATATAATACAGCTCTTCATTGCGCTTGTCGCGCTCCAGAGCCTTATTGATTTTCTGAATTGCTTCTTCATAATTTCCGGCATCGTATGCCTGTTGGATGTCAGATGGAACCTCAGCGGTAACCATTTCCGGTCCAATAATTAACACTATTGGAATAATAAGAATCGCCAGCTTTTTCATCCTGAATCCTTTGTATTTTAATCGCTTACCATTCATAAAAATAATCCTTTAAAATATGGTTTACATGGTGAATGTCAAGTATTATTTGGTTTGCTGTCGTCCAGCTTTTCATAGTCATGCCGCGCTCCTAATCCCCTAAAACTCTTGGGTTTTCTGCGACTTCTCTGCATGAAAAGAATCCGCAAAACAACATACAAAAAGACAACAATCCCGACCGGTAAACGTATATTCCAATCGAAATCTCCGACCATTCCCGTTACGATCAGGATACCTACTATCATCACAATCGAGATAGAAAAGTATCCCAGCCACTTGTTTATATCTATCATTTTTCCTCCAGACATTATACAAACAGGAACGGTCAATATTCCCATTTATTGACGTCGGAAAGCAATAAGCGTTTAAAAATCAAGCGAAACTGAAGCACGCCCCTGAAGTTAATGAAATGCCGCCAAACATTATTGATAATGCACTCCAGGAGAATTTGTTTCCGAAAAATTTCTAAATTATCAGATAGATATGAGAATGCAAGTTAAAATTGCATTCTTTTTTCCCCTATAAAATCCGCAGAAATTGCGCTTTAATGGCGCAGAAAATAGAAAAGTCATTCTGAGGGAGCGTAGCGACCGAAGAATCTCTCACGAATCAAACAGATTCTTCGCTACGCTCAGAATGACATTTTTAAATCACGGGCTTTCTCATCCAGACCGTCAGGTGAGCTGCATTTTAATAACACATGCTTATTTTATGGATTGCAGTTTATCCAAAAATTCATCCTGGCTGTAGACAATATTCAATTCGGTGGGTACGGAATTGAGAAATATCTGTCCGAAATTGCTTTTAATAAGCCTGTTATCGGTTACTATAATTATTCCCGTATCGGTTTTCTGACGAATTAACCGTCCAAAGCCCTGTTTGAATTTCAGGACAGCATTGGGAAGAGAGTAGGTAACGAATGAGTTCTCGCCGGACTTCTCGATCTGCTCCATACGGGCGGCCTCGATTGGATCGGTAGGAGTTGAAAAAGGCAGACGAGTTATCAGGAGTGCCTCAAGCTGTGTGCCGGGCAAATCGATTCCCTCCCAGAATGAGTCGGTACCAAAGATCACTCCCAAACGTGACTTCTTAAAAGTCGATAATACATATTCCGGATTGCCGGAAATCGACTGCCCCAGAACTTCAAATCCCGATGTGCGCAGGCCCTTGCCGGTATGATTGTAAAGGTCAATGAGAAGCTGATTGGATGTACACAAAACCAGCGACTTCTTGCGAATGACCGGCAAGATTTTGCCAATAAAGGCGGCCAGCGAACGGGAGTAATAATCGGCCTTGGGGGATGGAAGATAGATCGGGCAGAAGAATTCGACCTGCGAGAAGAAATCGAAGGAGGAGCCAAAGGATTTGCGTATGACTTTTCCCTCGGGCAGAAGATTCAGTCCCACAGATTTTTCATAGAAATCGAAATAGCCTTCAACACTCAGGCTGGCGGAGGTAAAAAGAATCGATGAATAGCGCTTGTATATCATCGCTTCCAGCTCGGGGCCGACATCGAGCGGGGCGTAAGCTATTTTGCTGAATCCGCGTGCGGAAATCTCCATCCAGAAGACATAGCGCTCGCTGTCGCAGTCAAAGATCGTATTCACCACACGCGAGACATCGGTAAGCTGTCCGCTGACGCGATTAAGCTCCTCGGCTGTGATCTGGGAGTTCTGCTCAAGATCGAGAGCATTGACAGCGGCATACAGATCAGACAGATTCGAAACCAGCTTCTGCATGGAAATCTTGAATTCCTCCAGGGGCTGTAGAATGCGACTGTGGAACTGTCCCTTCTGCTTGAAAATCTTTTTGAAGGTAAAGGTACCGGCGCGAAAGCCCTTTTCCTGACGGAAGTTCTTTATATCCTCAAAAAGCTCATTTAAATCATTACGGGCGGCCTCCAGACCATCCTGCACGCGCTTGAAAAGCCCAAAGGGGAATTCATCTTCATCCTTTACATTTCTCTCCACCATGCTCTGCACACGGAGTAAAATCGACTGCTCTTTTTCACGCCGCAGATAAAGCTCGTTCATAACATTGAGCGGATAAAAACGGTCGAGCTCGCCTCCCAGATGGGAAGTGGCGGTTTTTTCGAGACGATGCGCCTCGTCGAAGATTGCCAGATCGCGGTTTCCGATAATCGAGCCTTCGGCGAGAACATCGGTGAAAAACAAGGCCTGATTTACGATTGTTAGCATCGCCCTTGAGGCCTGCTTGCGGGCTTTGAAAAAATAACATTTATTATAAAACTGGCAGGCCTGTTTGAGACAGAAATTAGAGTCGGCATAAATATCCCGCAGCATATTTTTGTTTTCGAGACCCAGTTCGGCCAAATCGCCGCTTTTGGTCAATGACTCCCATGCCTCGACCTTTGCCAGG
The DNA here is from genome assembly GCA_964496505.1 of uncultured Ignavibacteria bacterium. Classification (GTDB taxonomy): domain Bacteria; phylum Zixibacteria; class MSB-5A5; order JAABVY01; family JAABVY01; genus JAABVY01. The sequence goes on along the minus strand of CAZBZV010000002.1, from coordinate 11,223 downwards.
CTGAAAAAGTCCTCGGGCAAAACCTCGGATGATGCGCGGGATTTGAGCATCGCCTTCTTCAAAAGGCATAGATAGTTACTTCTCCCTTTCAAAAGCGCGGCTGTTAATTGGTGTCCGCAGGCCCTGGCCGCCAGAGGTAAATCATTAAAGAGAAGCTGAGCCTGCAATGTTTTCGTGTATGTCGCCGCAACAGCCTTCTTGCCCTGTTTGGAGGCGTGCATAATTGCCGGCACAAGATAGGCCAAAGATTTGCCGGTACCGGTACCGGCCTCGGCAACAAAGAACTCATCGTTTTTAATGGCGCGCATCAAAAGCCGCGACATTTTGGCCTGTTCGGGACGGTACTCGTAATCTTCTATCAGTTCTGCCAGCCTTCCCCCGTTTTCGAATACTTCTTCGATCGGATCGTCTTCAACATCAACCGGATCATTATCCTTGAACTTTAGAAAGTGCACCGGAAATCCATCGGCAAGCTTTTTTGGCATCTCGCGTCTTTGCTCTTTTAGACTGTCGAGCCATTCGGCCATACGGGGGTATACAGGCGACAGCAAGCTGACTATCGATTTCCTGAGGCCGGGATCGAAACCGATCACCAATTTGCCGAGTTTTTCCAGGAGCCTGTCGGATGAGGGCTTTTCTTCGGTCGGTTTGAGTTTGAGGATATCATTCAGCCAGGTATCAAGATCGTCGCTGGAATAGAAATCGCGGCTCTGGATAAATAGCTCGCAGATCTTTTTAATCTCTATGCTCTGCTTTCTTAATGAGCTTATCAAATTTTCCAGATCGGAGGATGGAAAAAAAGTTCGCAAGACATCAAAGGAGAATATCAGGACATTGGAATCCTGCAGCATCTCATTCAAGGATGACCACTGGGTAAAGTTCTTGCGCTCATCAATACCGGGCGTCAACAAAAGGTTTTTTGTGTCCTTGACAGCGCCGTAGGAGAAAAGACGGCAGGTCAGGGTGTAGACCTCTTTGGAAGGCCCGAAGTCGGCGCTCTTTCTGAGGTCTAACGAGTAGTACCTTTCATAAAAATGCGGCATAGCACCCGGGGCTCACTGCCCGAAATATATATAATCAAATATTACCTGCTTCTTAAAAGCGGAGCTGTCGACCTGCTTGATACGAATCTTGGCCCTGGAACCGTCGCTAAGCTCTAAAAGATAAACATTCCCCTCGGCCACGAATGATCTGTCCTTGAAGTTCAGGTTTTTGTAGTCATGCCTGTTGGTCAACTCATTTTCCATTTTAAGTTCGGCAAAAAGAGTGTGTTTCAGGACGCCGTCGTTACGGTCGGGAGAGCCGATCATGTTGCCAATATCACGTGCGATAAAATACAGGTCGTTATCAAGAGATTTATAGGCTACATACTCCTGCTTACTAAACGAGAAGCCGTCGGGATCGCCCACACTGCGGTCTTTGATAGTCACCGTACCCTGCGGATAGCAGGTAGCGGTTACGATATTCGAGGGGGATGATTCGATACGATCCGGATATACTGTGGTGACCGCGACATGATACTCCACACCGTTTTCAAGGCCGGTGGCTTCGTAAGTCTCGTATTTTATCTGCGGATCGGCATCGCCGGGATAAGTTACCGGATTAAACGGCTCTATTCCCTTTTTGATCCGGTTGGGATTCGAGGGATCGATTAGCGGCTGTTTGGATATATAAATATTATAGCCGGATATTATCATATCCTCAGTGCGGTTGGTTCTCCATGACAGTTTCATACTCTTATTATTGGTTTCCACTGCCAGATCGGATGGGGCTATCAGTCCCTCAGGCGCATATTCGGAAGGCTCCTTTTCGGCCGGAGCACAGAAAACAATGAACGAAATTATCAAGAGTAATAATGCGGATGCAATATACTTGGCTAGCTTAAACACAGACTATTCTCCTTTGAGGTTTTGATAGAAATTTGGCGCCTTTGGGAGTGATCACAACATCCTCTTCAAGACCGACTACTCCCCTGTCCTTTACGGTGATCCCAAACTCCAATGTAAACACATTGCCTTCCTGCAAATGCCCGTAGGGACTCTTGCCGTAACGCTCCCATTTGGGGCCGAGAATCACGCCGCCGTCATGGACATAACGCCCCAACTGATGTCCCAGGGCATGCTGGTATTCCGGGAAACCTCTCTCCCTGAGCATATCGCGTGCAATAGCATCAATCGTATAACCGGGTACTCCCGGTTTGGCCTGACGGGCGCATTCTTTGATTATGCCGGAGACCGCATCGAAAGCGGTTTGCACTTCCTCGGGAGGTTCAGATTCGCCATCCTGCAGAAGGTATATCACGCGCTGCATATCGGAGCAGTAATCCTTGTAAATCACGCCAAAATCTATGTGGAAGAGCTCCCCCTTGTCGAGCACGTCATCCGTGCGGATTGTATGTCCCTGGGGCGATTTGGTTCCAATACCGATGGATGGCTCGAACGAAAACTCCAGCCCCCGCGATTCAACCTTCTTTTTGAGGAATTCGTAAATTTCTATCCCGCTCATCCCGGCCTTGAGCTTTCTCTTGATCGAACCGAAAAGCTTCTCGGTCAAGCTGCATGCTTCCTTGATTCGATCCAGTTCCTCGGGTAGCTTGACCGCCCGCAGTTCTCCCAGAAGATTCTCTGAAGAAATCAGCATGCCCTCATACGGGGTTCCGCTCAGAAGCCTGAGGATATAGATATACAGTCCATGCTTGAGGCCGTCAGCCATGTGATAATCAATCGAATAATTAAGGGCGATCTTTTTGGGTTTGAGTTTATGCAGTACCGAATGCAGGTCTTCCCGAACTCCCTTGGTATACCCCCTGACCTCGTCAAAATGCCCCAGCTTCTCGAACATAGGCGCATCGAAGTTGCCCACCAGGGCAATCTTTTTGCCCGTAGCGGAAAAAAGGAAAAATGAGATCCAGGTCACATCACCGCCCACCACCAGCGGCATTGATGGATCGGGCGAGGCCGATGATTCGCGGGCCGCAACTATCCAGAGATCGATTTCCTGCTTCTGCAGGATTTCAATCGCCTGGTCGGACTTTGCTTTTAAGAGATTTTCCATGCCATACCCCCGGCTTAAAGCTTTTATTTTTTGGAGGGATACTCCCTTTGGGCCGGGCCGTCATATTCATAGTTCGTGTTGCCCAGCTTTCTCATGGGCCGCTGGGTAGTTTTCTCCTCGTAGGCATGCGCAATCAGGCCCGGCAGACGCGAGATCATGAAGAATCCCTTGCCGAGCCTCCAGTCGAATCCCATATCGGATATAACAGCCGCAATCGCGCCATCCACATTAATAGGCAGCTTCCTGCCGGTTTTTTCCTCCAGCGCTTTTTCCACGGCTTTGCAGAATTGGATATTTTTTCCCGAGAAATTCAGCTTTTCGGCTATTTCAAACAATTTTAATGTGCGCGGGTCGGTCTTATGCAGACGATGACCGAAACCAGGCATCCTTTTGCCCTGATCCTTCATGTAATCGAGAAGTCCGGATGCATTCTCGGCCATATCTCCCTCTTTGGCCGACCACTCCTGGAAATGCTTCGCGGCCTGCTCTATAGCACCGCCGTGAACATCTCCGATAGCCATCACCCCGGCGGCAACCGAGGCATTGAGGGGATTTCCGGCCGACATTATTGTGCGGGTTGCCAGTACCGAGGGCGGCGATGCGCCGTGATCTACCGAGGATACCAGGATCGCCTCCATCATGCGCGCTTCAGCTTCCGAGGGCAATTCGCCTTTCAATACCAGAAACACGACCTCCGCAAACGAAGCGTTTTCCATCAAATCCGGCACATTATAACCCCTTACAGCGATTTTGCCGGGGCCGATATCGGTTATACTTGTTTTCCAGCTGTCTTCTGCCATATCAATACTCCACATCCAATCCACTTTTTACTTTCAAATATTCATGCCAGTCTTCTTCCAGTTCCTGGGGGGATTTCCCGAATATATCCCGCAATGCCTCAGCGGCCGGTTTATCGCTTTTGTACAGCGAAAGCACGCTGTCCGGCGCCCAGGGCGGCTCGGTCAGATATTGCAGGAATGCTGCCGCCGCACGGGCGCGGCGGGTGGAATCGACTGTCAGATATTTATCGTTATCGATAAGTGTTTGCATCGAGGGGAGGCTGTCATTATACATGTCGATATATGCAACCTCGAGATAATTTTTGCCCGAATAGTTCAAAAGGGTTATAATTCCCTCATAGACATATTTATAAGGAGTGCCATCAGGATCAAAATCCGGCAAAAGCCTCATCATAATCGGCTGTCCAAGCGGGGTAAAGAGCATATAATGGACTATGTTGCCCTTAACGCAGGTATTGGTGCAATCGGTGCGCTCCTCGATTTCGGTGGTATTGTTGTAGAGATAGAAGATCATTGGCATCGGCACCTGCACATGCAGCCTGTAAGCGTTTTCCATAAAGACGCGCTTGATCCGTGTGGCGATAGCCGGAACACGCTCCAGAAGGGCCGAATCGGGTGGTGTATATATGATTACGAATTCATCAAAATACTGCTTCCAGCCTTCATATCCGGGCTGACCAAGTTCGGCATCGGTGAATTGGGGCTTATCCTCTTCCGGAGCCGGCTGTATCTCGCCCCTTGTAAGATTGGGCTTTTCCTCAGGCTGTTCCTCGGCCTTTTCTTCTGAGGTGCAGACAACAGAAAAAGTCAAGATTGAAATTAGGAACATAACCAATAGTGAATTATTCAGTATAGGCTTGGTTGACTTCATTGCAAATATCCCGATTATTTGATCTTATTTTATTTTGAATGTTTAATTATAGACTATTGGAGGGCAAAGTCAAGCAGATTAGAATCATATACTTGCAAATGCGATATTCCATATTGCCAACAAATATGACCGCTATTTTGCCAGGTTTTTCGGTTTGATGCTTTTACGCTATCTGTGATTGTTATAGCAATTGATTAGCTTTTGGAAGGGCCCAAGTTTTGATGGGGAGAAATCTGATTTGCAGTTAGTTGATGCTTATGTGAGGTTGCTTGATTATGCTATTACCATTAGAGTCAATAAAATCCTCATGTAACCAATCAATCCCGGTATCCAATATTCCCAAAATTACATCTTTACCGCTAACACCGAGATTGCTCTGAATAGCAGAATAAACGCAATTAATGTCATTGGTGCTGTAATTTAGCTCCAATCCTGCTCTAGGTCCAGGTCTAATGAATTGAACACCTTCCAGTTGACATAATCGAGGAAGCAATTCTAAAGGAATAGTCGAACCTATTACGGATTCAGAATATCGGTCAATATTCAAAATGCCAAGCTGCTTTAGATCATCCATGTCGCCTATGAAGCCAATTCTCATTGAAACCAGATGCTTATCACCTTTTCCCAGAAATATATCAATGTTTGATATATTCACTGGCGGATTAACTGAATCATTTGGAATATACACAATATTTGGATTTGTGGATTTGCCCGCGAACTCGCATTTGGGTTCGGCTATCTTGAAGGCAACGGGCGGGGCATCTGGATTCCATTGACTTGAGTTCTGCATCCATTGATAATCCGGAGCATAACCGTCACTATCTCCCGGAGGCGCCTCCTGAAATAACCAATCACCGCCCGGAGGTATAAATATATTATCCACATAAAACGTATCCCCGATCATATTGGGATCATCGGGCAACTCAATCTGCATTGAGTAGAGCATTGCAAGTGTAGGATTGGAGTCTATTGAGTATTGGGGCGAGAATGCCATACCTCCCAGAATAATAGTATCGGGATATCCCAATGTACCCAAATATGGATTCCACGGTCCATCTGATGAAAAACAATCTAAATGCATTTCTACTACATTCAGGACTGTTGAATCTACAGCAGTCAAAGACCCATATCCCTGAACCCAGTCGAAACTACCTGGACCAGCAGTACAAGAGAATTCAAATCCAAGGCTTGCCGATTGTATTAAATAATCATTTTCGACAAGAAACTCCAAAGTGTTCTTCCTGCCTATATACAACCGGTTTCTAGTACCGCCTCCGTTGAATTGCACGACTACATTGCCGTTTTCAAAGCGCTTGCCACGCTGTTCGGCTATAATCTGATCTATCGCATCTTGCAGCGATTTTCCGGTTACTTCCTTGTACACCGCCCGAAGGGCATGGTCTGCCTTGCGGTATTGGTTCTTCTGGGCAAACAGCCCGGTCACCATAAGGCAGACAAGCGCAATCGATATGATTAAAATTTTGCGCCACATAAATTTTCCTTTCTTTGAATTAGTGTTTCTCGATTAGCTCTAATAAGGTAACACTTATCTATTTAGAGCATTATTGCAGAGAAAAAGATTTATTTGACCATCGGCGCCTCCCTTCCCAAAATAGCGGTCATATAGATTACAGCGAGAGCATGGAATTATTCCCGTGCGTCTATGTAAATGTTGGCATCAATATACTATTAACGATTCATGGTGTGAAATGTCAAATATTATTTTCATGAATACATCAATATAGAAACCAGAAGGTATAAAAAAAGCGGTCGGAATTACAGCACCAGCCAGATGCTAAGCCGACCGCCTGATAAGAGGGCTGTGTATGAAGGGCATTTTATAAATAAATAACAGGCCTATTTTTGTCAACCATTTTTTTCGGCTGGAGCAAAATTATTTGGACGGCGGGTCAGGCCCGAATACTTGGCATGGAGCACCACAAAAGGCTCGTCAAGCTCCGGCAAACCCAAATAATAGCGGGTTTTAGACTCATTCCCGCCCAACACATGGAGCACATCCTGACTTCCGCTGATATACTTGAAAGTCAGCTTAAGCTCGGGATTCTCCGGATCGACCGAGGATGAATCCTCCGACAGAGAAAAGCTATTCGCCTGCAAGTTCCAGACCAGCCTTTTGAACAACTCAACCGAATCGGATGAGGCCGCAAGCTCGCCGGATATGCCATCCCCACTCAAAAACCAAAGGCTGTCGCGGCGTTCAAGTGTGAACTCCTGATCGGGATACTGGAAGACTATCGAATTCAGCGCTGTCGTATCAACCTTAATGATCGTCTTGTCTCTCCAGTTATCTTGAGCCTTATCGAAGCCATATCCCATAACGTCTTCAGCCATATAGACTTCATCCGATCCAACCTTGCGAATATAGCTGTAATTGAAATTGGAGGCATTCTTGCCGAGATAGAAAGAGGCCAGGCTCTTGTCCTGGCTGTAAACTTTTATCAGTCTTCCGGTTGAGGAATCGACTTCATATAGATTCTGCTTTTCGGGATTTTCCGAGACCAGGCTGCCGACATCAATGCTGGATATCATCTCCACAACCTGTGCCACCTGAGCGCTGTCGGCACGGCGTGGTACCGAGTCGATCACGATATTCCATTTATTATCTAATCTCTGAAATCTGAGCGTATCTTCCGGCATTTCAACTACCATGCTGTCAACCTTGGAGGGATTGAAGCTTACAAAGCCCTCGACTTTGTCAGCCCTGATAGATTCGGTTTCCTGATTCTGTATGAACAGATATACTGCAATAAGCACAATCAGAATAACCAGAGGAAGAAGGACTCGTCTCATACTGTTGTCCTCCTTTTTGCTGAACGTTTGACCTGCCATCTGAGAAGCCCGAATATAATAATCAATATCGGCATGGCGAATATATTGATCAATCTAACCGTAGTTTCAATATCGCTGGTTATGACCTTTGAGAAGGGCTCGTAGATATTTCCCTTGGACCTGATCGTAATCAACTCGTCATCCTGTGCCAGCCAGTCGGCTATATTGCGGAAGAATATAAAGTTCTGGCGGAATCTCTGGCTGCGGTCACGGGCGGCCTGATCGTCGAAGAAATTGCCGCTTCCAACCACCAGAAGACGGGAATTTTCGATACCCTGAGTAAGCTTTTCCTGGGTTGGCGCGACATAAGCCGTGTCCGTTGTATCCGGCTCAGGCAGAAACCGCTCAGCATAATACGAATCGAATTTTCCGCTTAAGACTGCGGCCAGTGGAAGGTAGGACTGATTGTAATCGGTTTCCTGGATCTGCTGAAATTTGGCCTGCAGGTTTTCGCTGATGGCGCCTGATTTTTCGGAGGTAGTAAAGAGAATATTTCGCTCGACCTCATCGGGCACCTGAACAGATGTATCCAGTGTGCTGGCTCCCACAAGACTCATGCTGCTTTGATATTTGGTTACCAGATTATCCTCGTTGAAATTGTTGATATTTATAAAGAACGGTACCCGGACATTAACCGGCATATATCCGCCCTCAACCCTGCGCAAATCTGTATATGTATAGCAATTCTGGTCTATGGCAAAGTCCTGACTTACACCGACACCATAGTTTGCCAGCAGTTCGCTCAGCCCTGTATTAACCGGCTCGATAGTGCCCAAATTCTGGTTCATCCGGTAACGGTTGAGGAAGAATCCAACTTTGCCCCCGCGCATAATATACTGGTCCAGGATATATAAAGCCCGATCAGACCATTGCTGTGAAGGCGCCACAATAAACATAGCTTCGATATCCTGAGGAATTGCCGGGACCCTGGTCATGTCGATCGGAACAACTTCGAAATCCTCTTGCAGAATCTGTTTTGCAACTGTAAGCTGGCCCTCAAGCGGAAGCTCGCCGTGCCCGATTGTGAAGGCTACACGAGATTTACTGGGCTGCTTGAGTTTCTTCACAAGACGGATGAAGTCGTATTCGAATAGCTCTACATTATTTATAAATGGAATCTTTTCATTTTCGCCGCCGTAGATCAACACTACCGCCTTGTAGCCCAATTTCTGTTCGGCTGTGGTTGAACCACGAACATTGAACTGTACCGGCTGAAGCTGATAGCTAGATGCCTCCTGCTGATTTTCGGTTAATGGATTCTCAATAAATTCATAAACCATATTGCCGTTGGAATAGGCCTTGAAATCATCTAGCAAATCCTTCAGGTATCTCCTGTGTGTGTTATGCGGTGCGGGCAAATCTTCAGTAAAGAAGACTTTTACCGTTAGACGGTCGTCCAGACCGGAGATTATCTTTTTGGAGGGCTCGGATATAGAATATATCCTATCCTCGGTGAGATCCCATCTGGCGAAGATATTAATCGAGAGCAGATTGATCACCACGAGGATCAGGATCACAATCAATATATTTACAATAGCTGCCGATTTTGTTTTAACCGAAGCTGCCATTATCTCCACTTCCTGCTTTGTAAAACCTGCACTGTCAGAAAGATGAATAGAAATGTCAAAGTGACATAGAATATAATATTACGGCTGTCGATAACTCCGCGCTGCACCGCCTGGAAATGATAGTCGGTGGAAATAAATTCCAGAATCGAAGCCAGAAATCCGCCCACATAAAATTTCAACTGGTTCAATACGAAGAATAACAGAATTACCGTAAATGATGTAATGAATGCTACAATCTGGTTGCTGGTCAGGCTGGATGTAAATATTCCTATCGAAAGATAAGTCGCGGCCAAAAGTACCAGCCCCAGATATCCGCCGAGAATCGTGCCTGTATCGGGATCGCCCAGATAAGATACCGTAAAATAATTTATCAATGTGAACAGCAAAGTTATCAGCATCAGTACAAAGGCCGGGATAAACTTGCCCAGCACAAGCTGCCAATCGGCCAACGGCATCGTTCCCAGCATCTCAATCGTGCCGGATCGTTTTTCCTCGGAAATAAGCCGCATGGAGATCGCCGGTATAAATACCAGGAAAATAATATGTGCAATCGAGAATAGCGCCCTGAGATCGGCGGTCTTGCTCATAAATATAGCATTGGAAAAGAAAAAGCCGAGGATTCCCAGAAACAGCACTGCTACTATATAAGCTATGGGTGAACTGAAATACGATTTTAGCTCCTTTTTGGTCAAAACCCAGACAGCAGTCACGTTTACACTCCCTCCCCGCTTGTTAGTTGACGGAATACCGATTCGAGCGAGACTCTTTCTCTCGACATCTCCAGAAGGATCAAATTGTGTTCTACGCAATACCTGAAGATATTCTCCCTTGGATCTGCGCCTTTCAGGGCCTCGAGCACAACTTTCGACACGCCCGGCTCGGAAGCCGAGACCTCGGCCACTCTCTCGATTCCGGAGACATTAAACATATTTTCGATCTTCTCGGACTCGGCATCCTTGATCTTCAAAACCAGGCGTCCCTTGCCCTTGGCGGATGCGCCCAGCTCGTCGGATGTACCATCAGCGACTATCTCTCCCTTGTTGATAATCAGCACGCGGTTGCATGTAGCCTCAACCTCAGGAAGAATATGCGAGCACAAGATTACTGTCTTCTCGCGCCCGAGGTCCTTAATCAGATTTCGAATTTCTACAATCTGGTTGGGATCCAGCCCGACTGTGGGCTCGTCAAGAATCAGAATTTGCGGATCATGGATCATGGCCTGGGCCAGGCCGACCCTCTGACGGAATCCCTTGGAAAGCTCGCCGATATCCTTCTGAAGCACATCCTTCAAACCGCAGATATCGATTACCTCGCTAACTCGCTTGGTACGCTTCAGTCCGTTTTTGCGCATATCAACACAGAATTTGAGAAAATCGAAAACATTCATATCGGAATAAAGCGGCGTGTTTTCGGGGAGATATCCGATCTGCTTGCGGACTTCCAGCGATTCCTCGAAGATATCATGGCCGTTGACAATAGCTGTACCGCGTGTGGGTGCAAGGTAGCAGGTAATTATTTTAACTGTGGTGGACTTACCGGCGCCGTTCGGCCCCAGGAAACCGACCACCTGCCCCTTTTCGACCGTAAACGAAATATCGTTTACCGCCAGCTCAGGCCCGTAATATTTTGTCAGATTTCGTACTTCAATCATAGCTGAATTCCCAATAGTAAAAAACCTGACTCAAAAATCAAGCATTTTTTTTATTAAGAAATTTTACTCATTTGGGGAATTTTTGGTTCCATAAAAAATATAAAGTGTATCAAATGAGTGGCTCAAGATTGCGTAAAAAATTCAGATAATAGAATTAAAGAGCTTGACAACGGGGGGTTGTAAACTAATTTAACGATTCAAGCCGGCGTAACTCAGCTGGTAGAGTAGCTGATTTGTAATCAGCCAGTCGGGGGTTCGAGTCCCTTCGCCGGCTTTGAAAATTTATACATGCGGGTCAAAATCCGCTTGCTCGAATCAAGTATTTTTATATATTGGCTAACTTTCGAGCAGGCCTTTCCTGCAAAAAGATTTATGGAGGGGTTCCCGAGTGGCCAAAGGGAACAGACTGTAAATCTGTCGGCGAAGCCT
>CAZBZV010000001.1:0-199107 GCA_964496505.1 uncultured Ignavibacteria bacterium | reverse complement strand
TACCGATCATCGAGCATGCCGAAGATCTCTCGCTTACCGCCGGCGGTGTTATGAACGAAGGCTTTATCTCCACCCGTCTTGGCATGAAGGGCGTACCCTCGGTCGCAGAGGAAATCATGGTTGCCCGCGACACACTCCTGGCGCAGTACACCGGCGGCAAACTGCATTTCGCGCATATTTCTACAGCAGGCGCGGTAGAACTGATCAGGCAGGCCAAAAAGTTCAAGATCGATCTTACCGCGGAGGTTACTCCTCATCACTTCTCGCTGTATGACGAGATGATCGCGGAGGACTTCGACCCCAGCCTGAAGATGTCTCCGCCGCTGAGGTCAAAAGATGATGCGCGCGCATTGATAAAGGGCCTGGTCGAGGGTACAATCGACTGCATAGCCTCCGATCATGCTCCTCATTCTCCGGAATCGAAAGATGTCGAATTCGACCTTGCTCCCAACGGCATCATCGGACTTGAAACATCACTGGGTGTATGTATAACCTATCTGGTTAAGAAAAGACACCTGAACTGGAAAGGTCTTGTCAGGGCCATGTCTACCCGTCCTGCGGAGATTCTGGGCCTTGAGGCAGGAGCGCTCAAAAAAGGCTATGCTGCCGATATTACTGTGATCGATCCTAACAAGAAATGGGTCGTAGATCCCGAGAAATTCCGTTCCAAGTCGCGCAATTCGCCCTATATCGGCAAGACCCTGACCGGCAAGGCGGTCTGCACGATTGTCAACGGCAAGATTGTCTATTCTGAGGATTAGCAGCTATAAAAAACGAGTTCTCTGGAATTAATCCGGAGAACTCGTTACAATTTCCGGCAAATCTTAAATTAAGACCGCTTCTGGTTCCCGCCCTTGTGGGGATTAGGTACAGCCTTATCGACTTTTGACTGCACGGTACGAACCTTTTTGCGAATGTCATTCAAGGCATTCAGCTTGTCAAGCATGCGCTTGTTTTCTTTGCGCAGGGCGGAGATTTCATCCTGAAAGTAAATCATCGCTTCGGCCAGAAATCCGAGCATGAAAAGCATCACACCCAGAGATTCCAGAAGCATCACAAGATACAAAAGCGGACGATAACCTTCGTACAGGATAAAACGCAAATACAGCGCAACTAAACCGACGAGCAACCCTAAAAAGCAAAGTATGAATCCAATCGATCCGAAAAACAAAAGCGGCTTGCGGAGAAATGACATCTGGAATTTGACCGAAAACAGGTCTGAAATTCCAGCAGGTATTCTCCAGAATCCGAATTTGGATTTACCGTGTTTTCGCGGATACAGCTTGACCTTCACCTCGCCCACCTTGTAGCCCTTCTGGGCTGCCAGCACCACCAGATATCGATGCCAGCCTTCACGCAGATGGGGCATATCTTCCACAACCTCTTTCCTGAAAGCCTTGACCGAATTTAAGTCGTGCACTTTCAACTTGAAAATCCATCTGGATAAAAGGTTGTAGAAAAATGAGGCGAAGCGCTTTAGGCCGTACTTGCCCTGTTTCCATCCGCAAACAACATCATAGCCGTCTTCGATTTTGGCTACCATTTTGGGGATGTCATCGGGCATGTACTGCAGATCGGCAGGCCACAACAACAATGTCTTACCGCGCGCCATACCGAATCCGGTTTCCAGGGCAGCGGTCATACCGCGATTGACTTTATGATTGATCACTCTAAGCCAGCGGTATCTTGAGGCAGCCTCCTGTGCCTGTTTCTGGGTCTCGTCAGTGGAACCGTCATTGACTATTATTACCTCTCCCCTCAGACGGCTTTGTCTGAACATTTCGTTCAACTTCTCTACCAGAATGGGGATGTTCCCGGCTTCATTATAGGCCGGCACTACAACCGATATTCGGCCGGGCGTCTTTCTTCTCCGGTAGCTTCCTCTTTGTCCACCTGGGATTTTTTAATCCTCCTGCAATCAGTTATGCCAGTTATATTATCGAAAAATTATAACCCAAACAGAACCATATATTCCAAATTATACCAAAATAATATGGCTGTATAAGATATTTATTAATCTCCCGTTGTCAAGAAACCGTTTAGCGGATTTGATACAGTTAAAATCGGTTTTTCGATGGCAATATAGAATGTATATCAGTAAGTGCACTTATCCCCGAGGCCTTAAAATCGGGCAGAAGCTGCAATCTATTGGCAAATTGCAGTATCTTCGGCATTTCAACCTGTGTATTTTCGAAAATATCCGATTTGTCATACATATCGAACTTTTTCTGAAAATCAACAGAAGAATTCTGCCAGAGCATCAAATAATCGCATACCTCAAATAGAAAATCGGAGTCATGAGATATCAGAAGGACCGTTTTTCCATCTTTGGCTAATTGTTCTACTATCGTCTTTATTCTCAGGCGGCCGCTATAATCAAGCTCCTCGCTGGGTTCATCCATTATAATAATATCTTTATTGGAAGCTATACCTCCTGCAATAGCTGCCAGCCGTGCCTCGCCTCCGGAGAGTGTATGCGGTGAACGATCCTTGAATCTGTCAAAGTCTAATCCGACCAGCTCAAATGATTTTTTAACAGCTTCAATGAGAGCATTATCCTTATATCCAAAATTCTTCGGACCATAAGCAATATCATCATAAACAGAATCGGCAAACATCCCGCGCTCCGGATTCTGAAAGATATAGGACACAGCTTTTATCAAATCACTCTGGGTTGCATTTACCCCATTCAATTCAATGCTGCCTTTTTCAGGTTCAATCAATCCCCCCAGGAGCAATGCCAATGTTGTTTTCCCGCAGCCTGTCGGCCCCAGAAGCCCGTGGACTTTTCCTGAAAACAGTTTCAGATTCAGATCATTGATTATTCTATCCCGGCCTTTCCATCCAAAGCAGATATCATTGCATTCCAAAACAGCTTTAGATTCTTCACTTGATTTTTCGTCCACTTTTCTGGATCTGATTTTGTCTTTTATCTCCTGCCTGTTGATTGCGTCTTCATTTTCCATTTCAAGCCAGATTGGAAACTCGATGCCGTACTTTTCAAGATCCTTGCCCTCATTGAGCGCTTCTGCAACTGAGCTTTCTTTGCGAATATGTCCGCCATTCATAACAACCAGCCTGTCAAAATCAAGAACCTCTTCCAGATTTTGAGTGATATAAATCAGTGTCATAAAATTATCTTGCAGAATCTTCTCAAGCTCCTCTTTAAATAGCATTCTGCCAACCATATCAAGATGCGCCATCGGCTCATCGAGAATGAGAATATCCGGTTCGAGGATCATCACAGATGCAAGACCCAGCCTTCGCTTTTCCCCGCCGGACAATTTATGAGGCTGGCTCTTTAAGACGGCCTCAAGGCTGTATCTATCCATATATTCATTTATCATGGCGTGGATTTCATCGCTGGTATAGCCATAATTTTCGGGGCCCAGTGCAAGCTCTCTTTCGACATTAACTGAGACAATTTGATGATCCGGATTCTGAAACAGAAGCGCCGTCTTTCTACCAAGATTCTCCCTGAACTCAGGATCGGATGTGTTTTGGTGGTTTATCTTGATTTCCCCGGTGGTTGGCATTATTATGCCGCCAATCAGCCTGGCAAGGGTGGTTTTACCGGTGCCGTTAGCCCCCATTAACGCTACTTTTTCGCCGCTCCTGATTTCCAGGTTAACGTTGCTGAGTATTTCAACTGAATCGCCGTCTTCCGATTCCACCTTGTATGAGACATCTTTAAGAGAAATCATATTGCCAATTTAGTAACATATCGCAAAATCCAAAACAAAAAAAGGCGTTCATTTGAGCGCCTTCATTCTTAATAATGTGGCAGGAAAGGATTCCTGCCAGCGCATATAATAAAAGTCTGAGCGGGGCCACCCGGGACGCGGAGCACGGGGACGTACTCCGCGCATAAACTTACTCGTGGATCGTGTACCTCCTCGTGCACGATGATCTGCCATCACAAAAATATCCTGCCCAAACAAAATTTGAGCAGGCCACCCAATCTATAAAAATCTTGTTTATTTCATGGTCTCCGCCAAAAACTTGCTTTGTGGCGTATATTTGGATCAAAAAAACGCCGACAAAATAAATTTGTCGGCGGCACTCTTTTTCTGTATATACTTCTGCTATTCAAGTGAGGCCACATCCCCGCGCTTGGCCGCCAGGACTTCATCCAGGCGTTTCACCGGTGTATTATGCGGAGATTCCTTCACGAATTCCGGCTTCTCATCGATTTCCTTATCGATTTGAATCAGAATATCCGCAAAATTATCCAGCGCTTCCACATTTTCGGTCTCGGTAGGCTCGATCATGAGAGCTTCCGAGACTATAAGCGGAAAGTATATGGTAGGGGCATGAATTCCGAAATCGAGAATACGCTTGGCTATCTCGAGCGTTTTCACACCTTTCTTTTTCTGCTTAGTACCGGCTAATACGAACTCATGCATGCAAGGCCGGTCAAACGGCAGATGATAGACATACTTAAGTTTTTCTTTAAGGTAATTGGCATTGATAATCGCCGCCTCGGCCACCTCACGTAAACCGTCTGAACCGTTGCTCAGGATGTATGCATAGGCCCTGACCATGTTGGCGAAATTGCCGTAAAAGCTGTGAATCTGTCCAATCGAGTCGGGACGATTATAGCTAAGGTAATATTTATCTTCATCATTTTTTGCAATAATAGGTTTAGGCAGAAACGGCTCGAGCCTCTCACTCACTCCCACAGCTCCCGCACCGGGACCGCCGCCGCCGTGGGGAGTCGAGAATGTCTTGTGAAGGTTGAAATGTACGCAGTCGAAACCCATATCGCCGGGGCGGGTGATGCCCAGCATCGCATTGAGGTTCGCACCATCCATATACATCAGGGTATCATGCTCGCGGCAGATTTTGTAAATTCGTTCAATATCCGATTCGAATAATCCCAATGTATTCGGATTGGTCAGCATAATAGCCGCTGTCTTATCATTGATCAGTTTCTCCAGCTCATCGGCCGCAACTATACCGTCCTTGCTGGAATTGATCTGCACCGGCTTGTATCCGGCGAATGTCACCGAGGCCGGATTGGTACCATGGGCAGAATCGGGTATAATCACCGTCTCTTTTTCATTGCCCTTCTTGAGATGATATTTGTGAGTCATCAGAAGGCCGCAGAATTCGCCCTGCGCACCAGCCGCAGGCTGAAGCGAAACCGCATGCATACCCGCAATCTCTTTCAACATATCCCCCAGATCGTATATCAGATGAAGCGCCCCCTGCACAGTACTGGTCATCTGGAATGGATGAATTCCCGCAAATCCGGGAAACCGTGCCACCATCTCGTTGACCTTGGGATTGTATTTCATCGTGCACGATCCCAGCGGATAGAAGCCCATGTCGATATGATGATTTTTGGCCGAAAGCCTGGTGAAGTGACGGATCACCTCGTTTTCGGTCATCTCCGGAAGACCGGCCGGCTTCTCGCGCAGATTCTCCTTGCCCAGCATCTTGCCGATATCGCCGGCTATATCATCCTCGGTCTTTATATAACTACTTTTCCTGCCCTTCTTGGAGAGCTCAAAAATTGTCGGTTCAGTCATGATCTCTTACTTCTCTTTTTCCTCTTCAATCGATTCTATCTGTCTCTGTACCCATTCGCTGTTGGGCGAATCGGGGTAATCCTCCACATATTTTTTGTATAATTTCAATGCCTTATCTTCCTGATCATTTTTATGATAAGCATAAGGAATCAAAACCCGTGCATCATCAACCATATCACTCTCAGGATACTTCTTGATGAATTCCTCATACATCTTTACAGCTTCTTTAACATCTCCGTCCCGCCTGTAAATTCCTGCCGCCGACATAAAGGCATCATCTTCGGCATCACTGCCGGGGAACTTCTCGGCGGTCTGGAGATACATTTCAATCGCTTCTTCTTTTTTATCATCCCGCCGTTTCAAGCCTGCCAACGCCAGCCATGCATCATCGGCCATACCCGCAGAATTGCCGGAATCTTTTTCCATGACCAAATTATAATAATACTCCGCCTCGGGCATTTCTGACCTATAAGCATAGCTTTCACCGATATCATACAGAAGCTCCAGGCTGTCGCCATGTTCGGCCGCCTTGGCCAGCATATAATCCAGCGTATTGCGGTTGGTCATCAAATCGAACATGGCAGGTATAAATTCCATGGGGGGATAATAACCCACCAGCCTGTCGACCTCCATACCGTTCGGCTTTGTAATCACCATGGTTGGATAACCGGAGACACCGTATCTTCCGGCAATATCGGCTTGCTCATCGGCATTGATTTTGGCAAAAATCAGAGATTTAGAAATTGTCGCAATCATAGTATCCATAAACGTCACGCTATCCAAGCGCCTGCACCAGCTTCACCAGTCGGTGTAGAATTCGATCAGCATATAGCGGTCCTCGGATGCTGCCGTCTTTAACGCTTCATTATAATCGGTGTACCATGAAATAGTATCCGGCTCAGCCGCCGTTGTATCCTCCTCCTGCGCAAAAAGCTGACTGCTGAATGCCAGAAGTATTGCAAAAACAATTATTAGCGCCTTTTTCATTGAGTCTCCTCGTTGTCCCCGACAACCTGGATTCTTATCTGCTCCGCCTCGTCATACCTGTCTTTCGGTACCATAAACACAGCATCCTCCGTGGAAGCAGAACTGAAAAAGCCTCCGCCCGTAAGATTGCCGCGGCCCAGAAGACCGCCTTTAATATGACAAACATGCGGTATGCCAGCGGACTCCAGAGTTTCCTTCAGGAAATCGGTATTCAGCCGTGAATACGACCTGTACAAAACGACCATCTCCTCATTGCTGTCATTATTTTCAACCGGTTCTTCCGGCATATCAGCTAACTCCGATTTTGGATGATTTGGTAACCTTAGCGGCAGCCTCGATAAATGCATCAAGCTCTTCTTTGGAACGTTTCTCGGTAACCGCAATTAAAAGATCGTTGGTCCTCTCCGAGTCGAACCAGAAAAGCGGAACTCCCGCCAGGATATTTTCCTTCTCCATTAAATTGATGAAATCATCAGCCGGCATTGGAAGCCTGACCACGAACTCATTGAAGAAATTGCCCTCATATACGAGCGAAACATCCGGCAGAGCAGCAATCTTTTCCGCCAGATAATGCGCCTTGCGCACCGATTCCTCGGCGGCGGTTTTAATACCATCCTCGCCCATCAATGACATATACACAGTCGAGGCCAGCGCGCATAATGCCTGGTTGGTACAGATATTCGAGGTCGCCTTGTCGCGCCTTATATGTTGCTCGCGAGTTTGCAGGGTCAGCACATAACCCTTTTCACCGTCAACATCCTCGGTGCTGGCCGAAAGCCGTCCGGGAATTCTGCGCATATATTTTTTCTGAGCGGCAAAATACCCGATATACGGCCCGCCGTAGTTCAGGCCGTTTCCGAAAACATGCATCTCACCAACCGCAATATCGGCCTGAGCCTCGCCGGGCGGAGTGAGAAGAGTGAGTGCCATCGGATTGGCCGCCACGATGAACATTGCCTTCTTATCGCTTAGATACGAGCCGATGCTCTTGATATTTTCGATCAGCCCAAAGAAGTTCGGCGACTGCACAATCACGCACGCTGCATCATCAAAATCGATATTATTCAACTGGCTCATCTCGATTAAGCCGTCATCCTCCTTCAGGGTCTGAATATCAAGATTCATTCCTGAAGTATAAGCCTCGATCACAGCCTTATAGGCCGGATGAAGCCCAGGCGCCAGGTAGACCGTCTTCTTTTTGATCTGGGTCACCGCCATCAACACCGCCTCGGCTGTCGAGGAGGCACCATCATACATCGAGGCGTTGGAAATCTCCATCCCGGTCAGCCGGCATACCAGCGACTGGAATTCATAGATACTCTGCAATGTCCCCTGGGAGACTTCCGCCTGATATGGCGTATAAGCGGTCATAAATTCCGAACGGGAAATTATCGCATCGACACCGGCCGGAATATAATGATCGTAAGCTCCGCCGCCCATGAAACAGATCATCTCCGATGAATCCTTGTTCTTTGCGGACAGCTTGCGAAGCATATTTATCACTTCGAATTCGGATTTGCCTTTATCTAATGAGAGCGGCTTTTTTAGTCTGAGGCTTTCCGGGATTTCCTCGATCAAATCCTCGAATTTGGAAA
This sequence comes from uncultured Ignavibacteria bacterium, assembly GCA_964496505.1. Taxonomy (GTDB): domain Bacteria; phylum Zixibacteria; class MSB-5A5; order JAABVY01; family JAABVY01; genus JAABVY01. Next base: position 190,991 of record CAZBZV010000001.1, on the reverse strand, counting down.
CCCCGATCTTTTTGAGCATATCATTGCGTTCAGATTCAGAGTTGGAAACATAGCTCATTTTTACGACTCCACGAGCTCCTTATATTTGTCAGCATCCATAAGATCATCGAGCTCTGAGGGATTGGAGAGCTTTATCTTAATCATCCAGCCGTCGCCGTAGCAATCCTGATTGACCAGACCGGCCTCGTCCTCGAGCTTTTCGTTGATCTCCACTATCTCACCGGAAACCGGTGTGTACAATTCACTAACAGCCTTTACCGCCTCAATTGTTCCGAAGGCGTCCATCTGTTTGAATTCCTCTCCGCTATCGGGAAGTTCGACAAAGACCACATCACCCAGCTCGCCCTGAGCATAATCGGTGATTCCGATAGTGGCGGTATCGCCGTCAACCTTTACCCATTCATGTTCCTTGGAATATTTCAAATCTTTTGGAAAATCCATATTTCCTCCATTTTTTATTTTACAGCAGCTTCTTCTTTTTCCTGTTCATTCCATTTAAAGCCTTCAATAAATTTTGTCGAGTAGATTCCCGACTTGAAGACCTTATCCTGAATAACCGCTCTGTGAAACGGTATCGTGGTCGGGATACCCTCGATGATAAACTCATCAAGAGCGCGTTTCATCTTCATGATCGCATAATCCCGATCCTTTGCGTATGTAATAAGCTTGGCGATCATCGAATCATAGAAAGGCGGGATCACATATTTGGCGTAGGCATGAGTATCGACCCGCACTCCATGCCCGCCGGGAGTATGGAACGAGGTTATCTGTCCCGGCGCTGGACGGAAATTGTTCGCGGGATCCTCGGCGTTGATGCGGCACTCGATGGCATGCCCCTTGAAGCGGATATCCTCCTGGCTGACCTCCATCTTCTCCCCCGCCGCAATCAATAGCTGATTGCGGATCAGGTCGACGTCGGTGACCTCTTCCGTTACCGGATGTTCCACCTGGATCCGGGTGTTCATCTCCATGAAGTAAAAACTGCCGTCCTCATCGAACAGGAATTCGATCGTCCCGGCATTGTAATATCCGGCCGCAATCGCGCCGTTAATCGCCGCCTCGCCCATCTTCTGACGCGTTTCTTTGTCCAGAGCCGGTGAGGGTGATTCCTCGACCAGTTTCTGGTGACGCCTCTGGATCGTGCAGTCGCGTTCGCCCAGGTGAATCGTGTTGCCGTGCCGGTCGGCCAGTATCTGTATCTCGATATGGCGTGGCTGGGTCACGAATTTTTCGATGTAGACCTCGGGATTGTTGAAGGCCGCGCCCGCTTCCATACGGGCGGTATTGTAGGCCGATTTCAGCTCTTCTTTGCGGGTAACCACACGCATTCCGCGCCCCCCGCCTCCGGCGGAGGCTTTGATAATTACCGGGTAGCCGATTTCCTCGCAGATGCTTTCCGCTTCGGGCAAAGACGACACAATACCCTCCGAGCCGGGCACCACCGGCACTCCCGCTTCACGCATCAACCGTTTGGCGGTGGCCTTGTCACCCATCTTGCGCATCGAATCAGGTGACGGTCCGATAAAGGTCAAATCGCAGGACTCGCAGATTTCGGCAAAGTCGGCGTTTTCGGCCAAAAAGCCGTAGCCGGGATGTATTGCGTCGCAATTAGTTACCTCGGCGGCTGAAATAATCCGTTTAACGTCCAGGTATGATTGGTTGGACGGGGGCGGTCCGATACAGACCTCCTCGTCGGCGAAGCGCACGTGCAGGCTGTCCAGGTCGGCCTCGGAGTAGACCGCTACGGTCTTGATTCCCATCTCCTTGCAGGCCCTGATAATCCTGAGTGCGATCTCGCCTCTATTGGCTATAAGTATTTTCTCAAACATGGCGGAAAAGTAAAAATATCAACACTCTTTGGCAAGACAATTCTTGTGAAATGCGGGGGTGTTAGAAAGTAATGCCGGGCGCACGGGACGTGTGCCCGGAAAATATACTCATGTGCGCGCCAGGTTCCCTAACCTGGCGCCTAAACCGCCGGGATAAGGAATCCCGGCGGTACATGATAATAATTTATGTCAAAGAATCCCACCCCTCATCAGCATTCATCCGATTCGGAGATGGGGCACCCCAACGCCTACATTTTTAGGTGCCCCATATCGGAGCTATGGGATAATCGATTTTTTAATTTATGAAGAGCGTTTCAATTTCTTTCCTAACGAAAACAATCCGACTATTATACTGAAAGCAACAATTGCTATACCCGTGTCGGCTACCTCCCATATCAATCCCGGTGATAGGTCTCTGCCGAAGCATCCCGCATTTGAATAGAGTTTTCGTCCGAATCCATCAAAATGCATACCGGTTATGGGGTCATACCGATCCCCGAGAAATGCCCAAAGTCCAATTGCTATGAGGGCGGCAGTTAAAATACAAGCTAATGTCTGGATGAATGTTCCAATAAATTGCTTATATTTCATAATGACTTTTCTCCAAAGTGTTATATAGATCTTTTTATATCTGTCATACGCAGAATAATCTTAGTAGCAAATTTCATGGAACCTGATTACTGCAACCTCGCCTATCCTGATCTAACCGAAATCCGACAATTTCTTTATAAACTATCCCACAATGCAACTATATTCTTGCAGGCGGCCTCCATTTCTCCCAATATTCTTGAACCTGCCCTCGCACCTTTGTGTATTTTCCCACAAGCTATATCAAAGTACAGGACGGATGCACTAGTCAACCCCATATCCGCTCCCGATTGAGCCTCAAACAGTGCCTGACTAATAATCTTAATCAATTTACTATTTGGCTCATCCTTTGCAAATTCCAATTTTATAATCCAGCAACAGCTCCAACTATTAGGCCTACTACCCCGTAAAATGTAAAACCAAGAATAGCCCCAATCAGTATAAGGCCAATAGGATTTATAACTCTATGCATATATACAAGACCATATTAAATGCGATTATCATAGATAAAATAGCAAAATAGAGCGTTTTTGCAAGAGGTTTTATGTAATTACAGGCATTCCCACCCCTCACCGGCCTTCAGCCGTTTCGGGGATGGGGCACCCACCGTACTGAAAATCACGCCCAAATAAATTTGGGCGTGCCACCCATGATATTTTTCGAGAATAATATTTTTTGGATAATTGTAGGGCATGATCCCTGTGATCATGCCAATACCCCTATTGCAGATTTTCGGTGAAGCTACAAGGCAAATCAGTAATAGACAATACAAATAAAATTTCTATATTATTTATAGAAGTTGCTCAATGGAATTACTCTGACATGAGAAAAAATATAACCGAAAAAAAAGAGACTCTCTGCAATAAGCTCCTGACTGTTGTCGACCATATATCCGACGGCGTCTTTGCGGTCGATCTTGATTTTAAGATCACATTCATGAACATGGCGGCCGAAAGAATAAGCGGCTATCCCATCAAAGAGGCCATCGGCAAAAGATGCAGTGAGGTTTTCAGAACAAGTGCATGCGAAGACAACTGCCCGCTGGAGCAGACTATCAAAACCGAAACTCCCGTGATTAACCGTCCGGTCTGCATTAATAATCACAGAGGAGAACGAATCCCAATTAGCATTTCCACCGCTCTATTAAAAGATAGCAAAGGAAACATAACAGGCGGGGTGGAAACCTTCCGCGACCTGAACCAGGTCAGGCAGTTGCACAAAGAATACGAGGCCAAGTACACATTCGAAAATATTCTCAGCCGCAATAATAAGATGCGGGAGCTATTCAATATCCTCCCCACCATCGCCGAAAGCGAAAGCTCGGTCTTGATCGAGGGTGAAAGTGGCACCGGCAAAGAGCTGGTTGCACGGGCGGTACATGAACTCAGTCCACGCAAAGACGGACCATTTATCGGATTGAACTGCGGCGCCCTTCCGGATAATCTTCTCGAATCGGAGCTCTTCGGCTACGCAGCCGGAGCCTTTACCGATGCCAAAAAGGATAAGAAGGGACGCTTTGAACTTGCAGAAGGCGGAACGCTTTTTCTGGATGAGATCGGCAATATATCCTCGGCCATGCAGATAAAACTTTTGCGCGTACTTCAGGAAAAGACCTTCGAGCGTCTGGGAGGTACAAGGACGATTGCGGCAGATTTTAGAATTGTCTCAGCAACCAATCAGCGGCTTGATGAACTAATTGAAAAAGGTGAATTCAGGAAAGACTTTTTCTATCGTATCAATGTGATAAAGATAGCGCTTCCGCCCCTGCGAGAACGCCGAGAAGATATTCCTCTTCTCGCAGATCACTTTGTGCAGAACCTGAACCGCCTGCATCAAAAAGATATCAGCGGCGTCTCCCCTCCGGCACTGAAAATACTTATGAACCATGATTATCCGGGCAATATCCGGGAGCTTGAAAATATCATCGAACATGCCTTCGTTTTATGCGGAAGCGGTATAATAAAGCCTGAGTTTCTGCCCGATTATCTTCAAAAGAGCAACGCTATCCCGGCTGTTGAAATTGCCAGTACTATGGATGAAATGGAGTCGCTTTTTATCCTGGCTGCACTTAAAAGAAATAACTGGTCGCGCAAAGACACCGCCCGTGAAATAGGTGTAAATCCCTCCACCCTCTACAGAAAAATCAAAAAACTCGGCCTGAAAATCCCCTCCCATAAAGAGCAATAAGCAGATATAGCGACTTGTAAGTTTGCACGATACCATGCCTCTTCCTTGCGATATTGCACGATATCGCATATAATTATTCTGACATAAATTAAAGGCTTCACATCCTTAATTCATAACATCTCAAAGCCTTACGCCATATTTCCAACTGCGGTATGATTTTTGGCATGATTTATGATCTACTAATCATTCCGAATGAAAAAGAAACTAAGGAGGTTTGATTATGGATACTCAGGAAAGCAAAAAACCGACTCTGGGAGGCGGGATCTATCATCCGGGTGCACGTCCGATGCAGGTTTTTCTGGATAACGAAGGATGTATGTGGCTATGTGACAAGGGCATCGATGTAAGCAAAGGATTTGAACAACAGGGCTGCTGGAAATGCAGGGATCTTGCTTTCACCAGAAATGATTAACAGACTCTATTCCCTCAGGATAGCCATGTGTGTATAGGTCTCAAGGCTCAGCCAATGAGACCTCTGAGCAGCCGTCATTTCAAATGGCGGCTGTTTTATAAAACAAACTTTTATTGCGGCAGATTTCATATTATATAATTATGTGAACAATTCAAAACAGGTGAGTATGGTACGACTGTTTTTTGGAAGGATGATTTCATGAAGGTAAAGATAAAACAGATTGATGGCATCGCATTGGCAGGCGCAGGTGACACAAACCATTGGGTAAATATGGACGGTCCTGAGGAATTCGGCGGGCATTCGGCCGGATCACGTCCCATGGAACTTTTTTTGATGTCGCTCGGGGGATGTACAGCCATGGATGTTATATCTATTCTCCTCAAAAAGCGTGTCACTCTTGACGATTTTCGGATGGAAATAGATGCCGACAGATCGGAGAAACATCCCAAAGTATTCAGCGCAATCAGGCTTCATTTTATCTTTATAGGAAAAGGCATCCGTACCAAAGATGTTGAAAGGGCTATAGAACTGAGCACCGAAAAATACTGTCCCGCGAATGCCATGCTCAGAAAAAGCGTTCCGATTTCCGCTGATTACGAGATCATTGAAAAAGTGCGGGACTGATATTATGTCGATGTCTAAGCCATTTGATAAATACACCGATGAATACGATGCCTGGTTTGAGGAAAACCGTATGGCCTACGAGTCCGAGATAAAAGCCGTAAAGCATTTTCTGCCTGAGAGCGGTGAGGGGATAGAGATCGGAGTGGGTACCGGACGGTTTGCGGGCCCCCTTGGTATAAAGCATGGGCTCGAGCCTTCCGTAAATATGCGGGCTATTGCAAAAGATCGTGGAATTGACGCAGTTGAGGGGATTGCCGAAAAACTGCCTTTTGATGATAATCAATTTGATTTTGCTTTGATGGTTACAGTCGTGTGCTTTCTCGATGATGCCCGCGCGGCCTTCACAGAGGCCAATCGCATTTTAAAAAATGGGGGAGTTTTAATAATAGCATTCATTGACAGTGAAAGCCCCCTGGGACAAGTATATGAAAAGCATAAAAGCAAAAACGAATTCTATAAACATGCAAGTTTCTACTCTGCTGAAGAAATTAAAAAATTTCTGACCGAAAGCGGTTTTAAAAATCTGCAGTTTATACAAACCATCTTCAATAATCCCTCGGAAATCAACGAGCTCGAAGATATAGAGCCGGGCTATGGAAAAGGTGGCTTTGTAGTTGTGAAAGCCACAAAGTAATCAGAATGATGTCTTATCAAACCAGAATTATGACACCAGCTGTTTTACCGACTTTGGCTGGGATTTTTTCTTTTTATAGCGGCTGTACTTCTGCAAAATAGTAAATAACGTTCTGATCAAATCCACGTTGTGGAACGGTTTCTTGAAATAGCCGTCTGCGCCGATTGCCATGAGCTTATCAGGCGAATATTTGCCGCTGTGACCGGTTATTAATATTATTGGTATATTTGAATATTCCGCCTTTACTTTCTTCAAAACATCAATTCCCGATGCACCGGGTAAAAGAATATCTGAAACTACGGCATGAACACTTTTATCATATTCTTCCAGAAATTTAAACGCGCCTTCAGCACATGAAAAGGGATACACTATATGTCTTTCAAGCTCAAACACATCGGTCAGGATTTCAAGAATAGAAGGTTCATCATCAATTACCACGATTTTTCGGCGTCCGTTCAGTTCGGCGGTTTTAACCCGCTCAAGAAATCTCTCGCGGTCGAATGGATAAAGTAAAATATCATAGACTCCCCTCCTAACCAGCGACATCATTTTCTCAGGCTCGCAATCATTACAGGTAGCCAGAACCGGCAGCCAATTGTAACGCTGCCTGTTTTGAATGAAACCGAGGATATCAACCTCCGAATCATGCAGCAGCTCAGCATCCGCAATAACCAAATCGATCTGAATATCCTCCTCGAGTCCCAGCATAAGTTTTCTCGGCGAATCCACTCCGATAATTTCATTCTTATCGGATTCTACTATGCATGAAAGATCTTTCAAAATCTTCGGCTTGCCCATTAAAGCGATAATCTTCATAATTGGATACCCATACTCAAAGGTCATTTTCCGATATTTTCAGGATAACATGCCCCACATGCTTCTGCCATTGAAGTGCCCGGGTAGAAACATAAATCGGCACTCTGCCCTCTAAATTCCCTATTATAATTTTCGACAAATCCCAATAACGCCTTAGATATTATGCGGGGAAAATTAATATTTTAATATACGTCAAGAAAAAAACGGCGCACCCGGAGGTACGCCGTTCACAAGCTTCCTTTAAGATATTAAGCATCTGATCTTTCGAATTCATTCCAGCCACGGTCTGATGAGGCGGTGATCCCCTTGAGCCTGAGGTCGAAGTCCTCGGGATTGGTCGCCTGTGACATCGCTTCCTCGTAAGAGATCACACCTTGACGGTAAAGCTTCATAATCGACTGGTCGAATGACTGCATACCATACTGAATTCCACCCGATTCCACCAAGTCCATAATATCCATAGTCTTCTCCGGATTTATCAGGCATTCGCGGATCGAGGCGGTACCGAGCATCACCTCCACCGCCGGAACTCGTCCAGCCCTATCGGAGCGTCCCAGAAGTCTCTGACAGATAATCGCCTTCAACGTTCCCGCCAGAAGCAGGCGCACCTGAGTATGCTGATGAGGCGGGAAGAAAGATATGATTCGGGAAATAGTCTCGACCGTGTTCATAGTATGCAATGTGGTCAGCACGAAGTGTCCGGTATCAGCCGCGGAAAGCGCGGTGGACATGGTATCGGAGTCACGAATCTCACCGATCAGGATCGTGTCGGGGTCCTGACGGAAGGCGTGACGCAAAGCCGATCCGAACGAGGGTGTATCTCCTCCCACCTCGCGCTGCGAGATAATACATTCCTTATCGCGGTAGATATACTCGATCGGATCCTCGACTGTCAAAACATTATCTTTTCTCGTGGAATTGATATGCTCAATCATCGAGGCCAGCGTGGTCGACTTACCCGAACCGGTGGTACCGGTTACGATCACCAGTCCGCGCCGGTTCTCGGCGATCTTCTGCACGATGGGCGGAAGATTGAGCTCATCGAATGTCGGCACTGTCGTATTGACCGCACGAAGCGCGATACCGATCGTACCTCTCTGTCTGAACAGATTGATCCTGAATCGTCCCAGCTTGGCGACCGACAGAGCCAGGTCCATCTCATTTCGTGCCAGAAATCTTTTCTGCTGTTCGGGTTTTAAAATCTGATTGAGGATATCGTTCATATCCTCTTTACTGAGCGCAGGTGTATTTATGTGGGTCAGCACACCATCAATCCTCAGTGTGGGACGAATCCCTACTCTGAGATGTAAATCGGAGGCGCCCTTGGATAACATCTCCACCAGCATCTGGCGCAGATTCATACACACCCTCCTTGATGTAGATTCGTATTTGTTTTCTTAAGCTACAGGCTCAACAAGGAAAAGTGTCTGTCCGAATTCGACCGGCTGTGCGTTTTCCGCCAGAAGTTTGACAACACGTCCCGAAACATCCGACTCAATTTCATTCATCAGTTTCATGGCCTCGACAATACAGACCACAGTTCCTTTTTGAATTGTGTCGCCGACTTTCACGTAAGGCGGAGCATTCGGCTCCGGCGATGCGTAAAAGGTCCCCACCATGGGTGACTTAATCGGTACGTATTTATCATCGGCAGATTCAGCCGTCTCTGCAACCTCCGGCGCCGATTCTTTTTGCTTGGGAACCGCCTGAGGCGTGGGAGGGGGTGTGCTTTCGGGTTTGGGAGGTGAAGCTGGCACAACGACTTCCGTCAATGCACCCTCGGATGAATGGCCGTTTCGCGAGCCGGGAGCATAACGCTTGGTAATCTTGACCCTGCGCCCCCAACTGGAAACCTCGAGCTGGGCGATATCGGATTCCTCGACCAACTTGACCAGCTTTCTAATCATTGATTCCAACATAAGAACCACTCACCACCTTTATAATTCAATTAACCTTTTTTCAGCTTTATTCAAAATGACACAACTGTTCTTTTTCAGAACAACGTCATCCTCGATTCTGACTCCGCCCCAGCCGGATATATAAATGCCGGGTTCTATCGTAACGACCATATTCGATTTCAGCTCAACATCGGATAAGGGTGAAACAGGCGGTGCATCATGAACCACAGTTCCCAGTCCATGGCCCAGCCCGTGGCCGAAATTCTTTCCATATCCGGCCTTCTCTATAATCTTTCTGACTTTTTTGTCAAGCTCTTTTCCAGTAATTCCGGCTTTTGCGTAACGACATCCCGCCTTCTGGGCCTTAAGAACCAGATTATATATCTTTTTTTGCTTCTGGGTAGCTTTGCCTACAACGATCGTGCGGGTCATGTCGGAATGATAGCCCTTGTATTTGGCGCCGAAATCCATGGTAATATAATCGCCCTTCTGAACCTTGCGGTCGGAGGCCACGCCATGAGGCAAGGCAGACCTTGGCCCCGAGGCCACAATCGTATCAAATGCCGGCTTCTCCGAGCCCAGTATCTTCATCTGATATTCCAGCTCCGCCGCTATCTCATTTTCGCGCAGGCCCGGTTCGATATACCCTAAAATCCGGTCGAAAGCTTTATCCGAAATTTTAACCGCTTCACGAATCAGCTTAATCTCAGCCTGGGTCTTTATGATCGAAAGAGTGCCCACAATGTTTTTGGTCGGTACAAATATCGCATCCGGAAGCAGTTCTTTAAGCTGTTCAAGCATGGCATGAGTAATATATTCTGATTGGAAGCCGATTGTGATATTCTTCTTTTGCAGCGGTTTGAACCTGGGAAAATCCATCATCGGATCACGCTGGCCGATCTCAATTTTTGCGCCCTTAACCTCTTTCTTCACCTGATCCTTATAACGGAAATCGGTGAAAAAGTATGTCTGTGTCGGAAATACCAGAAGCTTGGCTGAGGATCCCGAGTAACCGGTCAGATAACGAATATTGGTAACCTCGGTAACAAGCAGACAGTCCAGATTTTCTTTTTTAACCAATTGCTGTAAGCGTTTTAAATTGGATGGCATATTAACTCTCCAGCTCCTTTAAAATTGTTTTTATACGGGTGTTTTCAGGTTGCATAACCAGTATCTCCTCGCAAAGTTCCCTGGCAAGCCTCTTATGTCCCTGTCTTATATAGAGATTAACCATAGTCTCGGTAGCGAACTTGCCTTTGGCCCGCTCACGAACATCCTCTATCTTCTCTTTTTCGGCCTTAACCTTGGCTTCATCGGATTTTGTTTTGAATACAATTTCTCCCAGCTCATCGGCCTGACCGACTTGTTTCAGATAAGACCTTGCCAGAGCATGCTCCCCGCTCTCCATATAAATCTTTCCGATCAATTCCAGCGCCGCCAGATGCTCGGGTATTATCTGTAATGTTCTATGCAGGTAAGCTAAAGCTTTCTCCTTTTCCTTCAGGCTGTAAAAAACCTTACCGAGCATCCAGAAACCTGTGGGATACTCGGGAAAGCTATCAGCATGCTCCTTTAAAATCTCGAGGGCCTTCTGGCGCTCACCTCTGGCAAAGTAAACATCAGCCAGTCGTGCAAATGATTCCGGTAGATGTTTCTCCAGAACCGCAATCTCAGAATCCGACTTCCCTTTTGCAAGAGATAATTTTATCACACTCAACCTTCCAAGCTCAAAAGTTAAACCTGCACTTAAACACTGTCAAGTAAAACTTTATCTTCCAGAGAGCTTGCCAATCTTCTTAATCAGCTCAGAGGTCGAGCGTCCCGGCAAAAGCTTCACGCGTTTAACTCTTCCGCCCCATTCCTTTACCTCTTTTGCTCCAACTATTTCTTCAAGCTTGTAGTCGGCGCCTTTAACCAGTACATCCGGCTTTAGCTTCTTGATTAATTTCAGCGGCGTTTCCTCGCCAAACGAAACCACATAATCCACCGGCTTCAAAGCCGCCAGCAGTTTGCTCCTGTCCTTGTACGGCATTATGGGACGTTTCGGGCCTTTTATCTTCTTCACGGACGCATCCGAATTCATGCCCACAATAAGCACTGTCCCCATAATCTTGCAGTCTTCAAGAAGTTTAAGATGGCCGTAATGTATCAGATCGAAAACACCGTTGGTGAACACAACATAGCAGCTTCGCCAACTGCATCTCAGTTCTACCAGCCGCTGTACTCCTATTACTCTACCCATTATTATTTCCTTTTAGACGTTTATTTATCTCTTTGATAAGTGATTCTTTCGTGGCCTGGGCTGTACCGATCTCGCCCACCACAATTCCCGCAGCCTGATTCGATATGTAGGCGGCCTCGGGAAGAGCGGCCCCGGCCGCCATGGCCGAAACAAAAGCGGAGATAACCGTATCGCCCGCCCCGGTAACATCATAAACCTTGCGTGCGGCAGTTGGAAGAAATGTCAGGCTGCCGTTTTTTTCAAAAAGCGCCATACCCTCCGCACCGCGTGTTATAAGAAGCGACTCGGCATCCAGAATCTTCAGGAGCCCCCATCCCACTTCTTTTAAATCATCCTCATTGCGTATCCGTTTGCCATAGGCAAATCCGGCCTCATGATGGTTGGGAGTAATAACAGAAACCCGCTTGTATGACTTGAAGTTGACATCCTTCGGATCGACCGCCACGAAGACATTTTTCTCACGGCAAAGTGCGATCACTTTTTCCAGAAGGCCTTTGGTAATAACTCCCTTGCCGTAATCGGAGATAATCAAGCCCCTGGCCTCATCAATTTTCTCCACAATCTTCTTGTAAATATCTTCCTCGGTTTCCCGCTCGATCTCATCGGTGGTTTCATGATCGGCACGCACGACTTGCTGATTGTGCGCGATGATTCGGGTTTTAATCGTGGTCGGACGTCCGTTATGCATTACGATTCCGTCCGAACGGATGCCGTTATCCCCCAGAAGAATATTGAATGTTTCCGAACGCAGATCATTGCCGACAACACCGACCAGGTAAGGTTCATCCCCAAGCTTGCTGATATTAACCGCAACATTGGCGGCGCCCCCCAGAAGAAGGGTCTCGTTTCTTACTTCAACCACCGGCACCGGCGCTTCAGGTGAGATACGGTTGACCTCCCCCCACATATAGCGGTCCATCATAAGGTCGCCTAAAATAATGATGGAATTGCCCCCCAGATGTGAAAAGATTTCGTCTATCCTCGGTTTCTCAACTACCAACCCGAATTCCTTTTTGCTATTGACTTTGAGCTGAATTGTAATACTTTTATGCGAAAAGTTCAAGGAGGAAATCTTATGAAACAGCCACAGGGCCAGCCGCAACAGATCAAAGTAGCGCTTGGAGATGACCTTCCCGACGAGGTATATTCCAATTTGCAGATCATAAATTTTTCACCGGCTGAATTTATTCTGGACTTTGCCAGATTCTCACCGGGCATGAAAAAGGCAAAGGTACATGCGCGCCTGATACTGAATCCAACAACAGCCAAGGCGCTATTGAACAATCTTGAAAATAGTATCAAAAAATATGAAGGTCAGTTCGGACCGATCAAGATGTTCGGTAAAGAGGAAAAATCTATCGGCTTCCAAACCGCCACTGATCATAAACTGGATACTGATTAAGTGCTAGTTTAATTCCATTATTTGAATAAAGCATAAACCACTTTGGAAAGGATTAAAGCATGTCCGAGGACAAAATCGGAGCATTTTCCTTTGTGCTCCATTCTCATCTACCCTATGTTCTCTCTCACGGGCGCTGGCCCCACGGTACCGACTGGCTCAACGAGGCCTGCGCGGAAACATATATACCCATTCTGGATATGCTCAACGAGATTGTGGAGGACGGGCAATCTCCCAATCTTACAATCAGCATCTCCCCTGTTTTATGCGAACAGCTCGGGCATGAAGCATTCCCGCCTGAATTCTGCTCCTATCTGGATAACAAAATCCAGGCGGCCGAAACCGATAAAGAGGTTTTTGACCGACACGGCGATACCAATATGTCGGAGCTGGCTCAGATGTGGATAAATTTCTACGGCCGGACAAAAAATAACTTCGAGAACAAGTATGATCAAAACCTGCCGGAGGCCTTCAAAAAGATGCAGGATGACGGTCATATCGAGATTATGACCTGTGCCGCAACTCACGGCTACTTCCCCCTTCTCTCGCGGGATACTACCCTGCAGGCCCAGGTAAAGCAGGCAATTCAATCCTATGAGAACTTTTTCGGACGAAAACCGCGCGGAATCTGGCTCCCGGAATGCGCCTATCGTCCGCGTTACGAATGGAAACCGCCCGTACAAATCGAGGGGCTGGATAAAAGCTATCTTCGCAAAGGCGTGGAGGAAATTCTGTCTGAAAACGGCATTGAGTATTTCATTGTCGACAGCGCTCTTTTGAAGGGCGGTGAGGCAATCGGAGTGTATATCGACAGATTCGAGGCGCTTAAAAAACTCTGGGGACAGTTTGAAAAGGAATATAAACCGCCCGAGGAAATTAAAGAACGCAGCCCGCAGGAGATTTACCTTGTCTCATCCGGGGATGAAAACAAAAAACCGGTGGCGGTCTTTACACGCGATCCCAAGACCGGGCTTCAGGTCTGGTCCGGGGAATATGGCTACCCCGGGGACGGCAACTACCTCGACTTCCACAAAAAGCGTTTCCCGGGAGGCCATCGCTACTGGATGGTTACCTCGGCCAAAAGCGATCTGGCCGATAAAGAGGAATATAATCACAAAAGAGCAATGGGGCGCGTGCCTGAAAATGCCGCACATTTCAAATCGCTGGTCAAGGAGGTCCTGTCCGAATTTAATGAAAAATCGGGCAAAAAAGGATTTCTCTGCGCACCTTTTGACTGCGAGCTTTTCGGACACTGGTGGTTCGAGGGCGTGAATTTTCTCAAACTGGTTACAGAGTATGTCAATAACGATCAGCAAATCGAAACACGCACCTGCGGAAGTTTTCTCGATGAAGCGCTGCCGACCGATGTGATCTCCATGCCCGAGGGAAGCTGGGGTCAGGGCGGATATCATTATATCTGGCTGAATGAATGGACTGAATGGAGCTGGAAACACATCTACGAAGACGAACTCCGCATGCAGTCGCTGGCTAAAAAACATAGGGATAGCGATGATAAGGATTTGCTAAATATCCTCAAACAGGCCGCTCGCGAACTTATGCTCCTCGTCGCCTCTGACTGGCAGTTCCTGATCTCGACCTGGGCGGCACGGGATTACGCCGAGATGCGCCTGGCACGTCATCACAAAAGATTCCTGCGTCTGGCAAATATGGCTGAACGATATGCCGCGGGTGACGATGTCGATGAAGAGGATTGGACTTTCCTGGGAGATATGGAGAATCAGGACAGCATATTCCCCGATATAAAAATCGAATGGTTTGCCGAGCTCGATTACCCGCTGACATAAAGCAATATCTTCTATAACAATCGACGCCCCAATTTGCAGCAGACTGTAAGCCGGGATAGAAGAATTAATCCGTGCATCCCATTGGCATCCCAGATAATGGATAAAATTAATATACTTTTTACTTGACCTTTTGAAACATAACCCATAATATCGTGTTTAATACCGTATATAATTTGTCTCGATTATACTTTTTGCAGTACGGAGGAATTCAGATGACAGCATTAAGAATAATATTTGTATTTTCATTGATTGCCGTTATAATCGGCGCCGCCGCAATCGCGGGAGAAGACCAGGAGGGTCAGAAATCCGAAATGACGGCCGAGGGCATGCCGCCTATGGGACCGCCGGAGGAAATGCAACAGATTGCCCATCTTGCCGGAACCTGGGATGTAACACAGGATTGGAAAATGGATCCCTCAGATCAGGAATGGCAGACCTCGGAGGGTGTGGCAAAATATGAAATGATTCTGGGCGGAGCGGCCATGCGCCATACATTTGATTCCGAGATGATGGGTATGCCATTCGAGGGCCTTGGCCTTCTGGCTTTTAATCGTGAAACCGAAAAGTGGCAGCAGACTTGGACCGATAACATGGGTGCGCATATCAGCTATTACGAGGGCCACTATAAAGATGGAAAGATGGTATTCACCCATGAGGCGGTCTGGCAGGGCCAGAAATATCAAGACAGAATTACGATTCATAACATCAAGGATAATAGTTTCGATTGGACATATGAATTGTCTATGGATGGCGGCAAGACATGGCACACAACCGGAAAAGCGCAGTATACAAAACGAAATTAATCCTCTCTGATTCCCAGATAGATAAAGGCGGAGCATTGGGGAAGCTCCGCCTTTATTGTTTTCACTCATATTTTCATGATGCTATTTTTTCGACCAGAGGCCCACAACATTTCCACCAGGATCCTTGAATAATGAAAAGTATCCAAAGTCCGGGGCGATTTGGGTTTTCTCCTGAATAATCTCCGCTCCCTTTTCGCGAAGCCGGGAGATATAATCCTCCATATTTTCGACCTTTAAATAAAGACTGCAGCCGGTATCATTGGGCCTGCCGGTAGTGGAAAAGCCTCCTTCGCAGCCATTGCCGTCCTTCCACATCCCATAGCCGTTCATAGAATTACGAACTTCCCAATCAAACAATTCGGCATAAAACATCATGGTCTCCCCCAGGTCATTGGCATAAATCTCAGTATGACAAAGGGAACCGTCAGGCAGCCTGGAAATAGACATCATTCCTCCTAATTTTGAAAATTACTGCCTAATAATAGATAAGTACTCTTTTGCGGAACTGACATAAAATACACCCTTTATTTTAAACAACCGGAAAATCTAAGATTTAGTTCACAAAAAAAAGCCTGCTTTGATGAGCAGGCTTCAGGGTCAGAGCCTTGTGGATTGGTCACGTAACTTAGGTTTTCTTGCCTTTTCTACTAGGATATACACCCGACATAAAAAGTGGTTCCAAAAAAACAGCAGTATTTTAACAATTTTCGGGTTTGCAAATTCTGCACAAAGCCATATCTTCTACTGAGTTTTGAGAGTAAATTAATATGGATGAGCATACCTTAAATAAACTGGAATTCGATAAGATTAAAAGCCTCCTGCGTGATATCTGTCACACCCCGGCGGGCATAGCAAGGGCTGAATATCTTTATCCTAAAACAGATTACGAGCAGATCAAAAAAGAGCTGGCGGAGACCGGGCAGTTGACCGAGATCCTCAGGTTCGAGGAGCCGTTCGTATTACAGACACTTGATCCGATTGATGTTTATCTTTCGCGCCTTAAGGTTGAAAATACATATATCGCCTCTACCGAATATCTCAAAATTGCCCACTTTTTGAGGGTTTGTCATAGTCTGAAAAGTTATATGAAGGGCAAGACCGATAAATATCCACTGATTAATGCCTATGTTTCCGAGATTCAACCGGGACATGAGGTCCTTCAGAAAATAGAAAAGGCTATCGACAAAAGCGGCGAAATAATGGACTCGGCATCCTCCCGGCTGCGCAAGATCAGAATCGAAAAACAATTGGTGCGCAATAAAATACTGGCAAAACTTGAATCTATGATTCAATCCCGGCGCAGCGACGAGACCCGCCAGGATGACGTCATCACAATTCGCGACAGCCGCTACGTTATTCCCATGCCGACCTCCGATGTTACCGGGAAAACCGGTGTGATACACGGACATTCCAAAACCGGTATGACCTTATTCGTGGAGCCGATGGCAACGGTTGAAATGAATAATCATCTGAGGGAATTGATCAATGATGAAGAGGCGGAGATCGAGAGAATCCTGATTGATATCGGCGATTCGGTTCGTTCTCAACTTGATGAATTCCGGCACAATTATGAGATGATCGGAATGATCGATTTCATCCATGCCAAAGCGCGCCTTGCAGTTCGTCTTGACTGTAATCCTCCGGAGCTGGTTGACAGGCCTTATGTAAATTTAAGGGAAGCTCGTCATCCGCTTCTGCTTAAATCCGTAGAGAAAAAATCCGAGGTCATCCCGCTCGATATTCATCTGGCAAAAGAATTCGATTGCATTGTAATCACAGGCCCCAATATGGGCGGCAAAACAGTAGCTCTTAAAACAGTTGGACTCTTGACCATAATGGTTCAGTCCGGTATGCTTATACCGGCTCATAAGGATTCGGCGGTAGGGATTTTCCATAATGTGTTTGCCGATATAGGAGACGAGCAGTCGATTGAACTGTCTCTTTCAACCTTTTCCTCACACATTTCCAAGATCATCGGAGCTTTAAAAAACTGTGATGAAAACAGCCTGATACTTATGGATGAGCTTGGCGCCGGTACCGATCCGGTCGAAGGTTCGGCGTTGGGCGAGGCAATCCTTAAGAAAATACTGGACTGCAAGGGAAAAGCGATTATTACGACTCATTATTCTGCGCTCAAGACATTGTCTGAAAAAGATAAACGTATCCAGAACGCCTCCCTTGAATTCGATCAGAAAACGCTAAAGCCGACTTACCGGCTGATAATCGGGCTTCCGGGATCATCTTATGCTATCGAGATGGCCAAACGCCTGGGCATGCCGCAGGATGTGGTTGAAGATGCGGTCGGGCTTATGGGCACGCAGGAGCGAAATCTGGCAGAGCTTATCGAACGCATGCAGTCGGAAACCCAGCAGGCCGAAGAGGCCAGAAAACTGATAGACAAGGAAAAAGAGGAAGTCGATAGGCTGCGCAAACATTATGTCGAACGGCAGGACAAAATCGCAGATGAGCAGCAGGCATACAAGGAAAAAGCAATGCGGGAGGCTCAGGAAATGGTTGAGGGCACGCGCGGCCGACTCGAGCAGCTCGTGCGAAACATCAAGGAGCAGAAGGCCGATAAGCAAAGCGTGAAGGCTGCCCATAAATTCATCCGCGAAAAGCAGGATGAATTCCGTGATCGGCTGAACCAGATAAAGGTACAAAAGGAGCCTTCCAAAAAAGAGGAAAGCCTCTCCCCCGGCGACCGCGTCTTTATAGAGAATCTTCGTTCCGAGGGCGAGCTTCTGGACTACAACGAGAAAGCGGATAGCTGGCGGGTTCAGACCGGAAGCATGGTGGCAACTGTAAAATCGAACCTCCTGAAAAAAATTCACAAGAATGAACCAAAACGATCTATCCCCCCGGGTGTTAATTATGCTCCGTTTGAAAATATTCCCATGCAATTATCGGTGCGGGGAATGACTGCCGAGGAAGCCGTAACGGCAGTCGAAAAATATCTGGATTCGGTCTCTATTGCAAATCTCGAGACGGTCTACATACTTCATGGCAAGGGTACCGGAGCACTGAGAAAGGCTGTCAACTCATATCTAAGGATCCATCCACTTGTGGAAAGCCATCGTCTGGGATATTTCAATGAGGGCGGTTCGGGAGTTACAGTCGTAAAAATAAAAAAGAGTTAGGGCTTTGGATTAATCTTTTACTTTAAGTGTTTCCCGCTGAACTTTCATCAAATCCGCATAAGAAATCAGCTTTATTTCTTCCTCTTCCAGAATTCGACTCAGGCATCCATCGGCCAAAAATTCATAATCCCAGAGCCTGATCGATTCATAGCTGATATCTTTACGCTTCGAATATTCATGCTGAAGCGCTTTAAAATCATCGCCATTATAAGTAGGATGAAAGTATATCTCCGCAATTCCGGAGGGAATATTCTGTATAGCATATTCATAAGCCCGGAAGCGGATTTCCTTGTCGGGCGTAAATGACATCGGGATATAAATCAGATTATCCGGAAATGCCAGCCCCATCGTTCTGGCATTATCCAGTTGTTCAGCCGGAAGCCCCATAAGCTGTGCCAGGCTTTGAGAGCCCATGCGCACTGGCAGATTATATTCCGAAGCCAGTTTGAGATATATTTCCACGAAATCCGGCCTGAGCTGCATAGCGCCCATATGGGTATCCAGATGATCGATTATAATCCCCGAGTCAAGCATGCGATTAATCTGGGCCCGGCATTCAGCCTCTATTTCATCATTATCAGCGGTCAGGTAGAGATGCTTAATCTCGGAATAAAACTGCTCCGAGCCATTTAGCAGGGATTGCACCTTTTCCGCAGGCAGAACAGGAGACAGCACATGATTTTCCCACTCTGAGGTCAGGGTCAAGTGAATTCCGGTGGATTGTTCTCTCTCCCCCAGAAGCTTGAGGCCTTCATCAGTGTTTTCCGCCGATGCGAACATTGAGACTGAATTGACCACCCCTTTATCGATAAGCTCTGCAACCGCCCGATTGGTGCTTGAGCAGAGACCAAAATCATCGGCATTGACTATGAGGAGTCTGTCATTTCCTGAAAATCCGCAGATTTGCGCAAGCGTTCGATTTTCGTCATCTAACGGATTGCCTTCAGGCAGAGAGAAGATTTTGACAATATCTTTGATCGATTCGAAAAGCATCCCGCAATTTCACCAAAATCTCATTAAATGTCAATTGCGTTCTGATTTCGATTGTTAATTTCTGCGGGGATAAAAGCTTAGGGAGTGGTGGAGGGGGGATGCCCGACTCTACCGTCAGGTGGCTGATTAACAGCACACACCACTCCCTAAATTTGTCAGAAGTTCCATTCCATATTTTCACTATGAAACAAAAGCAACTCGCATGCCTTAGCACTAAAAACGGAAGTGCTTTATCTATATTTTAGAACTGCTTTAAGTTAAAAGCGTATTTTACAATGCTGCATAAGGTTAGTACTTATGGGAGTATCCTGCCACCCAGGCTCCATAATTTAGTACGAGAAGAATCTAAAATTCTATTGGCTATTCGGCATTTATCTTAAGTTAATATGCAACATTTTGCATATTCTTGAAACGAAATCGAATGGATTTATGAAATATGCTTGAGTATTCTTGGTTTCATCAGGTCCTGATCCCGTCCAAGACGGGATTGTTACCTGACGGATTCAGATATAAAGCCTAACAGTCCGTAATATTATCCCCGTCGGTATCGCAGGGCGCTTTTCCGCCGATAAATACATAATTGATAATCCAGACCGCATCGCTGACATTAACAGCAGTATCGCAATTGGTATCTCCGGATTCCAGTGGAGCGGGCGCCTCTCCCCCGATGAAGACATAATTGATCACAAAAACCGCGTCGCTGACATTAACGGCCATATCATCATTCACATCTCCGCAAATATAATCCGGGGCGGTGATACGGATATCGCCGGTTTGTGGACCATCACCCACATTATAGGTATTGAGAATCAGCCCAGAGGAATCCATCTCGGTTATATTATCAGCGCCGAAATTATAGCTGAAAATAGTGCTGTCGGTGGCCTTCGAAACCGCAATCACTCCCAGGCCGGTGGTAAGCGGATTGTTCTGGTCGTGAAGCATTACGGAATTTACAGGATCGAATGTATAGACCTCTCCCTTATCTATCCAGCCCCCGGCCGCAAGAAAGCCGATGCCATCACTCGTTACAACAATATCAGAAGGCGGGAAAAATGTGGTAGCGGTCTGAAATGAATCCGCCACGCTCAGGCTGGCAGTATCAACCACATAGAGCATCCCCGGCAGCCCCTCATAATTTCCAGTACAGACGATATTTAATCTTCCGTCGGGACCGATATCGAGGTCTTGCGGGTTGGTGCCGACGCTGATATACTGCACAATGCTGTCGCCTTGATTGTCCCAGACTGCCACCGATCCGGGACCGTAAGAGGTATCTGCAGGATTAAAGCCGCTAATGGCAATATAGGTTCTCTCCCCGATGGTCATAAGTCCCTGGGGACGGGTGTCGACAGCCCATTCACCAACCACAGTCCTCGTATTTATATTCACCTTTGAAATTGTACTGGAGATAAAATTCGTAACAAGGAGCGTACTGTCGTCCAAAAAGCTCAAGGACCACGGATTTCGCCCTGAGCCGAGATCTATTATATCCTCAATTGTCTCGCTTTCCAGATCAACTATATATAAATCATCCGAACCGGAATTTGCCACATAGGCCCTATCGCCATCGCAAACAATGGCATTCGGAATCAATCCCACGGTCACGAAATTATTATCCACCGTTCCGGTTTCAAGATCGATTTTGCTCAATGTTTCCCCGAGACTGTTTATCACGATTAATTCATCAGCGTGCAATCCGGAAGAGGTAACCAGAAGCAAAATGATCGATGCCAATGTTATCAGTGTTTGTCTATTTTTCATTTCTTCCCCCGGATTCAAAATTATAGGTAAGTCCAACCCCAAGGCCGTAGGACCTCTCGGGCAGCGGGTAGCGCTCGAGGATTTCGTATTCTTCTGAAAAGAGGTTGTCTACTTTAGCGTTTAAAGATATTTCGAATTTGCCGATTTTCTGATTTACTCCCGCCTTGAGATCAGTGACCGAATATTTACTCAGGGCTTTAGTATTTGCCCGTCGGATATAGCGCTCCGACACCCATCTTGTCTGCATCGAGACAAAGACCACCCCCGGATTGAAGCTGAGCTTTAGATCAGTGATTTTGCGGGGACGAAAAGTCAGGATATTATCATGCTGATTCGGCTCCCAGCTTCGGTCCCTGGGATCGGAAAGTGTGTGGGAAAGGGAAATGCCTACAATATCATCATACGATTTCCATTCCACATTCCATATAACCGACGATACTCGGGCGGCAGAGAGATTGCGCGGCGCATACTTGCCGTCAAAACGCCGCTCCCAATATATCAGATCCTTTATAAATGAATGCTCGTACTCAACTCCCAGGTTCCAGATTCCGGCACGTCTGAAAATAAGCCGCAAGCCAGTCGAAAAGTCCTCAGACTTTTCCGGCAGCAAATTGGGATTACCGACCGAGAAAGCATCCTCGCTCCAGAAAAGCGAGGCATAAGTGGGCGCGCGGTATGAATTGGCATAGGCCGCATACAAGATCATCTTATTCGCATCGCCTTTTTCCAAATCTGCTCGTATGAGAGGAGAAATAAGCGGACGATAAAGGTCGGATGCGGTTTGTGAGAAAGCCAGCTTCAAATTCAGGTAATCGAAAAACAGTGCAGGTTTTTCTAATGCCATACGCCCATCATAGCTTATATTCGATTGAACCCGATCCTCATTAACTTCGATTGGATCCTGATCTTCATTAAGCATATACCCCTGCCGGAAACGGTCGAAACTCAGGTTCAGGCGGGCTGAGAGATAATGATCGGGACTGATTATATACTTCGGATTTATATTAAAACTGAGTCTGCTGTCGCGATATTTGCTGTCGTATGGAATAAAGGTGTCGTAATCGGTGAAATGCTGATGAGAGAGGTAATGCTGCGTTGAAACCGCCAGCATAAGATTATCCAGCGGCGATAAATCCGCACCCAGATTCCATGTCCGAAAAGATTCCGATTTTTCCGCACTGGGGGTGAGCGAATACACCGCTCCCGGCAATCCGGCTCTTGAGTGGACATAAGAGAAATTCATGTATATATTATCATGCTGATTGATTTTATAATTCAGGCTGGCGTATTTGCTGTCGAGATCGCGATAATTGTTCTGCCGTCTTATCTCTCCCGCTTTCGGATCGTCATACTTGAAGTCGTTGGATGCGGTGTTTCTGGAGAATATAAACAGGCCGGAAAGCTTCTCATGGAAGATATTCTGCACCGTCAGATTGGTTTCATCGGAATTATAACTGCCGATATTCTGATCGAATCCAAATTCACCCTGAAAGGCCGCTTTTCGTGTGATGATATTGACCGCTCCTGCCAGAGAACCCGCGCCCATCTCGGCGGCCGCACCGTCGGTATAGACTTCGATCCGCTTTACCGCCTGTTTAGGAATGCTGTTCAGGTCAAATTCGCCGGTTAGATGCGAGTTTACCGGCATGCCATCGATATATATTCCGGTATGTTTGGCAGGCGCCCCTCCGATTGAAATCGAGGCGGTCTGATTCGATCCGCCCGATTGCGCCACAATCACCCGGGGTATATATTCCAGAATCTCCGAGAGCGTGCGGGCGTTTTTGAATTCGGGCGAGCTTTCATCGATTATGATCTTCCCGGGCTGTTCAACCTCAACTTCTCCGATTACGATTTGATCCTGATCATAAAAGAGCCGCGTTGCAAGCGCAAAGTCCCGCCTTGATGCCAGAGCATCATCGAGCGTCAATCCCTCTCTTTTCAGGGATTCATATCCTTCCGCTTTAATCTCTATTGTCGCAGATTTATATTTGAGATTAAAAAATCGATAGATGCCGTCCTTGTTGCTGCTTGTTGTGCGCCCTTCGGGAATCAGCCGGACGATAGCATCTTCGACAGGAAGGCCGGATTCAGAATCGGTAATTTGCCCCCAAAGGGAAAGCCCGGACTGAGAATAAATCAGGGCCGGATATATTAATAAAGATAGGAGAAATAAAAATGCCGGTTTTATTCCCGGCGAAAGAAGCTTTGAAGTTTTTTCGGCCATAAAGACTTCCCTCGCCCGCGCAAGGTTTAAATTTGCCTTTCATAACCGGCAGGTCTCCTGACTTACGGCATCAGACCCGGAGCCTGAGGCCTTCCCATCTTGCGACAGTGGCTAATCCGCACTTGCGGTTCAAGCTCCAGTAGCGCGCATACAGTAGCGGGGCTGTGGCGGACTCTCACCGCCTTCCCTGTTAGGCTGAATGCACCGGCTATATGTCTTGTGAATTAAAATATGCTTTGATTATCGAGTGTCAAGCAAAAACAATTTATTGGTGTTTCGCGGCAAGCTGACCGCATGCCGCTTTGATATCGATACCCTTGGAGGCGCGTACCGTTACGGCAGGTGTACGCGGGTAAAGATAGTCGCGGAATTTTAGTAGATCATTCTCATTCGAGGGCTTAAACTTTTCGGGAAGTCCCTCGGAAGGATTATAATTGATCAGGTTGATCTTGCATGGTATACCGTCCACGAACTTCACCAGCTTTTTAGCCGAGGCTATCGTATCCGTTATGTCTGATATCAACAGATACTCGAATGTTACCCTTCTGCCGATCTGTGAAGTATGATAGATCAGGGCCTTTCTCAATTCATCCAGTGGATACTTTTTCGTTACAGGCATCAGCTTGCGGCGGATTTCGGGATCGGCAGAATTCAATGAGACAGCCAGCCTGACCTTGAGGCCTTCATCGGTCATACGATATATACCCGGCACATGTCCCGCCGTAGAAAGAGTTATTTTGCTGTGACCGATACCGAATGCCAGCACCGACATGATTGTTTCGATAGCGGCTTTGACATTATTATAATTCAGAAACGGCTCTCCCATACCCATGAAGACCAGATTGGTAATACGTTCATCGGGCTTGAGCATCACCTGCACCAGTGCCAGCTGCGACAGTATCTCCCCCACTTCCAGATTGCGCTTGAATCCAATCTGGGCGGTTTTGCAGAACTTACAGCCGAGCGGACATCCAACCTGCGAGGACATACAAAGAGTCAGACGAGGATCGTCGGGGATTTTTACCGCCTCGATCAGGCTTTTATCATTAAGCTCAAAAAGATACTTCACCGTCTGATCCTCTGAAACCCTGGCCTCAAGAACGCGGGGTATTTTGATTGCATAACTCTCTTCAAGCTCAGCGCGTAGCTTCTTGGAAAGGTTAGTCATCTGCCCGAAGTCGAATATTTTCTTCTGGTACATCCATTGAAATATCTGCCGTCCGGAATATTTCTTGTATCCCAGCGACACCATCAGGTCCTCAAGTTCCTGGTATGTCAGGCCATAGAGATTGGTTTTATCAGACATATTATCTTTTCTTGAAGTTTATCGTTAAGGGTACGCCCTCGAAACCAAATTTCTCCCGAAGACGGTTCTCGAGATAACGCTTGTATTCTTCCTTGAGGAATTTTGGATAATTTGAAAATATGATAAAGCGGGGCGGCGCGGTTTCAGCCTGGGTCATATAGAACAACCTGATATATTTTCCACGTACTGCGGCGGGATGACGTTTGTTGACGGCCTCTAACAGAAACTCATTCAAAACCGAGGTCTGTATTCGTTTGGTATATTCACCATAAACATATTCCAGCTGCTCAAAGACTGTCTTTACACGCTTGCCGCTAACGGCAGACATAAACATCAAGGGCATATAGCTCAGCGTAGGCAGTTTTTGCTTGAACTCGGCTTTGAAACGTCCGGCGGTGTTATTGTCTTTTTCCACCAGGTCCCATTTGTTCACGCAGATTATCATCGGCTTTCTGAAACGTGCGATCTCCTCGATTATCTGGATATCCTGCTTGACCAAACCGGTATGCCCTTCGATCAAAAGCGCGGCCACATCCGCCCGCTCCAGAGCCTTGACCGTACGCAGGCTCATAAAGAACTCAAGGTTTTCCTTAATCCGTGATTTACGCCTTAGACCGGCTGTATCGATCAGAATATACTCCTTGCCGTCGGTCTTTATTTTCAGGTCGATGGCATCGCGGGTCGTGCCGGGGATATCGGTTACTATTTGACGAGCCTTTCCCGCCAGGAAATTAACCATCGATGATTTCCCCACATTGGGTCGGCCGAGTATTGCGATCTTAAGCGCCTCGCTTTCCGGTTCCGGTTCTCTTTGCGGCAGACGCGCGATCACATCATCCAGAAAGTCGCCGTAATTTAGGCCGTTGGTTGAGGACACACAAATCGGCTCTCCCAGCCCAAGCTTCATGAATTCGTATTTTTCCGCAGCGATATTTTCATTGTCGGTTTTGTTGGCAATCAGGAGCACCGGACGTTTGCGTTTTAGAAGCAAACGCGCAATTTCGATGTCGAGATCGGTCGGGCCAACCTTGGCATCGACCACGAACAGGATCAAATCCGCCTCCTCGATTGCCACCTCGGCCTGTTCACGTACCATGGTCTCGATCACATCCACCGAGGATGGTATAAATCCGCCGGTGTCGATCAGGTTGAAATCCCGTCCCGACCATTCGGCTTGGCCATATATACGGTCACGGGTCACTCCGGGGATATCCTCGGTAATCGCCAGACGGTCTCCCAGGATACGGTTGAACATAGTCGACTTGCCCACATTGGGACGGCCTATTATTGCTACCAGCGGCAACGGCATTATGTCAGTCTCCTGAAAATCGGCATGAAGGTATTATACACAGAATAACATCCCGCTACCACAGGCAATTTCAACTTTTTTTCGAGGTCAGCGGGCGTCCAGTCGTCCAGAAAAAGCCCGTCATCATTGAGGCAGTCAGGCGGTAAAATCATAATATCGCCACGGTTACCTGAACTCTTCAATTCCCGATAAAAGTCTTTGCCTCCAAGAAGCCCTGAGACTGTTACAGATTTTCCCATTAAACGGTTCTCGATCGGTACAATTTCATATTCGAGACCTTCAACATCCCGCAGCTTTTCCCTGAACACCTTTTCGAGCACAGGCGCGGCAAGCTTTCCGGTTGCTATCGTGGCTCTCAGCTTCTTTTTCAGTTTCAGCTTTGGGAGTTTGCGTGAAGACATAAGATCGCGAACCATCCCCACACCGTTTTCGATCTGCGGAAAATACTCATAATATTTTTTAGGCGGTATCGGCTCATCCACTAAAAGAAAGAACTCATCGGCCGGAAAAAGAAAGCGGGTACCGAGTTGATCTAAATATTGCTTCTGTAATCTATCACACTGCTCAAGAATTTCGTCTGCGATTTCAGGCGTGACCGGATCGAGTTTGGGAAGACGCTCGCGATGTTCGGTCAGGCCGACAGGGACGATCGCCACCGACTGCAAATGCGGATAGAATAAGGCCAGGTCGGAGACTGTTTTGGTCAGATGTTCCTTGTCGTTTATGCCGGGGCAGACCACAATTTGCGTATGCAGTTGGATTTCGGATTCGACCAGACGTTTGATCTGCGGCATGAGCGGATCGATATTCGACTTGCCCAGCATATACCTGCGCAGTTCCTCGTCGGTCGTATGCACCGAGATATACAGAGGCGAAAGACGCATCTCGATGATCCTCTCGAAATCCTCCTCGCTCAGGTTGGTCAGGGTGATATAGTTGCCGTGAGTGAATGACAGCCGATAATCCTCGTCCTTGACATAAAGCGATTTGCGCAGGCCTTTGGGAAGCTGATGAATAAAGCAAAAGACACATTTATTCTTACAGCGTTGGATCGGATCAGGTTCAAGCTCCATTTCCAGTGGGCCGTTCTCGTAGACGTCATATTCAAACGATACACTGCTCCCGCCCGGCTTTTCGATCACTATCTCCAGCACCTCATCAGCCGCATGAAACTGATAATCCAGCATATCGTTGATCTCATGCTCGTTGATGGAGATGAGTTTATCGCCGGGGTATATCCCGATTGTCTCTATTAAAGTCCGATCTTTTATTTCCACTATCTTTTTCATAATCCAACCAATACAAAAAGCGCGAGACGGGGCTCGAACCCGCGACAGCCAGCTTGGGAAGCTGGGGCTCTACCAACTGAGCTACTCGCGCCTGATTAACAAATATCTAACATCAGCCGCATTCGGATGTCAAGCAAAATAATACGGATTCGGTGGTGTAATATGATGGATTGGTTTGTAATATTTGGGTAATCCGATTTTCAGGGTGTGTTGATAAAACCCTGAATGCGTCGATATTTGTCATTGCGAGGAGCAAAGCGACGTGGCAAT
Source organism: uncultured Ignavibacteria bacterium (assembly GCA_964496505.1). Lineage (GTDB taxonomy): Bacteria > Zixibacteria > MSB-5A5 > JAABVY01 > JAABVY01 > JAABVY01. The sequence continues at coordinate 163,462 of CAZBZV010000001.1, read as the reverse complement.
TTCCACGACTATTCTTGAGGCAACCGAGGAGATTCCCACTGTCGTCCTCGCCTTCGGCGGGACTCCCTCGGAGTGACGTATATAGGCTCTTATACATCTTAGCGTTGGGTCTTGCCCCTACGGAGTCGAGGGTGTGACCCAACGCAAAATCCTATTAATCAAAAAGGCGCAGGGTCACACCCCTCGATTGCATCGGGGGCCAAGACCCTGCACAACGAAAAAATTGGGAGATTAATTTTTAAAGAGAAGCCCAAGCTGAAGTTTGGGGCACCCCTGCTTTCAAAACATCATAAAATTATGATTTAAAACATATTCGGATTATCTGTTTTCTGCTGCTTCAAGAGCCTGGCGCGCCTTCTGCTCTTTGTCCCTGCGCGCTTTCTCCTTGGCTTCGTACGATTGTTTATCGTAGGATGATGCCACTATGCTGTCGCTGTATAATTCGAAGATCATCGGTCCGCGCACGCTGTCGGATTCTTTGTACTGCTTGCCGATATGAACCTGCACTCCGGGATATACATCCTTCTCGGCGATCACCTTGGCATTCTTGAACTCTGCCATCTTTTTGTCCAGCTCTTTTTTCTGAACGTCGAGTTCCTCGAACTGGGCCGGAAGGCTCTTCTTGAACTCCTCCAGCTTTTTCATAACAGCCTGTTTCTGAGGCGGAAGCTTTTTGTTCATATGCAAACGGTATAGATCGACCAGCGCGGCCTTGACCCGCTTTTCATCTTCCTTGAGCCTCTCAATCTCCGACTGGACCTGGCGATAATGCTCCATAAGCTTCGTATCGTACGCGACTTTTAGCACCGTGTTGGTTCCAGCATCAGCGCCAAGCGTCACGCCCTTGATTAGCCTTCGCGCAGTCATACATCCCCCCACGACCTTTGCTTTGGAACCGATCATTTCGATCCTGTCACGGGCATGAATTTTGGCGTTAACCGCCTCGCCGCCAATAGTGACATTGCCTCTGGAGTTTATAGTCTGATTGATAATATATTTCAGGGTGACATCACCCTCGGCATTGATACAACCGTCCCCCCTGCCGATGAAACCGCCTTTGACAATGACATTGCCCTTGCAATCTATCTCGGCATCCTCAACATTGCCGTTGACTTCAAGGTTGCCATTCACAACGACCTTGAAATCGGACTTGATATCCTTGCCCACCTTCAGCGATCCCTTGCAGGTTATATTTCCGGTGGAAATATCGACGCTGCCGGAAATGGCAGTCACCGGCTGGATACTCACTATGCCGCCGGCGTACACGATTGTACCGGCCTTTTCGGCCGAAAGTGTGAGGCCGTCCGGAGATATATCGGTATTAGCGCCTTTGGGCAGTTTCTTATCTTTGCCCGGCTTGGCAGGAATTTCCTCATTTTTTACTGATTTTCCGGGAGTGCCATCGACCGGGGGAATCTTTTTTATCAGAACCTGGCCGGGTTCGGCGTTTTGGAGAAAATCCATGTCACGGTAGTCGATACGGCCGTCGCTGCCCTCTTTGGGTGCGACTTTTCTTTCCGGATCAAAACAGAATTCGAACTCGGCGGATTTACCGGTCTGAGGCGGGAGGCCCTCGGCGATTAAAACGCGCTCATTAAAAACCAGCTCGGAGACAATTCTTTGAATCTCATCTTCTTTAAAGCCGAAATCCACCCCTGCGGCCTTCAGGTTGGCCATAATTACTTCCGGGGTAAGTTCCTTATTCTCAAATTTTTCCGAATCAATCCGAAGATAGGCCTGCAGCTTGTCATGAGACACAGTTATTTTAAATGCCTCATCTACTTTGGCCAGCTTCATATCGTCTGTCACACGTACCATGGGTTTCCCCGCTTTCTGCCCTTTTCCCGCTGATCTAAATCCTGCGGATGCCCCTTTTTTTTATTATGCCTTCGGTGACTCCTCTTTTGGACTTGAGGATTGTATTCTCCAATGCGCCCGCTCGACGACCATTACAATCTCGAAGCTCTTAAACGGTTTCGTAATATATTCATCCGCGCCGAGAAGCAGTGCGTCTCTGACAGTATAGGCATCTCCAAATGCCGTCATCACTATAACGCCGATGCGCGAATATTTCTCTTTGACCTTTTTCAAAAGATCAAAGCCATCCATTTCGGGCATCTTAACATCAGTAACTATCAGATCCACTCGTTCCCTGGATAGTATATCCAGCGCTTCCCTGCCTGATGACGCCAGGAGTACATTGTATCCCTCCTTATCGAGGATTTTGAAGAGGAGTTTGCGAAGCATCTCTTCATCATCCACTACCAGTATAACAGCATCATCCATCTTCCAGCCTCCATACCAACAATATAAATATTCTAATGACCAGATTCGCTTCTGGCCGATATGTACTTACTCCTAGAAATTCTGTTCAGATATTCCACGATCTGATCGATATCCATGTCTAGCCACGCCGCATCATCCGAATCATCAAAAATATGCGCATCATCATTCTCACCGGAAGGGACACATCTTATGATTACTCCCTCCCCCTCGCGCAGAAGATCGAGGGAATCATGAAGCTGATATACATCCAGACCTATGTAGGACAGCAGCACCAGAATAACCTCGTATTCATTAACCGATTCCTTGATAGCTCTGGCCCATTGATTATTGACATCCTGGCCCGCTTCCAGAGTGCTGGAATGAGCTTTCATTCCATCAACATGTTTCGAGAATACGGGAAAAACAGCATAGGGAATTACATAGGCGCTGCCGCATCTGATCTCCTCCTCCTCGGACAATCTTACCACTCGAAGTGCGGATGTTTTGCTCCAGGCCTGGGTTAAAGGCTCGGAGAAATCGGACTCCATCTGCTGGAGTACCATAACTGGCAAATCGAATGATGGATGCAGACCGGAAAGGATATCATTCACCAGAGGCGGCCCGCCCAATGATGCCGCCAGAATTATGATCTTGTTATCCAATTGCAAATTCCCTTTCTTACCTTTCTAAACTTATATTATCGGCAGAACACGACTTAAGCTTAGATGTACAAATCGATTAAGTGACATATTCGTTTAAAGCAAAAAACGGATCGGTAACCCGAATTAAAACACCCCAAAAGATGATTGCCTCTCTTATTAGCGCAATCCTTTATCCTTCATGAAATTGTCCGTTATGTTTTCAAGATAATCGTAAAGCTTCCTGAGATTTTCGTTTACTTTCTCATGGTCGACCTCCTCGGTCAGCCATGATTTTTGCGCAGTTTTCATGCCGATCTCCTCCAGGAATCTGGATAGAAACTGCACAGACTCCAGAGCAAGGGCTACAACCTCGGTCAGGTCCTTTTTTATCTTGTCCTGGCGAATGTTGTAGGCCTGGAATTTTGCTGATGCCACCGCCAGATTCAGCGAAGTTAGACGGATTTCCTCCAGAAGGCTTACGATACTATCCGGCACTTCCCGATTTTCGGGCTTAATCTGTTTGACTTTGCTTTCCATCAGATCTTCAATAGATTCCTGATTTTCATTTTCAGTTCACTCAGATCGGCGGATTTGATAACATAGTCCTCGGCCAGCCAGGACTGAAAGTTGTTCTTGTACGAGTTGTAGGCGGTGTTCAGGATTACCGGCAGGGCCTTGTTTTTTTTCTTCAGTTCGGATAATGTTTCCAGCCCGTCCTTGCCGGACATCTTAACATCCAGGACCACTATGTCAGGGGCCTCTTCGGATACACTCCGGATAGCCGCCTGACCGGAGTCCGCCAGACTAACATCATAACCTTCAGAACTCAGCTCCATGCTGTAGAGCTTTCTGAAGTTCTCCTCATCATCGACGATCAATACCCTTGGCATATCATCTCCTTGCATAAGGCCATTCCACGTAAATGCGTGTCCTCCCCTCGGCACTCGATTCAATTCCGAGATTTCCGCCGTTATATTTTATGGCTTCGACCGCCATACTCATCCTGAGTGCGACTTTCCCAGTACTCGGATTTGCGATCTCCTCCAGATAGTCGGTTTTTGGCGAATCCGGTGACTCTATCTCAAATACCGCCTTATGATTAGTATCGGCAGAATAAAAGCGGATGTTAATGGTACATGAGGGCGACAGCCGTTCTGATATCATGGACATTATAGTATAATATGCAAACTTTATCTGATCCACACGCCCCTCAACCACATAGCAGGATTTATCCTCCGGATCTTGGATCCTGATTCGGCGATTAACCTCTTTGGTAAGAACGATTTCGCAGGTTTCCCGAACAACATCCAAGAGACAGAATCCGGTTTTTTCCTGAGCAAACGATTTGGAGAAATCCAGAACGGTGTTCAGCGCGCTCTCGAGTCGCGAACATTCATCAAAAATTATTTTGGCCTGTTCTTTTAGATTATCGGGCAAATCCTGAGATTTACAGATCAGGGCGGCAAAACCGCCGATTATGGAGGCGGGATTCCTGAGTTCGTGAGCAATGTCGGAGGTGAGTTCGCTCCAGAGAGTTACCCTTTCGATTTTTAATAATTCTTCCTGGGCATTGCGCAGATTTATGTTGGCTTTTTCAAGCTTCTTAAGGTAATCTGAAAGGCTCTGGTAGAGACGGGTTCTTTCTATGGCAATCGCGGCCTGATTCGCAAAGACCTGCAATTGCGATAAATCGCGCTCTTTTATAGAGCGGCCGGTTATTAAATTATCAGCGGTTATTACCCCCAGTACATTCTCCCCTGCCACCATCGGAACAGCAGCAAATTGATCCACTTCCATTGCAATACAGACTTCGCATTCACTCTTGCAGCCGCAATTATCAATACTGATGATTCGAGGAGCTTTGTGCAGGACAACCTGATTTAGCAGGTGAGATTCGGCATCCAGAGGGATTTTGATATTCTTGACTTTTTCGGCAATACTTTCCGCAGAATTGTTAATAGTTGCCGAATATGTTTTCAGAACCTCAATAAGGCTGCGGCCTTCATCCGGAAGGGAATTCCATATCCGCCCCGCCTCCTCGGGCGATGACGGTCCGATTCCGGTATAACCTTCCAGTTGCGCTTTATCCTGATCGTATAAAAACAAAAAAGCGCGGTTAAAGCCCAATCCTTCACGGGCGGTAATCGCAATCAGAATTATCTGCAGGATTTCATCAAAATTCAAAAGAGAACCCAGGGCTGAAACGACCTGGGAGAAAATCGACAGCTCGGAATCTTTGCGTGCCAGCCTTTCCCCCAGAAGATATGTTCTGCTCTCATCCTGAAGGATATACATAAATACCGAACCGTCCTTCAAATCCAGAGGCATCATGGAAACGGTACAGTAACGCATCTCACCCCGGAGATTCGTGAAGCTTACCAGACCGCCTTTGTTACTGCTGTTATGGTAATTTTGAGGATGCAAACGGGCACCCAGAAGAGATTCGATTTGTCCCAGGCTGGTTATTTGCATATCCCCATGGGCATTAACTCCGAGAAGATTTGTCATAGCCTGATTTACCGAAATGACATCCAGATTCTCATTGCATAAAAATGACGGAAAGGGCAGATTCTCTATTGAATTTACAGAGATTCCCTCGGAAGGGATATTTGCATGTAGGGCTTTTACTGATGACGACATCTTTTTATCCCGCTTTGAGGATATCCCTGGAATGTCAAGGGGAAATCACGGATTTTTGGGATTCTGCTGATCTCCCCATAATATTTATAACAGTTCAGGGACGGTTCTGTTTTGCAGTTTCTATTACGGCTTTGGCTATCTTGCGTGCGGTCTTTTCTTCCAGCTCCCTGAAGGCCATAATCTGCTGCGTATACGGCGAGTGCAGGGCGGGCTCGTTGCTGGCATCCAGATCCAGATAAGCCAGACTTCGCGAACCATTACTGCTCTCCTCGAATCTTTCCTGACTTACAATCCTGCCGCTTCTGGCATCGATTATCCTCAGCTCGGTTTCCAGGTAGAATTTGCGTTTATGAGATTTGAAGACGAAAGGGAGCACCGTTGATGAGCTGATATTCGACTGAGCCCTTAAGACTTTCACCCAGATCAGATAATCGGCGTCAAAATCATTGACAAGTTCCCGCTGGAATCTATGAGAGTGTAGCTCCCCGGGTCTGAAATCGCTTCCCGCCTTCCAGCTCTCTATCTCCTCGGCCCAGACCAGCTCGAGGCCGTTGACACCGGAGAGGACAAATCCGAGCCTGTTCTTGAGATCGAGATCTATATACTCGACATCGGATTGGATAACGTGCAGGACCATGATCTGATCGGCGGCGGATACTGATCCGACAATGCAAAAGATAAGCAATAAGAATACAATGGCCGGACTTTTCATGCTATACCTTTTCCACTTTCTGCGTGAAGACATACTTCAAGAGCATTTTTCTCAACTGCTCGTCGAAGCTGTAAATCTCTTCACCGATTTTATCCAGCACATGCGAGGGCAGCTCGGCTTTGAGTTTTTCCGGAGACATGAATTCGATTCCCACCAAAGGCGTGCCCTCATCGGTATCGACACGCTTGACCTTGCCGATGATTCCCGTTATGGTGTCCGCATCGGCCAGGGTCATTTCCAATACGAGGTAGTCGTTTTCGCGCACGGTGTAATCGGTCTCAAAGAGAACGCCTCCGCCGGAGATATTGAGAATCGTTCCCTCGCAGGTCTCATTCTCATCGAGTTTCAAATCCGGCTCAATCGGATTGAAGGTCTTGAATTTTATGGGGCTATTGACTTCCAGTCTGACATACTTTCTTCTCTTGTGATGGAAGACCTTAAATGGTTTTTTAACAGTCGGTTTTTTGCCTGTTTTTCCGGCTGTTTTTCCCTTAGCAGGATTTTGCGGGGCCATAATACCTCCTATATCAGGCCTTTCTGCCTGAGCTTAATCTGATAATTAAATACGAATTGAACCAGAGCCTGCCTTCTGCGATCGGTGAAGCTGAAAATTGAATCCGGGAGGCGCTTTAGCTGTTCGGCATCGAGCTGTTTCTCGAGTTCTTCTGCTGTTATAAACTCAATGCCGGCATGAATACGGTTGTTCTCCGCATCCACTATCCTGCGCACAATGCCAAAAACCGGAAAATCCATTTGCAGAGATTTTTCCTTCAGATAAAGTGCAACCATATCGTCCTTTTTCAACACCTTGAGGGAATTAATCAGGATTCCCGAGGCCGACAGATTTATACTGCAAGATACATACTCTTTGGATTTCTCCAGAGATATTTTGGAATCCAGAACATCATTTAGAAGCTTGAAATGAACATTCATATCCAGCTCCACCCTGACATACCCCCTTCTCTGATACCGGTACAATTTGTCCGGGTATTTTATGACATAGAATTGCTTATCGCCTTTCTTGAAGGATTTGATTATTCTGCCGTTGAATCGGTAAGCGCCGTCTTCACGCATGACCGTTACCAGAAAATACTCATCCGGATTGAATGTTGGCTCACCGCTCAGCCAGATCGGGCGGTCGATCAGAATACCGCCGTTGGAAAGGTCCTGCACTCTGGCAAAGTAAATTCCGGTATTCTCGTTTTTCCCGCATTCCAGCTCCAGCTTTTCCCAGAGCTGAATTTTCACGTTATTTGCGGATGTTTTTTCAAGCGGAGACATTCTTCCTCTGTTCCAGTGTTTTCAGATTCAGTTTTCCCTGTTCCAGTGCGAGTTCCAGGATCTTACGCGCCAGCGCCGTCCTCGAACGGTCCCCTTTATTGGCATGAATATATTCCTGCGCTAATTTTATCGATGTGTTGAAATAGCCTCGAGCTTCCCTGTTTTTGCCGATACGGCGAGACAATTCCGCTATAAGATAGACCGCCTGGATAGCCTGATTTCCGGCGGAGATTTCCTTGCCCTCTTCATAGGCGGCCCTATAGTATTCTGCGGCTGAATTCATGGCCTCGTGCTCGGAGGTTGGCGCTTCGGGCCATATCTTCTTCAATTCACGGAGATATTCCCGAAAGCTGGTGTGACCGTTGAAGGGCTGCTCCAGAGGAGCCATCGATTCAGCGTTAACCCCCACTATCTCGCTGCTGGAAGATATGCTGCCTTTCAGCTTGACCACTGCCGATTTATATTTCTCGACTGTCTCATCCAGATCGGAGAGAGCATCATTATAGCATTCCGATAATTCTCTTTTCTTGTCGCCTTCCGGAAAGAGGGGATCTTTGATGAACTCGGCCGATGAAGCGGCCAGCGCTTTTTCATCCTCACGGATTTGCTCATAGTAACCCGAGAGCCTGAGAATAATATCTTCTATTTTCATGGCGTGGCTGGCAAGCTGTCCTTCGCCGCTTTTATCGCTTTGAGAATTTTCGCGGAAGAGCCAGGCGATTCGCAGAAAATACCGGCCGATATCCAGGTTAGAGTATTGCAGGTTAAACTGCTCGTCATATATACCCAGCAGCATTTTAAGCACCGCCGTCTGGAACGGGTATTTGTCGGCGTCGATGTTATGAGCCAGAGTTTTAATTACGCCGTCATCATTCTTGAATTCCTTGAGATGCTTATCCTTGAGGTTTTTCTGGCGATAATTCTTAAAAACCGTGTCGCTTTTCCAGTCCTTATATTTTGAGGTGAACTCCTTGGTAAAAAAGCAGTTTGGACAAACAGCCATAAAGAAAAGAAGCGGATTATACTTCTGGAAATCTGGATTAAGCCATTTTCTTTTCTTAGGCCGGAAATCCGTATCGCGGCCCTCCTCATTATAAGCACCAACTTTAATCGTTTCGACTTCAAATTTTGTGCCGCATACCGGACACTCTACCTTGGACATAAAAATCGGTGAATCTTGCTGCTTTGTCATGATTTCCTCTACAATCTCCCATTCATACTTTTTCAGACCTCAAATCCTCAAGAAGCTCGCGCTCCATACCTGAAAGCTGTTTCTTATCGGCATCCTTACCGGGTGTGAACCTGTTTGATTTCGACTTAGCGGATTGCGGGGCTGCCTTCCTACCATTTCCCGCTCCAGTCTTTTTGCGCCATCTCTCCATCAGGCCTTTTTCCAGCAACTCTCTTCCCGTATCCGGCGTTTTCTGAGCCGATTTTCTTTTGTCGATCGCCGGTTTAGAGTGAAACTTTTTGGATTTCTTTGGCTTACCGGCAATCAGCTTCAAGGCTCTTGAGTACCATTTTTTCAAAATGCCAAAATGGCTGTCCTTAGTTTCTTTATCGGCAGAGGAGTTGATTTTTTTCAGCTTTCGGCGGCTTACTTGTTTGCCATTAATGAATTTCCTGCCCTTCCGGGCATTCCTCAACGCACGCCGCCCTTTCAGTCGGGGCCAGTCGGGCTGGGACCGGATAAGGTAATTGAATACCAGATAAAGAGTAACATCCTTCATCGGCTCGTATTTGCAGACCGTTTCCAGAAGTGCTCGGGAAGGATACCAGGGGCCGATGAAACCATCGGTGCGTAAATTGCGCCAGTGCCTGCGCGGGAAGGAAAGATAGCTTAGAAGGTTGTTTTTATTTTTCAGCAAGTCGGTAACAGCTCGGGGATATTTCTTTCCGAAACTGTTCTTGAAATAATCGATCCAGTCTTCGGCGGATTCTCTGCTCTCGGCAAACTGTATTTTCAGAAGCCGCGACTCGACTTGATCTGAAAACTCCTTAGGGAACTGTTCGAGCATATTCACTTTGAAATCATTCCAGCAGAACTGAATCTCAGTCCGTGGAAAGACCTGCGGCAACACATCCCATAAAGGCAGATCTGCCCTGCCCACGAACAGTCTGGGATTGCCGAGATCACAGCGCTCAAGACGTCTCAGAAGCATATGCCAGATTTCCGGGGAATTTGTCTCAGCCTCAGAAAGCGCCAGGAGTTTGCGTTCACCGCTCAGATTGACGCCTACTATACTAAGATAATTTCTATTGAAATTGCTGCCGAACTTTATCTGTTTTACATCCGCCCAGAGGTATGGAAACCTGCTGTCGGTTAACGGTCTTGAGAAATATGATTCGTATCCGCGCTTCCATGCCAGGGCCATCTGCTCCAGCGATATCTTTGTATTACGGGGGATATCTCCCATTAGCTCACGAAGAGCGATATCGACATCCAGGCTCCAGGGGCGATCAGGACGCTGATGACGTTTCGAGAGATCCGGTTTGGCAATCTGGGGACGAATTTCTTCCGAGGAACGCAGCAGCACGATTTTCGATTTGCCGGCTTTCTTAGGCGGTTCTTTTTCAGCTTCCTGCGCATCCTCCCTATCAATCTTTTTTTCATCGTCTGGCGATTCCATGGATTGGTTTTCTTCCGTCTCGGACTCGTTTTCGGGGATTATCTCCCTGGCCTCTTCCGCACTTGTATCGAATTGTCTAATTCGATTTGCATCGTTCTCATCAGGAGCATCCGATTCATCCGGCCTCTCCTCTATCTCGGCTATTTCAAATCTCAGGCGTTCACCGGAATCCTGAGGGCTGTGGACTTCTTCTTCCAGCACCGCTGTCACTGACTCAGACAATGCCTGTGGTTCGACATTTTCAGATGCTGTCTCAGTGGCAATGCCTGAGGGGCTTACTGAAACTGCCTCAGCCGATGAGAGTACAGGATCACTGCTTTCTGTCTCAGCACTTACAGTCTCGACTTTTTCGGGTATCTCGGACTTTTTCTCTATCGAGGGAGCGGCTTTAGATGCCGATATCCGCTCATCTGAAACTGCTTGTTCCTTGGTGCTGCCGGGAGTAAGGATTGTATTTATAAATTCCCGAAGATCATCATCGAAGGAGATTTGTTCCTGGTCTGCCTTATCATCCCCTCTGTCTTTTCTGGAAATTTCCGGCGGCCTGAATAATGTAATTTTTCGCGCGGGCGGCGTTGCTTTTTCGGTTGTTTCGGCCTCGGGAGTATGTTCTTTTGTAATTTCTCCATCATCGAATACGGCATCGATATGAGTCTCAAGTGTATCGAGATGATCCTGAACTTCATTATCGAAAATGTCATTACGGGGAATATCCTCTGTTTCATTTCTGGTCTCGCCGACAAACTCTATTTCCGATTGATTTTTCGTGGTGCTGTTTTTAGCTTTGCTTCCGGTTCTGGTTTTGCTTTTCTTACGGCTCGGGGACTGTTTGGCCTCAGGATCCGATAATGCTGCGGGAATGTCTTTGGCATTTGAATTGGGATTCAGGGGTTTGATTTGCCGTTCAACCTGTGCCGAATCCGGATCGCTGTTGCAGGATGATTCGATCCAGGGCCTGTCGAGTTTCGCAGATAGGATGTGCTCGGCATTTTCATGGGCGGCGGGGGAGCAGGAAATATCATTGTGGGCATAGACGGACTTCCTGCCATAGACGTCATTTCTTTTTCCAAAGCGTCTCTTTAATTCGGAGACGCTATTCAAATTCCGGCTCTTGGCCTCGTGGTTTTGGAGACTTTCTCTCCCGGTTCTGGGCGGATAGGGACTGTGACTTAATGGATCTCTTGAATCATTTAACTGTCTTATCTTCCCATAAACTCTTTTCTTAGCTCCCCTTTTGGATTCATCTGCTGTATTTCTTCTCTTTGTCCCGTATCTCTGCCCCGGTTTACCGAGTTGCCTGGACATCATCCAATCCTTTCCCATAGTCCTGCAATTACCGGGACTTTATCCAATCCGGCGAATTGCGCCAGCTTCCCGGTAATGCTTGTCCTGATATTTCCTATGCCTTGATATCTATGCTCATAGACTCTTTCTTCTTCTTATCCTGCTCCTTCTTTTTTTTCTTTTGCTGGCCCTCTTTATCCTTGCCATGTTGATCGCGATGAATGATGGCCTCATCGGTTTTCGAGGTAGGCACAGACTTCTGCCGGCGTTCGGCTTTCTTCTCCTCAAGCTCAGCGGCAAACTGCCTCTGTGCCACATCCGGAGAGGCTTTTTCGATCTGCGTCACCTTCTCGGCCGCAGTTGTTTTTGCCAGCAAGTCCGCCAGTTCTATTGCACGGACCATCACTCACTCCCGCGTTTTAAGTGAGCGCGAATTTTTCTCTCACCATTCCTCTGAGTTTCAATACCGCCTTGGTGTGAATTTGTGAGACTCGCGACTCGGAGATCGACATAACTTCGCCGATTTCCTTCAAGGTTAATTCTTCGTAATAATAAAGAGCAATAACAAGCTTCTCCTGCTCGGTTAGATTCGAAATTGCGATTGTCAGATACGCACGCATCTCCTGCTTTTCGAGATCATTGAGCACCGACTCTTTCGATTCGGCCTTGACCGTTTCAACTCTGGGCACCTGACGATTGTCATCCTCGCGATAGATCATTTCGTCCAGGGACAAAAGCACGGTGCAGTTGGAATCGTCCAAAGCCTTATACAGATCGTTGAGTTCATAATTGAGTTCTCCGGCCAGTTCCAGATCACTGGGAGCTCTGCCTAATTTTCCCTCTAATCTGACGAGGGCTCTTTCTATCTCCCTGGCTCTGGCACGTGTTGACCGCGGAACCCAATCCAGCGACCTCAACTCATCGAGGATAGCTCCCCGGATTCTGGGAACAGCATAGGTTTCGAACTTGACGCCCCTTTCGGGATCGAAGTTCCTGAATGCCTCAATCAAACCGATGACTCCGGTATTGACCAGGTCACCAACCTCAACCGATTTTGGAAACCCAATCGCCATGCGGCTGGCGACATTTCTCACCAGCGGCAAATACTGCGACAGCAGCTCTTCCCTGATTTCGGGCGCGCATTCCTTTCGGTATGCCTCCCAGATCGCATCCTTAGCTTTCATAAAGAGTCTTCCCTTGAGCTTTGACATTTGTGTTTACGATGTTGTTCTCAAGTTCCCCCGCACGTGGAATACCATTACTTCTATCGGTCAGTGGCGACGGAGAACTTAACATAAAATCAGAATTTATCTTACCCCTGCTTTTGTCTTTGCCCTTAACCTCATGTTTTACGAGATCGGGGAAAATATATTGCACTGCTTCGTGCAAATGTTCAAAGAAAGGACAATCCTCCCTCTGACTGTTCAATATATTCTGGCGCATGAGGACCTTTTTTATCTTCGAGTCCTCCGGCAGCCAGCCGATATGTTTCAATTTTAAACTCAGAAACCGTTTAGTCATTTCCGCGAATTTCTCGGCAGTGGATTTGCCCTCACTCGCGGACCGGGACATATTTACCATCAGCATGCATTCTCTGTTTTGCTGCTCGGAATTGATCAGCTTCAGCACAGCGTAACCGTCCGCAAGCGAGCCCAGCTCGGGAGTAACTATCAGGATCAGGGCATCGGCGAGCGCGATAAATCTGAGGCTCCTGTCCGAAATTCCGCTGGGTGTGTCGAGGATTATCAAATCGTATTCACTCTTAAGCCCGGCAAGTTTGACCCGCAGCCTGTTCTCGTCGATATTGCGGTTGTTTGTTCTGATTCCGGATGCTGACGGTATCAGGTCAAGGTTTTCACTGATATTCAAAACAGCGTCCCTGACCTCGCAGTTATTCTCGAAGATATCTTCAAGAGTCCCGACCGGGATGCTGTTTGTCATTATATGCAGATTGCCCAGTCCCAGAGCGGCGTCGATCAGAAGTACCCTGAATCCTTTTTCCGACAGCAGGGCGGAGAGCGATACCGAGAGAAGTGATTTGCCTACTCCTCCCTTGCCGGATGCGACTGAGATAATGGGAGGAATGTTGAATCTTGCATTAAGCGAACTGAACATCGAAATCCTCCACATTTTCAAAAATCCTGTTTGAAAGTGAAAACAGATCGGCCTCTTCAACCAGAGAAGCCTTGTTCCGGCCCCAGCTGAAATAGGAGAGCTTATGCGATTTATGCCCGGCCAGGTTGAACGGCAGTCCATAGGATTCGGTCTGATCCAGGAATGTTACCGCTATCTGAGTCAGACCCAGCGGCGCAAAGAATTCCAGCCAGCGGGAGGCTTCGCGCCAGAGACAGTAGGCCGGAAGCACCAGATGAATCTCATCCGGGTTGAATTTTTCGAGCTGAACCTGCAGTTGCTCGAGATCATCTTTGGCGCCAATCGGTATGCCTTTGGTATCGGCCAGTATCACATGGAAGTCGTCGAGGATACGAGGCTCGCTCCATTCGGTGCCTTCATGGCAGGGTATTTTGAGGATGTCCGCATAGGCGGAAAGGCTCTTGCCGGCAAAGGGCTGATAGTCGTCCATATTCACCAGCGTGGTCTTGATACCGCGCTTGAAGACGAAGTTGGTTGCAATCTTCGACAGAAGCGCGCTCTTGCCCGATCCCGGAGGACCCACGAAGACCGCCTTGTTAAGCCCAGAGGCAAACATCTTGATCGGCTGGGGATTCACGCAGTTGCGCAAAAGTGCGGCCCGGATCTGTTCCAGATCGTCGGAGTTTTCGGATTTGCCTGAAATATCGTTGAAGATTTGGGCAATCAGGTCTTTTTCGAAGTCATGCATCTCGAGATGGGCGCAGAGTGATTTTGCCTCCGCCGGAGTCTTCAAAAGGGCGCGGATTTCCTTCTGGGTGTGTACCAGATAATTCAGCTCCTTCTCGAAGCGCCGTATCACCAAACCCACATCCCCGATAAGCCTCTTCTCCTCGACCGACAGCCTTGGCGATTCAGATCTTGCCGAGGGCGCCTGAGTGCCGGTCATGCGGCTTCCCGTGGGAACGTCCTTGCCGGCAGTGATCTCGAAACGCTTTTTGGGCTTCGAACCGGGCACGCCTTTCTCCTCGATTACCTGTGAATTGAGGATAACGGCATCGGTGCCGAATTCCTGCTTGACCCGTTTCATGGCCTCATGCATCGAGTCTGCCTGAAAGTTTTTAATCAGCATTTTCTATCTCCACTATTCCGACTGAATGAACTTCGACGTCAGGTAAAATTTCGTTATAAGACAGGACTGCCAGTTGTCTTATGCTTGAATTGAGGAATTTCCACAGCGCCCGTCTCAGATTGGCCGCCACCAGGCAGATCGGGAGCTCGCCTGTCTTGATTATTTTCTCCGCCTCCTTGGCTACAGCTATCGTCAGCTTTTCAGCCAGCTCCGGCGGAACAATCAGAGTCAGACCGTGCTGCTGGACATTGACTGAATCCGCCAGGCTCTTTTCCAGGTTGGGATCGAGCGTAAAGACATTGATCTTGCCGTCGGGATTGAGATACATATTGGTAAGAATCCTGCGCATAGAATAGCGGCAGTACTCCGCCAGAAGATCGGCGTCCTTGGTCTGAGGCCCGTAATCGTTCAAAGTCTCCAGAATGGTCTGCATATCCTTGATTGGAATCTTTTCCATCAGCAGATTCTGAAGAACCTTTTGCAAAACACCGAGACCGACAACATCCGGAATCGTCTCCTCCACCACCGCCGGATATTCTTTCTTTGCGACTTCCAGCAAATTCTGGACATCCTGTCGTGTGAGGATTTCGGCGGCATGATTCTTTACGACTTCGGTCAGATGAGTTGCGATAACAGCGGCCGGTTCAACCACCGTATAGCCTTTCATCTCGGCCATCTCCTTGTAATTCGCGATGATCCATTTAGCGTTCAGGCCAAAGGCGGGATCGGTAGTCTTGAAGCCATCTATATCATCATCAACTACACCGGAATTGATAGCCAGCAGATGATCGATCATCAGCTCATAGCTGTCTATCTGAACGCCTTTGAGCTTGACCACATACTGATTCGGTTTAAGCTGTATGTTATCGCGAATTCTTATCGGCGGCACTATCATACCCATGTCGGCTGCCAGCTGGCGGCGTATCATGCCCACGCGGTCGAGTAAATCACCGCCCTGCTCGGTATCGACCAACGGTATGAGGCCGTAACCGATTTCTATTTCCAGGGTATCCAAACGCAGGAAATCTTCGGCCTGCGCTTCTGGCGGAGCATCATCACTGGGCTTATGAACATCCTCTTCCTCCTCCTGCTCTTTCTTCTGAGCCTTTTCCTGGCGCAGAAGCACGAATCCGAAACTGCCTATAATCGTACCGAGAACCCCAAACGGCACTGTCGGCAGACCGGGCATGATCGCGAATATGAACATGATACCAGCCGCAGATAGCACAGCCCGGGGTCTGAATGAAAGTTGTTCCACCAGATCATGACCGAGGCTGGAACTGGCGGCGGCACGTGTCACCAGGATGCCGGCCGAGGTTGAGACTATCAGGGCCGGAATCTGCGTAACAAGACCATCACCGACCGTAAGAAGGGTATATGTAGAAAGCGCTTCGGTCATACTCATCCCGCGCTGGAGAGCGCCGATGATGAAGCCGCCTATTATATTTATCAATGTTATGATTATTCCCGCAATAGCATCGCCTCGTACGAATTTCGAGGCGCCGTCCATAGCCCCGTAGAAATCCGCTTCTTTTGTAATCACTTCACGGCGATTGAGCGCCTGCCTCTCATCGATCAGTCCCGCGTTCAGGTCGGCATCGATTGCCATCTGTTTACCGGGCATGGCGTCCAATGTGAAGCGTGCGGCCACCTCGGAAATACGCGTGGCGCCCTTGGTAATCACCACGAACTGGATGATTACCAGAATCAGGAAGATAATTAATCCGACGACATAATTGCCCTTGACCACAAAATTTCCGAAGGCGTAAATCACATCTCCGGCGTATGCATCTCCCAGAATCAACCTCGTTGAGGCCACGTTCAAGGCCAGGCGCAATAGCGTGACCACCAGAAGTAATCCCGGAAAGACCGATAATTCCAGCGGCCGGGAGATATACAGCGTGGTCAGCATAATGACCAGGGCGAAGGATATATTGAAGCTGATTAGAATATCCAGAAGAGCCGGGCTGGTCGGAATAACCAGAATCAGGATGATTCCAACCACAGCCATTGCCATCACGAGATCGGACTGTGACAGAAGTTTTTTGACGATTGATCCGGATTGCTTCTTAGCCATTTATATTATGCCTTTCCTTTCAATCTGTAGACATAGGCCAGAATCTCGGCTACGGCCTTATAGAGGTTGCCCGGTATGGTCATGCCGATATCGACAGCTTTGAACAGCGCTCTGGCCAGCGGCTTGTTTTCCACAACAGGCACATCATGTTCGCGGGCGATCTCCTTGATCTTCTCGGCGACCAGACGCTGTCCCTTGGCAACCACCGTAGGTGCGCTCATTGTATCGGCGTCATACTTCAAGGCCACGGCCAGATGAGTCGGGTTGGTAACCACAACATCGGATTCCGGCACATCCTGCATCATTCGCGCCTGGGCCATCTCGCGCTGTACCCTGCGGATTCTGCCCTTCAATTCCGGCGATCCCTCGAAGCGCTTCATCTCCTCTTTAATTTCCTGCTTGGACATGCGCAGCGATTTCTCATAGTCATATCTCTGGTAGAAGAAATCCAATACGGCAATCACGATCATGACCAGACAGATCTTTATTACCACCCGAAATGCCGCTTTGCCTATGAAGGGGAGAATTGCGAGAATATCCGAATCGGCCAGCGGAATAACTTTTTTGAATTCGGCCGTTATCGCGAAATATCCGACCAGGCCAATGATTGCCAGCTTCAGCATATCACGAAATAGCTGGAAAAGTGACTTGGCCGAGAAAAGCCGTCCCAGGCCCTTGATAACATTCAGCTTGTCAAGTTTGGGTTCCATGGCTTTGGCCGAGAGCAGCGGCCCGACCTGAATATATGTTATTGCGAATGCGATTATTCCGACTGTGAAGATTATGGGCGCCGCTGCTGATGCGAAGGTGCCCAGTATGCTGATGAAGAACGATGAAAATGTTTCGGCCGTGAACTCGATTTTGGGAGCATTGATATAAAGATGTTTGGCAAGATTGCCGAGCTTGGAAAACGTCCCCGGCAAAAAGAAATACATTGCGATCGCGCCGAAAAGAAGGATCGCCACAGACGAGGTCTCCTGACTCCGAGCGACCTTGCCCTCTTTGCGCGCCTCCTGTTTACGTCGCGGAGTTGCGGGTTCTGTTTTCTCCTGCGCCGAATCCTTAGACAATTGCTACCTCGCCAGTAAACTCATGATTTTGTAAGATTCCTCGTTTATCATTGCCAGCGCTTTGCGAAATACAATCCCGAAAATCGGAAGTGCGGCGCCTGTGAAGAACAGTCCCAGGGCGATTTTCAGAGGAAAGCCTACGATGAAAATATTCATCTGCGGGACCGTACGGGAAACGACACCCAGTCCGACATCGGTTAGAACCAGAGTTGCCATTACAGGTGCGGCAAGTTTAATAGCGATGACAAAAACACCTATTATCAATTTTGCAATTTCGGAATGTACCGAATATTTAAAGACAGCCTCCCCTATGGGGACAAGCGTGTAACTCGAAACCAGAGCCTGAAGCATCAGGTGATGGCCGTTGAGAAGGAAAAATATCAACATGGCCATGATAAATTTGAATTGTGCCAGAATCGATATCTGCTGTGAGGTTACCGGATCGATCACGTTAACGATGGCGAAGCCCATCTGAAATCCCACGAACGCACCGGCCATCTGCACACCTACAAAGAGAGTGTAGAAAACAAAACCGATCAAAATGCCCACCAGCATTTCTTTCAGTCCGAGCGAGATTACGTCCAGCAGATGCTGGGGTACCTCAAAAGACTGCTCGGCCACAACCGGGCTTATAATCAATGCCAGGATCAGGGAGAACATGATTTTCAGGTGTCCCGGCATTCCCTGCTGACTGAACAATGGGGCGATCAGAAACAAGCCGGTGATTCTGAAAAAAGCGAATAAAACGACTTCTAATCGTAAATGTGCAAAATCTAAAATATTCATAATTCAGGCTATAAGTTTAACTGTGATATAGATTAGCAAGCCCTATGCCGCCTCAGGCGGCAATTACTATCCCATTGTGAAACAATATCTTATAGGTGTTTTTGAGGGAAAGTTGTGGGCGCTTTTCGGAAAATATTTTCTATCTTTTGGGAAAGAATTTCTTCAGCTCGCCAGAGCAGGAATAGAGATAAACAGGTTACGCGTAAAATCTACAATAATTGTAATCATCCAGGGCAGAAAGATCACCAGCGCTACGGCGACTGCCACGATTTTGGGTATAAATGTCAGAGTCATCTCATGAATCTGAGTGACCGCCTGAAGGATTGAAATTGTCAGGCCGATTATCAGGCCGAAAAGAAGCATCGGGCCCGATACCATTAATGTGAGCATTACCGCTTCACGTCCTAAAGCCAGTACATATTCCGGTGTCATATTATACTCCTCAGTAAAATGATGCGACCAGTGATTGTATGATCAGATACCATCCGTCAACCATCACGAACAACAGCACCTTAAAGGGCAGCGCCACCATAATCGGCGGCAGCATCATCATACCCATCGACATCAGCACAGACGCCACCACCATATCGATCACAAGAAATGGTATGAAGATAACGAATGATATCTGAAATGCCGTCCTTAGCTCCGAGATCAAGAAGCTCGGGATCAGAACATAAGTCGGCAGGTCTGCACGGGTTTTCGGTTTCTCTATTTTTGCGAATTTGGCAAAAAGCTCGATATCCTGTTCACGGGTTTGCTTGAACATGAAATTACGGATCGGTTCGATGCCGGTCTTATATGCATCTTCCTTGCTCATCTCTCCCTCTATATAGGGTTTGACAGCATCGGTATAAACCTGGTTGAATACCGGAGCCATAACAAATATAGTCAAAATCAGGGCCATCCCCATCAACACCTGCGAGGGCGGCATCTGCGGCGTACCCATTGCACGGCGGGTCATCATGATAACGACTATTATCCTCACAAAGGAGGTTACCATGACCAGAATAGTCGGCACCAATGCCAGGACGGTCAAACCTATCAGGATTTTCATGGTGGCGGAGAAGTCCTGGGGGGAATCGGACTCGCCCACCGTAAGGGACAGCTTTGGTATACCCTGCGCTGAAAGCTGGGTAGGCAATATCCCGATAACTACCAGCGCTGCACATACTATAAGAAATATTTTATGCTTTTTCGACATAATCAGCTTTTTTGAGGATTCTCGGCCTGTTTTGAAAACATGGGCAGATTCATCCTTGCATCAGAGAGTAATTTCTTGAAACTGAAGCCCTGGTACTGCGGTTTTGCCACGGCTTCCTTGCGCTCGAAATTTTGGTCAGAGACATCGGCTACCAGATTTACCGCCTGGTCTGTCACTCCCACCAGGAGGTATTTTTTATCGACCTTAATCAGGCATATCTGCTTTTTGGGCGCCAGGTGATGACGGTCGACCACATTGATAGTGCCACCCATCCCCTGTTTTCCCATACGGGCATTGGAGAACTTCTTAAGCATCAGAACAGAGAGATATATAAGCCCGACTATCAGCAGCAAAGCAAAGCCCATTCTCAACAGAGTCGGTCCCAAATTGTCGGACAAACCCGGTGTCTGCATCGTCTTTGCCGTATCGGCCTCTGTCTCCTGGGCGAATACAGCGCTCATCGAAAGCGCCAGAATCAATATCAGCGGGATTATTATCTTTCTCATTCCAGCGACCTCAGTCTTTCCTCGGGCGAGAGAAGGCTGGTAATACGCAGACCGAAATTCTCGTCCACCACAACCACCTCGCCTTTGGCCACGATTTTATTATTTACCAGAAGATCGACCGGCTCGCCGGCGAGTTTCTTGAGTTCCACCACTGATCCGGGTCCGAGACTCAGGATCTCTTTGATCTTCATAGAAGTACGTCCCAGCTCAATAGATATCGGAAGGTTGACATCAAGAAGAAGGTCAAGGTTTTTCTGTTCCGAGGCGCTGGTGGTCTGACCGAATGACGGGAATTCCGGACGCTGAACACCCTGCTCTATTTCCTCTTCACCGCCTCCAGCGGATTGTTCAGCAGCCCCTTCTCCGCCGGCTGTCTCTTCGGATTCCAGCTTTTCCAGCTCGGCCAGCATTTGTTGCTCGACCAGGTCGTCTACCGAATCATCCTCGGATGATTCGCCTTCGGATTCCTGCCCGGCCTGATCCGATTTTTCATCCTGCTCCGGTTCTTCCTGATCGACAGCGACCTCACCCTGCGGCTCCTGCGGAGCTTTGTCTGCTGATTCTGAAGCCTCGCTCTCCGGAGCCTGCTCCTGAGCGGAATCCTGCTCTTGATTCTGTTCTTCCTCGGGATCTTTTTGTTCTTCGTCCCCGTCCAACAGTTCTTCATCCGCCATTGGGATTCTCCTATACTTTATAGTCCGATGTTATCTGTACAGCCATCAGCTTATTTATGATACCCGGCTTTCCCAGATATTTATACTTATTTCCAACTTTAATCAGTATGTCATCATGAATGCTCTGATCCATTGGAATCACATCCCCGACTCTCAATCTCAAAAAATCTCCCATTCTGAGGGTCGTACGTCCCATAACCGCCGTCAGGTCCGCCTCCACATCCTTCAGAGCATCGGAATTGGTCTGATAATCGTCCTCGACCGAGCGCTGTTTACCAGCATCGATCCAATGCTGTGCCGAGAGTTTTTCCACAATCGGCTCGAGCGTGACATAGGGATAACAGATAGTAACCAATCCCGACGATCCCAGCATTTTCAGGTTGAAGGAAATCACGATTACCGTCTCCCCGGGCGGAACGATCTGCAGGAACTGCGGATTGGTTTCGAACCCGACCTGCTTCATGTTCATGCTTATAATCTGCTCCCAGGCGACTTCTAACTCCGTGAATACTTTGGTGGCGATTCGATTCATAACGGATTTCTCGATGCCGGTCAATTCACGATCGGTCTCAGCCGGCTTGCCCATTCCGCCGAACATCCTGTCGATAAACAGAAAACAAACCGGCGGACTGAAATCGATTATACACGCGCCCTCGAGCGGATCCATGGAAATCGTGTAGGTGCAACTCGGATTGAGTAGCGACATGATAAATTCGCTGTAGGTAATCTGGTCTACCGAGACCAATTCCACATCAACCATCGCCCGCTGAATTGTCGAGAGCGATGAGCCCAGATGCCCTGCAAAGCTGTCGTGTATGTTCTCGAGAGTTCGAATCTGGTCCTTGGAGACACGGTTGGGATGCTTGAAATCGTAGGCAACTATAGACCGCGCTATCTCTTCTTCTTCGATTTCAACATCGCCCTCTTCTTCTCCCGGGGCCACGCTTGTCAATAGCGCATCAATTTCATCCTGTGATAATATCTTAGCCATAATTAATTACTGCAGAACAAAGTCCACGAAATAGATTGCCTCGGCTTCAGCCGGCTGGCAAATCTGGTTGACATATTTCAATATCTGTTTTCTGATCATCTCGCGCGATTTCAGGTCGGCGAGTTCCGAAACTGTCTTGGAAGACAGAATCGAAATTAGAGCGTCGCGTATCTTTATCTCCTTGCTTTTAAAAACATGCTGATCGCTCGGATCTTTCAGTTCAAAACCGATGGTAGTTGTCAGGAAACGCGATCCTCCGGTTGCGGCAGGATTCACAATAACGCCTTCGACCCTGAAGATACCGTCATCGGAGGCATGTTCTCCTTCAGCAGATCCATGCGAATCATGACCGCCGCCATGATCGTCCTTCTTTTTTTCCTTGACTTCCTCTTTTTTTTCGGAGGTTTTTCCACCGCCGCCGCCCACCATCGGCTTAACGACAACGTTGGCAACGAAGTATGCTCCCAGCAGTGCGATCAGCACCACCGCGATCATCATAAACTTGTTTGACCCTCCCCCGCTTTCTTCCGAGGGTGAATCATTCTCCATTTCTTCCTCTGAAAGTCCCTCTTCCGGTTCTTCTGGCATATTGGCTCTCTCCTATAGATTTTGTTCAGCTTCGGCAGGATGCCATGTAGACATCCTGCGAAACTGAGCCACTTTTTCAATGATTGCTTTTACGTCTTCTTTCACCATGATCTTTTTGCCGGTAGTCAGTGAGATAATCGTATCCGGAATCTCCTCCACGAATTCGATCAAATCCGCATTGATAACCAGCTTCGTGTCATTTAGGCGTGTGACCTGAATCATCTATTACCTCTTAAGGTTAACCAGTTCATCAAGCATACTATCAGATGTCGTAATCACACGGGCATTAGCTTGAAAACCTCTTTGTGCTGTTATCATACCTGTGAACTCCGATGCCAGGTCGACGTTCGACGCCTCCAGTGCGCCGGAGGAAATCGAGGCCGAAATAGTTTCACCGGCCACACCCTGCACCGCTTCACCCGAGTTGGCCGAAGCTACAAACAGAGATTCGCCCTCCTTCATCAGACCGCCTTCATTGTTGAACTGTGCCAGTGTCAACTGAGCCAGAGCACGTGAAACACCGTTGGTGAAGATACCGTAAATCAACCCGGCATTATCGATGGTGATCTTATCCAGGATACCCATACCATAACCGTTCTGATTAACAGCGGTGGCGGTAAAGTTCGAGGCGAATCCGGTTAAACCGTTGAACTCGCCTGTAGTACCGGCATTGATATCAACTGTCAGTGTATCGGCGCCGTTATTGGGATCGAATGAAAAGGCCTGTGCTCCGCCGTCATAATCAAATGAAAGCATGGAGCCGTCCGGATTGAACTCGACTGTTCCGGTCGAGCCGGATCTTATGATCTCTTCTCCGGTCAGGCTCATCTCCCAATTCCACAGATTCGGGATTTTGGTTTTGGTGAAGGTGCAGACAGCCGTATGCTTGCCGCCCTGGGAATCGAAAACCGTAATCGAGGTTGCATGCTGGGTCTGTTCCGTTTCGATATTCAAAACGCCGGCCGCAAGCTGGGTTGTCGACTGCACATTGACACCCCCGCCTCCAACGCCTGTTATTCCGGTCGCCAGACCGTTCACATCACTGACTTCAATTCCTAGTGAGACTGGCGGATATGCTATTCCTCCGGTAGGAGTGAATGTATCGGTGGCGGCGAATGTATGATTCGTGCCGTTATTGGCTGTGAATGTACCAGAGGCGTCCAGCAGATTCTCCACTATTGTCTCGCCTGCCGGGGCGCCGCCCCCAAATGTGATTTCCACATTCTTGGTGGTACCGTCACCGGCGAAATTGCGAGTGACTTCGATTTCGCCCGAACCGTTCAGCTCGGCGGTAACACCGTCAAGAGTATTTATGGCTGAAACCACATCATTGACAGTGGAATCAACCGTAATACCTGTCAAATTCACGGAAATCGCGCCATTATCTAATGATACCGTGGTACCGTCGGCGATTCCGGCAGCGGTTACGCCCAATGATGCCAGAGTCTCATTTCCGGTCAAACCTGTAGCTAAGCCGGTATTAGTCGAAAATGTGGCCTGGGATCCGGTGATTGTAATCTCATGTGTGCCGCCTGCGCCGTCACGGGCCACGCCGGTAACAGTATCGATACCGGTTGCTCCGGCCGAAACCAGGCTCGCAGTTGAATCAGTCGCCACGGAATTAAGATTATTGGCAAAATCGATTTGATCTGTCTCCCTGGCCGGATCCTGCTGGCCGAACGGCAAACGAATCTGTCCCACAGTTGCAGTGGCGGGGATATTACCGTTATCGTCGGCCATCTTACCCATCACGAAATAGCCGTTGGCAGGATTGACCATATAACTGTTGGCATCGAAACCGAATGCGCCCGCGCGGCTGTAATATTCAGCCCCGGCACCGTCGGTTAATACAAAGAAGCCGTTACCCTGAATCGCCAGGTCGGTAATTTTTCCTGTGGTCTCCAGACCGCCCTGTGAGAACAGGTTGTCGATGCCGCCCACGTTCATACCCAGTCCCAGCTGTACCGCATTGGTACCACCGGAGATATCCGAAGGTCTGCCCGCGCCGCGCATTGTCTGAATCAGGGCCTCCTGAAATGTTACACGGCTCGACTTGAAGCCGATCGTATTGATATTCGCGATATTATTACCGAGAACATCCATGCGCACCTGATGGTTGCGCAGCCCTGAAACTCCTGAAAACAGTGAACTAATCATTCTTTAAAATCCTCCTACAACAAGGCTTCCTCAAAGGAGGGCCAGCCCTGATATTACTTACCCTTTACATTATGATTGCGCTGTCAATATTGGTGAAAACGCCCTCATTCATCTTGCTTTTATCCATTGCTGTAACCACCGTGCGGTTGTGCACGGATACTATGAAGGCCAGATCGTTTAAAAGTACAAGCGAGTCTTTGGAACCCTTGGCCTCGGCCTTATTCATCGCTTCCGAGAGCTTGCGGGTTTCCTCGGGCCCTACCTGCAGTTTGCGCCTGTTTATCCTTTCCATAAGATGCTTTGAAAATTCCAGACCATTGGCCTTCTCGGCGTTTCTCTGCTTTTCCGGCTGACTCGTCTGTGAGGCAACCTTACCGGCTTTTATCTGATTCAGCAAATTCAGCTCATCCATCATTCGGCTCCTTATGCTTCCACCTCGACGATGTCGCCGAGCATGACCATAGCGCCGTCGACCAAGAGATAAGCTGCGCCGTTCATATATTGAACCTTGGTTGCTTTGCCGACCATAAACGGCCTGGCGCTGATCTCACTGCCGTCCGCGGCCACCGCTTCAACAGCGATGCGGTACTGCCCCTGCGGTACGGGAAGTCCGTCAATGCTCTTGCCGTCCCACTCGATCTTGTTCATTCCGGCCGCAGTGAAATCGTCGTACAGGACATTCACAAGCGAGCCTTCTTCATTATAGATCGAGACCTTGACTTCGCTCGCGGCTCCCGCCAGATTGAAATTAATCTCGGCATTATCGTCACTGAGATAGATCATATCCGAATCGGCCGTGATTGTTTTGCCCAGAAGGCTGGTGGCCATGCTGTTGGCGATTGACTGCGAGGTCATGTAATCCAGGTCGATTGAGTTGGTCAGGTTCTTGTTCATATTGATAAGCTGTTCGAGCGAAGAGAATTGGGACATCTGAGCGATAAACTCTGTATCCTGCATCGGCTCAAGAGGATCCTGATGCCGTAACTGCGCCACCAGAAGCTGAAGGAATTCCTCCTTGCCCAGCTCCTGCGAGGGAGTATTGGTCATCACATCCGAAAAAGATCCGTTATTTGTGACTGCATCTACCATGATTGTCCCCTATGCTAACAGAGAAAGATTTCCTCTTAGATTCAAATTCCAATTTGCTGCCGGTATCTCCGTCAGATTCTGAACGTCATCCGGCTCCAATCCCAAATTCCGGTTCCTGAGATTGCGGAACATCTGGTTCTGAGCGGCTTTGCTGTTTTCCGGATTATGGTCGGAATTGTTGGCATTGCTATTGAGATCAACCACTATATTTTCCGCCTTAATGCCGTTTTGATGCAGCGATTCGCGGAGCTGCGGCAGATTTGCCTCAACAACCTGTCGTGCCAACGGTGTGTCGACCTTCATTCTGGCAACCAGCTTGTCATGCTCAACCCTCAGTTCCACATCGATTTTGCCGAGAGATTCTGGTTCCAGCTTAATCCGGAAATATCCGCCTTCGGGAATCCTGGTTCCGCCTTTGGGCGGCTCCAGCTTGAATTCCACATTCCTGAACTGGGATAAGTCCCTCATTTCCGGCATATCCGCTTTCATACCCTCGGCAACACGGCCGGCGCTGTTGTCGGTCGACGCACTCGACTGCATCTCTCCCATTTTATCGGAAAATGATTCGCCCGATAATCCCTGCGGGTTGGCAAAGTCAAATGCCGATTTCATTGCACTGCCGTTGTTTAAGTTCTGGTTGCTCATGTTTTGGTTGAATTTGGAATTGCCTTCATTTCCTATGGCAAGATTGAGCCGTCTGTCATCCTGAGAGACAGCCTCTTCTTTAAAGATCGTGTTGTTTTTGTCCGGGTTGGATTCTCTC
This sequence comes from uncultured Ignavibacteria bacterium, assembly GCA_964496505.1. Lineage (GTDB taxonomy): Bacteria > Zixibacteria > MSB-5A5 > JAABVY01 > JAABVY01 > JAABVY01. Next base: position 136,884 of record CAZBZV010000001.1, on the reverse strand, counting down.
ATCTCCAGTTGTCTTAGCTGCGCCAGAGCATCATCGCCGACAAATCTTCCCGAAACCTCCTGAGTCCTGACAGCCTGTGCAGCATTGTCGGTCTTCAATGAAGGCTCCTTTTGCAGGTTGAGATGATTCCTGAGCGGTTCCATCTTCGCATCCTCAGGCACAAAGACCACCAGTTTGGCCTCGCGGCCGTTGGTCTGCTCGAGGCGTCCTAAAAGATCGCCAAGAGTCTTTTGACCGGAGCCCGAGTCTTTGTCCCCAATCATGACTGCATCCAATTTGGAAAGCTTATCGCCGGAGAGAATCTCGACTTCCAGTTTGGTAAACTCCCTGCCTCCCATTGATTCCGTTTTACCGGTCTTAATTAAACTGATTTCTTCGGCTTGACCGGTTTCATTCAAAGGCATACTTAATGTCAGTCTTTCGCCCGGCTTGAAATTTTGCAGCTCTTCCAGAGATGCGATCTCCATTACCGGCAAAAAACGCTGACTGTCTTTGGCCTTATCCATTGAAAATATTTGCTGAATATCTGAATCAGCAGGAATAAAATAGTCCGAAGAACCTCTTGGGGTGGCTGGGATATTTTCCAGAATCAATGATTTTGAATCGGCAGACTGTTCTGCCTTAACCGCTGAATCTGTCAAAAAACCATCTATGTCTTTTGGATTTATTAATCCTGATTCAACGGGATTTAATGAGACGAATCTGTTTTCTCCCTCTGAAAGGGGTATAATAACAGGCGCAGCTTTAGATTTGCCGCCATCAGCCATCATCGAGGCAATTAAATCCATCTCGTCAGGATTGAGAAAGCCGGAATTCATAGGATTCTTTCCGCCCTTCTGGTTCAGTTCCGTGATAGCATTAAGCACATCAAAGAACATCAGGCCGCCGTTATCTTCTCCTGCGGCCGCTTTGCCCTGGTTGAGATGGTTATTGCCGGGAATGAGAGCTGCAAGCAAATCAAGCATTTTCATGTTGGCCTGCATCAAAATTCGCCTCCCAGGTCAATTAGTTCCATAGATATTTTTGCTGCCCTTTCTGCGGGAAGTTGTGCCATAACTTCGGAAGCGTTCTGCTTCTTCATCTTCTGAAGTATCAGACCCACTTTCGGATTGGGTATGTTCTCCATGATATTAGCAACTTCATCCGCGTCCATAGTTTCAAACAACTTGGCCAAATTCGCGATATTAGTTTCCTCGAGCTGCTTCCTTCTTTCCAGAAGAGCTTTGGTCTCCATCTTTAACTGCTGCAATTGCGCGGACTCGGCCCTCACTTTCGCTAATTCTCTGTCGATTTCCTGCTTCTGAGCTTTGTACCATTCAACATGTTCAATGGAATCCTCTTCGCTCATAGCAGAATCCTCTTCATCACCTCCTTCTTTAAAGGGATAATCAGAATACTCTTCATGCCACCCGTCGGGTGAGACATCCTCATCCTCATAAGCGGCATGCTCTTCTTTGGTTTCTGTGGAATCCTCCACTGCTTCTGCGGTTTGTGTCTCCTCGGGCGGGGTGGAATTGCCGCCCAGCATTACAAACACTACCATGAAGACCACAAAAGTTACAACGCCGATTAAAATTGTTGTTTTATTCAAAGCTGCCGATCCTGATTTGGTTTGTTCGGGTTCTTCAATTGCGGGCTCCTTACCTTCCAATTCATCAGCCATATATGGTCTCCCACAAAAAATAAATTTACTCAATGAATCTCTTTGCAAGGTGCATGCCCAAGTTGAGCTTGATGTGGGAGTGACCGCAATGCTCTGATATACAACAATTTATATTTTTATAACCGCTGTGCGGGATGACTTGGGATGGATTTCGGCAAGAAAAGATTTCCCTTTTCGAGGTCAAATCTTTCCAAAATCAGGCTTTAAAGAGGTAATTAAATCGATGAATCTTAGAGTTTTAAATCGCCTTCGACGCGGCCGTCGCGAATTTTTTGGGGGGTAACATATTTTATGGAATTGAAGGAGCTTTCATCGCCATGGCATTCAACACGTATGTAATTGTCGGATAAGCCGGTAAGCATACCGGAGTCTTTTGAAAAACGCTTCTCGAATAGTACCGGCAAATCGCGTCTCATCTGCGATTTCAGAAATCTATTCCATTTCAGCTTTCCGAGGCTGGTAAGCCTGTGGTTGCGTTCCTTTATTATATCCCCCTTTATTTTGCCATTAAAATTGTGGCTTCTGGCCTGAGTATGATCCGAATAGCTGAAGACATGCAGGTAATCGATCGGACTGTTTTCAACGAATTCCAGGGTGCTCTCGAATTCACGCTCGCCCTCACCAGGGAATCCGACAATTATATCGGCGCCTACCATGGAGTTTGAAACCGTGGATTTCAGCTTTTCGGTCACCTCTCGGTATCTATCCGTTTTATACGGACGGCTCATGGACCTGAGTATTTTATCCGATCCGCTTTGCAGAGGTATATGGAAATGCGGGCAGATGCGGTTATTTTCAGCCGCTAATGTGATCAGGTCATTGTCTAATTCATTCACTTCCACCGACGACAGCCGCAGCCTTTCGATATCGGTCTCAGCCAAAATCCGCCGGAGAAGCGAGGCGAGGTTATCATTATTATAGCGATATCTTCCGATATGAACACCTGTCAAAATAGCCTCTTTATAGCCATTTGAGGCCATCGTTTTGATTTCCTCAATGATCTCATTATAATCGCGTGATCTTTCCGAACCGCGACCCAGAGGAATCACACAGTAACTGCAATGCTGATTACAGCCGTCCTGAATCTTAATCAAGGCCCGGCTGTGCTTGTGAAGCGAACGCAAAGCCGGATTACCGTTCGAACAAAGATCGGCATCGATATCGGGATAAATCTGCGATATCTTGGATATGATCTTATCCTTATCATCGTTACAGACAACCAGATCGACCTCCGGCATTGAGCCCAAAAGCTCCGCGCAAATCTGCGCGTAGCAGCCGGTTATTATCACCTTGGCATTGGGGGATTGTCTTTTGGCGGCAAAGAGCTTGCGCCGGGAATCGGCGGCCGCCTTTTTTGTGACAGTGCAGCTGTTTATAATGTACAGGTCGGCGCTCTGGGCCCAGTCGACCCGCTCAAAGCCCAGATCGACCAGCTTTTGTGCTATAAGCTCGGTTTCATATTGATTAAGTTTGCATCCGACAGTATAAAATGAAACTTTAGCCATTTTTTCCGGCCTCAATAATAATCCGATAATAATAATATTGTCAGAAAAAAACGGGCGGCTAAAACCGCCCGTTTGATTAGAATCAGATTTATCTTATTCTGAAGACGGTTTTTCCTCATCGTCCTCAGATTCCGCAGATTGGGATGATTCCTCGGAAGGCTTTTCTTCTTCCTCCTGAGCCTGCGGCTCGGGAGCGGCCGGAGTTTCCTCCGGCTTCTTTTCTTCCTCGGGCTCTTTTTCCTCGGCTTCTTCCGGTTTTGGCTCGGCAGCTTCGGGAGCGGCTTCAGTCTCTGAACCGCCTTCCTCCGACTCCTTCACCTCTTCACCGGCAAACTCCTCCATACCAACGGTCTTGGTCGGATGTTTGGCCAGGAACTGCTCCAGCTCATTGCGTTCGCGCTTCTTGTAATAAGCGTCGACCGAGAGCACAATTCTGCGTCCGGGCTGATCGAATTCGATGACCTGCAGAGGCAGTTCATCGCCGATCTTGAACGCATCCTCGGGTTTGGCAAGTTCGTCCTTGCCGAGCTGGTTAGTCGGAACGAATCCTTCAACTCCACCCGGCAGTTCAACAATCACGCCGCGATCCAGAATACGCACGATAGTGCCGAGCACATCGGCGCCGACCGCATAATTCTTGGACAGATTCGGCCAGGGATCGTCGAAGAGCTGCTTATGGCCCAGCGAGATTCTGCGGTTTTCCTTATCGATTTTCAAAACGACAACATCAACCACATCGCCCTTCTTCATAATCTCCGAGGGATGCTGGATACGCTTGGTCCAGGACATGTCGGAAATATGAATCAGCCCGTCGATACCCTCTTCGAGCTCGATAAATGCGCCGAATGTTGTCAGATTTCTTACCCGGCCCTTAAGCTTCATGCCTACCGGATATTTCTCGTCAATTGTCTTCCAGGGATCTTCGACGAGCTGCTTAAGTCCAAGCGAAATCTTCTCGTTTTCTTTATCCACTGAAAGAACTACCGCCTCAATCTTATCGCCCACCTGCATTATCTTGGAAGGGTGTTTGATATGTTGAGTCCAGGACATTTCGGAAATATGTATCAGGCCCTCAATGCCTTTTTCAAGTTCGATAAAGGCGCCGTAATCGGTCAACGATACGACCAGGCCCTCGATCTTCTTACCCACAGGATACTTCTCTTCGATATTCTCCCAGGGATAAGGCGAGAGCTGCTTCAAGCCCAGTGATATGCGGCCTGTTTCCTTATCGAAATCAAGGATTTTGACATTGATCGTTTCACCCAGGGAGACCATCTCCGATGGATGCGAAATACGGCCCCATGACATATCGGTAATGTGCAACAGACCATCAACACCGCCGAGATCGATAAACACGCCAAAGTCGGTGATATTTTTGACCACACCTTCTCTGACCTGTCCGGCCTCGATTTCCGCCAGCAGTTTGCTGCGAAGTTCTTCGCGCTCCTGCTCCAGAACCACCCGCCGTGAGACGACTATGTTTCTGCGGTTTTTGTTCAGCTTGATGATCTTGAGTTCCATCTCCCGCCCCACCAGCTCGTCAAAATTGGGCACCTGGCGCAACGCAACCTGCGAACCGGGAAGGAATGCATCCACCCCGAACAGATCCACTACCAGACCGCCCTTGATTCTGCGACTGACACGGCCGGGAACCAGTTCTCCGGATTCATAAGACTCGCGGATTCTATCCCAAACCCGCAGGAAATCAGCTTTGCGCTTGGAGAGCACCAACTGGCCGTTCTGATCCTCGAAAGCATCAAGATATACCTCAATATCGTCTCCGACCGAGATATTAACCGGCTCAGGGAATTCCTCAATGGGAATTATACCCTCCGATTTGAAACCGACGTCTACTATGACATCGTCACGCGTTACCCCCAGCACCTTGCCGCTTATAATCTCGCCCTCTCTCAAATCCGAGAGAGTCTCCTCATACATCTTCATCAGTTCTTCATACTCTGATGAATCGTAATCGGAGTCATCGAGATCGGTAAGCTTCATCGATTCGACTGTCTCGATTTCCTCTTCGACAGGCTTTGCAGGCTTCTCCTCGGCCTTTCTGGCCACACGCCTGCGGCGCTTCGTTTCTTGTGTTTGAACGTCTCCGGCTACCTCTGTAACCAGACGCGATGCGCGTTCTTCAACTTTGGAACGCTTTCTCTGGGTGGCTGACTTCTGTCTCTTATCCTTCGTTCCGATTTTCTTAGAACTCTTTTTACCACCTCCTGTTCGCTTAGCAGTTTTTTTCTTTTTTTCAGCATTCTCTGCCATTTTGCGGTAATTCCTCCTTTACATACAAGCATTGCCCTTGAAAGGGTTAGCGAGTATATAATCAATATTTCAGGTTTGTCAATGGATTTTGCGAAATTCCCCCTGATATTATCACTATTCCCGTTACCCCTGAAATCATGATTATAACTACCTGCTGATCATCGGAAAACGACGATAGATTTTCACATAAACTACGAATAAGATTAAGATAAATTTGGATTAGAATGGATGTTTATGTGGTCTTTAAGAATTCCTGTAAATTTGCAATTTCTGCCATAATCTTATCTGAAAGACCATATATTCGCTCTTTTTCCCCAGCCTCGGGCATAAATGTGGCTGTATCTATCAGTTTACCATAGCAGACCCTCAGATGATCGCGGGAAAAGACCATCTTGCGGAGTTTATTTGTATTCATCAGACAAACCGGCATAACCGGGACATTATTGTCAATCGCAAGCTTGGCTGCGCCCGGACGTGGTTTGGACAATTTGCCGCTTTTTTGCCGCGTGCCCTCGGGAAAAACCAGAATTCTCCCACCACCCTTAAGTATCTCGCTCGAGAGCTTGAGAGCCCTGCGGTCAATTAAGCCTCTTTTCACCGGGAATGCATTAAGCGAACTGATCAGTTTCCCGAACACCGGATTTTTGAAAAGCTCCGACTTGGCCATGAAGTGAATCTCGAAAGGCGCTATCCCGCCTACAAGGGGAGGATCGAAAAGTGAAATATGATTGGAAGCCAGAAGCGCCGGTCCCTCGAAATCAAGATTTTCTAGCCCGTACACTTTTACACCGTAGAATAATTTGGCGAATATTCTGGCCGCCGCCGAAGAAAATTTATAAAACGGTTTCATTCCCCGATCTTTTCTTTGAAAAGCTCAATGATCTTATTTACCTGCCCCTCTATGGTAAGCTTGGTAGTGTCGACCTGTATGGAATCATCGGTCATTTTCAGAGGTGAATGTTCCCGGCCTGAATCGTAGTCATCCCTAGCCTGAATCGCCTTAAGCTGTTCCTGCACGGTGGTTATTTTTCCCATTCTCTGAAAATCTATCACCCTTCTTTTGGCGCGTTCCTCGATCGAGGCCATCAAATAGACCTTCAACGTGGCATCCGGAAAAACCACACTGGTGGTATCTCTGCCTTCGGCAACAATATCATATTTCTCGCCCATCTCCTTCTGCTTGGCAACCATGTGCCTGCGAACTCCGGCATGCGCGGAGACCTCGCTGACAGCGGCGGTAACCTCGGGTGTCCTGATTTGGGAGGTAACGTCTCTGCCATTTACCGATACCCTTTGCCCTTCGGAATCGTCGGAGAACTCGATCTGCATTGATGCCGCCAGATCCTGCAATGCCTCAGAATCGGAAAGCGGAATCTTTTTATCAAGCGCGAGAAAAGTAACGGCACGATACATAGCACCCGTATCCAGAAAGATAAAGCCCAGCCTGTCGGCCACCTTTCGGGCGGTGGTAGATTTTCCCGACCCGGCGGGACCGTCTATGGCGATTATTTTGGTGAATGAAGACATTACATTGGCAAGTTTATTGATCCGGAAGTTATTGCAAACCGACCTTGCGCTTTAATTTCAATACCTCTTTACGATTTAATTGGCGCCAGCTTCCGGTGCGCATCCCCTCGCAGGAAATATCCGCAAAGCGAATTCTTTTCAGATGCTTAACATTATATCCCAGTGCGGCAAAAATCCTCTTTATTTCCCTTTTCTTGCCCTCGGTAAGCACCATCTGAATAACAGAATTGGACTCGTTGGCCGAAAGAAGCTTGGCTTTGGATTTGGCCAGATAACCATCCTCGAGCTTCACTCCCTTTTCCATCTTTTCGGTTAAATGTTCCGGAAAAAGGCCCTTAATTGTTACTACATATTCCTTTTTGATTTCATACTTGGGATGCGCCAGGCGATAAGCCAGCTCACCGTCATTGGTTAAAAGCAGAATTCCCTCTGTATCAAGATCGAGACGCCCCACTGGATAGACACGATCTTTCACACCCTTGATTAAATCGATCACCGTAGGACGGTTGAACTTATCCACCAGACTGGAGATATATCCTTTGGGTTTGTTGAGAATGACATAGGATTCTTCGGCGGGGAGACGGACAGTTTCCTCATCAACACGAACGACATCATTGATTTCGTCAATTACCAATCCGAGCTGACCGACCTTCTGGCCGTTGACTATAACACGTCCTGCCAGAATCATCTCATCCGCCTGCCTTCGCGAGGCGACACCGCAACGAGACAGGAATTTATTCAGCCTCATCATCACGTCCCATTGGAGTCTCTATACCCTCAGTCCCGGGCTCCTCACTTTTTTCATCCTCCTCTGGCGCTTTCATTACGAATTTAAGTCTGGATTTGGGCTCTTTCTCTTCGCCCTCCTCATCCTCGCTTAAGGTCAGTTCCTGCTGTGAGGATTTTTTCTTGATTTTATATGTTTCGGTGAACTCATCAATTCGCGGAAGCTCCTTCAGATTCTTCAAGCCGAAATATTCCAGAAACTTCTTGGTGGTACCGTACAGCAACGGATGTCCCACTTTCTCAGCACGTCCTACAATTGTTACCAGCTTGCGTTCCAGAAGTGTATTAAGCGGGCCGTCAACCGCAACCCCGCGGATATGCTCAATCTCGCCCTTGGTCACAGGCTGTTTATAGGCTATGACCGAAAGGGTTTCCAGTCCCGCCTGGGTAAGCCGGCGTTCACGCTGGCGTTTAAGGAATTTCTCCACCGCCATGGTCATATTGGGTAAAAGACAAATCTGGAATCCGTCGGCAATTTCACGTATCCGAAATGAGTGTCCGCCTTCGGTATACCTCTCGTTGAGAGCCTGAATAACTTCACCTACCTGAGCCTTCGTCAGTTTGCCCAGAAAGCGGGATATCTTCTTATGATCCAGAGGCTCCGGCGAGGCAAACAGCAGTGCTTCGGTAAGGTTCATCCGTTCCGTTAATTCTTCTGTCAGTTCTTCGGTTATATTATCATTCATCGTTATTCAAATAAATCCTTATCGGTCCGAAAGGTACGGCCTGTCTTAAAACCAGACGATTGAGTTTGAGCATTTCCAGAACCGCCAAAAATGTCACGATCAAAACCAGACGATAGGGTCGGTCGGCATAAAGTTCATGGAAGGAGGCCTGTCCTTTCTCATTTAAAATCTTTTCAATAATTTCAACACGTTCCTCGATACTTATCTCTTCCACTTTCACCGTATGGTAAATATCTTTCTCGAGATTTTCAAGCGCTTCCTTGAAAGCCCTCATTAAATCGAATACCGTAGCCTCGAGGGTGAAAGACTCCTCGGGTGAGAGATCGAGATATGAATAATCCTGCCGTCTGAGGAACTGCTGTTCCACGGATTCCTTTTCACGCAGCACTTCCGAGGCCCTCTTGAATTTCTCGTATTCAAGCAGAGCCATAATCAGCGCCTCACGGGGATCCTCTGACTCATCCTCTTCAGGTCTCGGCAGAAGCATGCGCGATTTTATATTTATAAGGGTCGCGGCCATGAGGATAAACTCCCCCGCTATATCGAGGTTGAGCATCTTCATAATCTCGACATATTCCAGATACTGCCGTGTGATACGGGCGATGGGTATGTCGTATATGTCTATCTCATCCTTCTTAATCAGATAAAGCAGGAGATCCAGAGGCCCCTCGAATTTTTCCAGCTTGACCTCATAGCTCTCCTCGAGCTCACCGGAGTACGGATTGATTTTCAGAAGTTCTTCAGCCGTCACGGCAGCAACCTCATCGCTTTGCGAACCATTTCCATCGTCTCCTCGGCCTTGGCGCGTGCTTTGTTCGCGCCCTCGTTGAGAATATCCCAGACAGTGTCGGGATTCGATCTGAGTTCCGCCGCCTTCTCACGGATCGGAGCCAGCGCATTATTTATATTTTCAGCCAGATGCTTTTTGTCAGCCACACATCCCAGCGCACCTGAACGGCAGTCCTTGTCGATCTTTTCAGCCTCTTCCTTACTGGAATAGATTTGATGCAGAGTGAAAACCGGGCAAACCTCCGGACGTCCGGGATCACCCTTGCGCAGCTTCTCAGGATCGGTAAACATCTGCGATATCTTCTTGGCGGTTTCCTCGGGCGTATCAGCCAGGCAGATATGATTGCCGTAAGATTTACTCATACGGTTGCCGTCTACTCCCGGCACCGCCGCAAATTTCGTAAGCTTATCTTTCGGCTCTGGGAAAACATCACCGTAAAAACCGTTAAACCTTCGAGCGACCTCGCGTGTCAGCTCGATATGCGGGAGCTGATCCTTGCCGACTGGAACGTAATTGGCGCGATAGAGCAGAATATCGGCCGCCTGCAGAAGCGGATATCCCAGAAAGCCGTAAGATTCCAGTCCCATCGTTTTGGATTTTTCCTTGTACGACGGCACCCTCTCAAGCCACGGAGTTGGTATTATCATCGACAAAAGCAGATGTAATTCGGAATGTTCCTTGACCTGGGACTGCACGAAAATAGCGCATTTTTCCGGGTCGAGCCCGGCCGAAATATAATCGACCGCCATCTGAAATATCTGGTCCTTGAGTACCTCTGTCTTATCATAAAGAGACGTCAACGAATGCCAGTCGACAATGCAGCAATACATTTCATAGTCGTTCTGAAGTGAGATCCAGTTTTTTAAGGCCCCCTCGTAATTTCCAAGATGAAGTGATCCGGTTGGCTGCATCCCGGAAAGAATAACCTGTTGTGCCATCTAATGAAAATCCTCCATAAACAAATAGGGCTTCCAGTTGTCGTCGGATATTCCGATAAACCGTTGTATGAACATGAGATGATTGGGTTTTTTAGGCTTTTTTATCAATGTCATATTGGCCTGCTCGGGGGTACGGTCACCCTTGCGGTTATTGCATTTAGTGCAGGCGCAAACCAGGTTCTCCCAGGTATCCTTGCCGCCCATACGCTTGGGCACAACATGATCCACCGTCATGGCACCGTCGGTACGTCCGCAATACATGCATTTATGCCCGTCGCGCTTGATAATATTTTTGCGCGAAAGAAATATACGCTTGCGCGGGACCTTGACATAAAAGCCCAGCCTCACCACCGAGGGAACTCGTATAGCCGCGCTGACTGAATGCAGCAAATGTCCGTCCATTGTCTCGATCATTTCTACTTTGCCCAATAACATCATAACAACAGCCCTCTTGACTGAACACACAGTCAACGGTTCATAATTCTGATTTAAGATAAGAACATTCCTGTTTAACATAGCCAACCGCCGTTATGACACCTTAAAAAGATATAATTTACCGGCCATCTCGCAATAGTCAATAAAAACTTATAAATGAAACGCACAAAACCGCCTATATTTTGGGGCTTTTTAGCCATTTTATTCTTGTTGACAATCCGGCGCGTAGGTTCCTTTTTATTATTAATCGGTTGATTGACCCCATTTTGAAACCTCTCTCTGTAATTATCGTCAAAAGGAGAGACCTGAAATAACGCCGGGAGGTTGATATGAAACTCAGCATAAGAAAGATAAAACCTGATGATACACGGCTGGCCGAACGGCTGGTCATGCGCACCATGAATCGTCTGCGTGAAACCCACAGCATGCCGCCGGTGCCATATAAACCGAGACGCGCCCGTAATACGATGATGTGCCATCTGCTCAGGACCGATCCGGGCGGCACGATAGGAGCATTTTCCGGCAACCGGATGGTGGGGTATGCCTCGGCTATGATCCGCGACGGCCACTGGTATCTTGCGCATCTTTTTACCGATCAACGCTTCCAGGGTAAGGGCATCGGCAGGAAGTTATTAAAGCGCGTATATAATTTCGATAAGGAGGCTGAAATCCATACCCGTTCACTGGCGACTTTTGCCTTCAATCCGTTTGCTGTTCAGCTTTACGCTCAGTTCGGGATGTATCCGATTCAGATGCTGCCCATGATGTCCTGGACCTATGATAAGAAAAAGCGGGTGCAAAAGATTAAGACCGATTATGATCTGGAGGCTGTGCCGATCGAGGATTACGATCAGATTCCGATTTTGAATAAATTCGATCTGCCCAACCGCGGGGTATGCCGTCCCGAGGATCATAAATTCTGGATAGACAGCGAGTTTGTTCACGGCTTTATTTACAAATACCGCGGCCGCCCGGTGGGATATACCTGGATTACAAGGGACAGTGTGATTGCTCCGGTAGCCGTGTCTAAACCGAAGTACCTTATCCCCTGCCTGGCGGAAACGATAAATTACATGCGCGCTCAGAAATTCGAAAAGCTGATGGTATGGGTGCCGGGGAGTAATGGTTCTGTGCTTGACTTTTTGTTCAGGAACAAGTTCAAGCTGGAAGAAAACGAACTTTTAATGAGCGACCGTCCATTTGCCAACGATGAATGCTACCTCCCGGCTTCATTGGCGTTTTATTAGGAATCGAATTAAAGCACAACATATTATGAAGAAAAGAGTAGGTCAGAACCCTAAGTAAAACGAAGTGGTTCTGACTATTTTTTTGGTATTGAAAATTTGATCACTGCGATTCGCTTGGATTCTGCCCTACCGCTATAAAATGTCATTTCAAGGATAATCGGCCGAAAGCATCATCCGGGTGGCCTGCTCAAACTTCGTTTGGGCAGGTTAAATATTTTCTACCCGCCCAAAGCCAGTTTGGGCGTGCCACCCTGTCATTGCCTGGGTGTGCCAAGCTTCAGCTTGGGATAAATGGTTTGCTTATTAAAATAACTTCCCAATCTGAAGATTGGGTCACCTTGAGATTATTTGCCACCCCCAAAAATCTCTCCCGTTGTTTAATCTTGACCTCTCCATACAAAAATGTTAGTTTAAATTCAAATCCTTAGAGGAGGGGCTATGAATGTCGTTCTGATAATAATCATTATTATGGTTGCGCTCGCAATTGCGGGCTTTGTCGCTGCCAATCTTTTAGAGATGCTGGGCGATGTCGAGAAGAGCATCAAGCGGTAGATCTTTCGGTGATTTTGATAATGTTAAATATTATAAATGGTAATACTATTGGAAATAAGAAAGGTGTTGACTCTTTTCTTGCCAACACCTTACCAATGTAAATGCCCACTATTTAGTTTGTTATATCATTCGACACATGCATGATACTCCCGTCTTGATCAATTGTCCAGGTGTCAGGAGTGGGGTCATCGTCGACACCCGGAGAAGACAAATGTGCCTGAGCCACGAATGTGGTAGAGTCAAACGAGACTATTGAATAATCATACCGGGCGTTCCAGGGAATTTCAACACCTAAAGCCATCAAATCTTCCGAATAGGTATCAAACTGCTTTCTGTATGTGCGCTGCATTATATAGATCTGCTTTAAGACAAGCTGGGCTTCTTCGGTCTTGTTCTGTTTTAACGCAGTTTCAGGGCTTTCAGCGAGTGATAGTTTCCATTTTCCATTTTCTTTGATTAATGTTATATCTCTAGCTTTTACCTGCATTTCAAAGGTTTTGTCCTTAACGGCACTTTTAATTTTTTGGGCTGTCCATACAATCGTCTCCTTTTTCATATTGTAAGTCATATCATTAAAATTGTTATTTTCGACCATCTCTATAAATGAATCAAAAAGTTGGTCTAATTCAGGTACCGAAGCGACACAAAAAGTTATGGGCACTATGGCAGAATCATTAAAATATTTCGGATTACCAATTTCATAACGAATCAAGTTCATAGGTACGGGGGTAAATTCAGCGACTGCTTCCCTAATGAGTTTAACGTTATCCGGCAGGGTTTCGCTATCATCCCTTATAACAGCTGTAACAATTGAATTATAGTATTCTCCGCCATACATAAGCCATGTCACCCTTGTATCTGCCGAAAGCATTCCATAAGCAGTTTTCAAGTCGCCCTTCTGCAAAATGTTATCAAAAAACACTCTAACTTGCCGTGCGGCTTCTCTGGCCTCGGCTTCCTCTTTGCTCAGGCTACAGGCCACACTGAGCGTAAATAATAATAAAAATCCTAAAACTATGGATTTCATCAGTCTGACGCCTCCCATTTTTTTCCTCCTCTCAAGATTCGTTATCTATTCTAGTCTGAAGTGTCTTTATATTTTGGTCACCTACTCTTACACTGGCAACATGCGAATCGTATGAAAAGAACCTCATTCCATTTTGGTACTTGCCCTTCTCATCTCTCTTTAGCCATATGACTCCGGGATTTTGACAGTTTGGATTTCCACAGATTGTCGATGAGTTTGGATAGCCTAATGGAAACGCATAAGAAACATATCGATTGCTTTTGGGCGGCGAGTGCCGCTCGAGACATCTTGATAGAGCCATAAAAACCTCTTTCCCTACTTATTTTTTATTCTATGATTTTTTCCGCGGTGTCACTACAGAGGATGATAACGGAAGACATTTGCTCCAACAAATATCTCCAGCATTTATTTTCACCCTTAATTCATCGACCGGATCCAATAATCACTTTAGGAGAACTGACTCATATAAGAGAGAGTCTGATTACCGTTAGAGATTAGAATTGCCCAGGACGGATTCGGAATGAACTGCGTCTCATAAGGTTATTTTGTACTGCATGTAAATTGTTCAGGCTTTTGCCAGCAGTTTTATAAATCTGTCAATAATTTTTCCACTATCGCCAGCATATCCACCACCACACCCGAATCGGCCTGGGCCGTTTTGTAGCCGTGGATAACTGCGTTGCGGAGTTCGATGGCGTCATGAAGGATGTCATGATCCTCCTGAGTGATGATTCCCAGGTTGAGCATCTTTTTAGCCACGTATGAGGGCGTCCGTCGCTTTATCTTAACTCTTTCTTTTTTTGCCAGAAGCCTGAGCGTGCCCTCGATTGCCGACCATCCCAAAAGAATCGCCGCCTCGATCTGCCCTATTTCCAGAAGATGTTTTATCTCATCGATACGCTTTATGATATCCCCTTTATTCAGGACATCGATATCATCTTCAATCGGTTCATTCTTGCGGCGCGGATTGGTGACCACCATCTCGAAACGCCAGCACTCGTTTTCCTCGATAGCCTTGGCCAGCTTGGGAAGATATGGCGACTTGACCAGATTCTTTCCCGCCTTGACCTCCACCACAACATTTTCGTTGTAGCTTGTGGCAACGATATCAGGACGGAAGTTCTGCAGAAATTCCGGGAGCTCATCACGATTCGGGCTGACATTAACATCATACCCCTTCTCGGCATACTCCCGCGCGATTGCGGTGATCCGTTTGCGTTCTCTGTCTGTTTTTCGCTGCGCCATATATTTTTTAAAATGCCCTTGTACTGTCATTCTGAGTGAGTGAAACGACCGAAGAATCTTTCACGAATCATGCAGATTCTTCGCTTCGCTCAGAATGACAGATTAAATCAACATACTTTTCCAACAAGCCCTTTCAGGTGGGCTGCAATTATTTTATACCATCCTTGCATCTTCGATCAGCACATGCAAAAACTCCCGGCCACTGGCAAGTCCGCGTGCAATTGCCGGCGAGACGTTCAACAAACGAAAGCTCGTATTAAGTTTGCGCTTGCGGCTGTAAACATCGGTGATCTGCTTATCATCATTATAGACCAGTCCGATCAAGGCATCCTGAATCGGCTTGATCATATTGTCAACATCCAGAGCTTCGAATTTATAAAAATACGTCAGGGTCATACGAATCTGATCCCTGGTCGGGGGCTGTTTATGAGGCCAGTACTTGCGTGCAGTGTTGCGCACCTGTGCCTTCCATTGATTAAGAACGCGCCGCTTTTTGGCCTGTTGCGAGATCGGCGTCCCCTCAACTGTAAATTCGAACCTGATCATATTTTATATATGCTATTGATGTCATTCTAAGGGAGTGAAACGACCGAAGAATCTCGCACGATTCAAAAAGATTCTTCACTACGCTCAGAATGACAGGATAAGTTTGCCCGGGTGCACCAAGCTTCAGCTTGGGAGGAATATTCATATGGCGAAAGCCCTTACCCAATCTAAAGATTGGGTCACCCTGGGAAATCATTTTGTACCTTTTGTATCCCACCCAACGGGCGGGCATAATATTTTTCAACTGCTACGTCCGATTTTGAAAAGAAACACAGCAGGTGAATGTTGGCTGCTCCCCATCTTTCAGGTGGGCTACATTTTAATCAATCCATCCTCTACAAAAAACCGCCTTGTTATCTCAGGCGGTATTTATATTTATACAATAATTCCAAAACATTATCAACCATATCGCCAGCCGCGGTCGCGCGCAAGACGCGGATTCGGTTTCCAGTCGGTCAGCTTTGTCACCGGCTTTTCTTTGGGAGGAGGCGGCTCCTCCTTCTGTCTTATAGTTGCCATCGAAACAGTCGTACCGGAATCGGGCGCGATGCTGTATGATACCTCGGCTGCTCTTATTATCTCCGGCATCAAACCCTCCTCCGCAACATTCTCGGTAAACTTGCGGCGGCCGTTTACCAGATCACGCAGGTAATTATCGATCTGCTCCTGCGAGTAATATTTCTCGGGACGATACATACTAAGGTCAACGCCCTCGGCTGAAATTATTTCCTCGGTGCCGAAAAGGCTGGGACGGTATTCATTGGTGCCGCGCAAATCGCCGCGCTGTATTGCAGCCATCGTATCGATCGGCACACGCTCTGTTTTGCGAATCATATTCTTGTTGCCGTCTCTGTCCTTATCGATAATCTCGCCCATACCGCCGGTGTTGTACTGATAGAAATGAACCTTGTCAGGATAGCTGTTGGCGAGGTCCATAACGATATTGTAAAACATATTCACTTTGGCGGCGCGCGATCCCACGATAAACGGATCAGTCCCCACCGTACGAACCGATTCGCCCGCCTTGGCCGGATTGGAGGCATAGCTGTGACTGGACTCGCCCCAGAGATATGCAAGTGCCGCCTGAGTGGGTGTCAAGCGCTGCGAGAAGGTCATGATCGTATTACGCCTTGTAATAAAGGCAAAAACTATCCCGTCAAGCTCCTCTACCGGCGGAAGATTTAAAGTCGGATACCAGATATCTTTCATCGCAAACGGCCAGTGACCGCGTTTGATCTTCAACTGCTTGCGCATAATAACCGCGCGGCCATTGCCGCAAAGATTCTCATCCAGAAACTGCGGATTGCCGGCAGAGTCGATCATGACATTTTCATACATCGCACTCTTATGCACCAGCGCATTATACATCGACTCCTGAAGCTTTTTATCGACATCGGTCTTGACGAAATAATTCTGCTCGGAGCCGTATGCGGAACCGTCATTCTTCAAAAAGCAGATATCGTCCTGGCATACAAGAGTGCGCTCGTCTTTCTTCCAGTCGAGGCCAAGCTGATGGCATGACCAGGTGCTTTTGCCGGTAGCAGAAAGACCAAAAAGAAGCACACCGTATTTTTTCAGTTTGCCGCTCTTTTTATCCTGGATAATCACAACCTTGGTACCGGCATGAAGCCCCAGCATATTAAGCTTGTCGGCTGAATACATGCCATTGCGCAGAAATCCCTTCTTGTCCTCACCCATATAATCCGAGCCAAGTACTATCGTGGTATTATAATCGGGCAGCATCAGCACCTGCTGGCGGATATGATGTTCTTCCGGGATATGTATCAGGGTAAATTCCGGGCCGGGTGCATTGGTCGGTTTGCCCATAGTATGTCCCCACATCAGAGCGTTACGCGCATTCTTGGGATCGGCCATGGACATATACAAATTGCATTTAGGATTGAACTCCGGATTCTCGCCCATCTGACGGCGCAGTTTGACAATAGGCAAGGTTTCCATCAAATGCAAAACCTTATCAAGCTCTTCGGGGGCATTGCGGATAATCTGTTTCTTGCCGTCTGTCAGATGATATTCACGGCATTTCTCTGATCCAAGATAAACCGTCTTGCCGCCGATTCTGCTGGACACTGCAGAACGCCATCCCCATGAACCGTACTTCGTGCGCTGTCCGGTTTGATAGGACGGCTCCTTCATGTCACTCAGCTTTACTTCTTTTATATTGGGACTGTTCAAGCGCCTTTGAAGGTCGCGATTGAAACGGCTGTAGTAATTCATGTCATAGAGAGAATCGGACATTTTTAAATCCCCTTGGGAAGAATTTCATCATCATTGAAAAAGAACGATACCTCGGCTTTAGAGGTAACCTCGCTATCTGAGCCATGGACGACATTTTTCTCGACCGATGTTCCATATTCGCGCCGGATTGTGTTATACTTTGCCTTAGCCGGATCGGTGGCACCCATCAGGTCACGCCATCTCCTAATCGAATCATGTCCGCCAATTACCATCACAACGATTGGCCCGGAGGTCATGAATTCCACCAGTGAATTATAAAACGGCTTACCCTCATGAACCGCATAAAACTTCTGCGCCTGATCTTTTGATAGCTTCAGGACTTTCATACCGCGTAAAACCAGATCAGCCTTTTCTATCCTGGAAATAACATTTCCAACCAGCTTGCGTTTGACGCCGTCGGGCTTAACGATTCCAAGTGTATTCGCCATAATCTTTCCTCCTACCCGATCAACTCTTTGACACGCGACTTAAGCGCCTCCGAGGGAATCGCCGCTATATTGACTTTATACGCATCGGCTACACGGAATAACTGATGGAAATTGCGCCTCTGCAAATCTTCGAGCTCGACAGGATCGCCCAGCATATACGGATTGAAGAAGGGCTGTTCCCTTACAGGTCCCATCCCGGCGCCGCTGGGAAGACGGTACTTGCCCTGTGAGATATAATCCAGTGCATCGTCCTGCGAAAGCTTCTCCACCGCCGGAGCATTGGGCTCGTTTGCAAGAAGAGCCACCGCCTTTATTCGTGAACGCTTGACTACTTTATGCGGCCCCTTAATCCAGGCCGGATCGACCATCGCTCGCGAATCT
The DNA here is from genome assembly GCA_964496505.1 of uncultured Ignavibacteria bacterium. GTDB lineage: Bacteria > Zixibacteria > MSB-5A5 > JAABVY01 > JAABVY01 > JAABVY01. The sequence continues at coordinate 118,601 of CAZBZV010000001.1, read as the reverse complement.
TTGCTGCCCCAGTAGCAGTATGGTTCGCCCAGATCGAGAGGAAGCTCCTCGCTGATTATATCAGTGTTGGTCCAGTCGGAACGTTTGGTGACAACATTTTCGCATTTACTGCGGTCGAAAACTCTTTCATAATGAGGATGGTCTTTGGCAATCACGGTCTTGAAATAGAATTTACGCTCGGGAGAATCGGCCACAGCATCGGCGGCACGATAACGCACGAAGATAAAATCGTTCGTAACGAAATTCGATTCATCATCTTCCAGAAGCCTTATAAATGTCGAGCCGCGCTTGAGTCCCTTGGGACCAATCAAGGCAATTGCTTTGCCCTCATAATCAATACATGCCGCACGAATCCCGTGTACATCCAGAAGCCGCTCGCTCAAATCGGCAACCATACCCAGCGCCCAGCTTCGCACCTGACCGTAATATGTCGTATTAAACATGATGGCGGTTTTCATGGCACGGTTGTAGTATGCGTAGGGCGTTCTTCCGGGGACGCCGTCAACGGCATAGATAATCCCGTGCGGCTCAAGATCGGATTCGAGCTGCGCCGGATACCAGTTCTCCACCCAGAAACCATACAGATGCGGGACGTTAGTGCGCAGTTGAATGATGATGCCATTTATATTGGCATTCCATTCGAAATATCTGTCATAAGGAAGGGCAGCTTCGGCCTCCTGAACCAATGCGTCGCGCTCCTCGGTAGAGATTTCCAGGTTGGAATCTGTCATTGCCTTCGGCTCGGTCATCACATTCTGCAAGGCCACTTCTTTGTACTTAGGCGATTCCTTCAACTTCTCCATAGCCTCGATAATTCTGTCAGTCCCTTCCTCTATATTTTCCATCGAGGTGGCATACGACAATCGGATATTCTGGTCAGCGCCAAATGCGCTTCCCGGAATCACAGCCACCGCCGCTTCTTTGAGAAGATAGTAGGACAGACCGAATGAGTTGCGGATTTTCATGCCGCCGAATTCGGTATTGTAGTAAGCCGAAGTATTGGGGAACAGATAAAATGCCCCCTGCGGCTCATAACAAGAGACATTGGGAATTCTCTTAAGCTTATTGAGCATATAATTTCGGCGTGAATTGAACTGCGCGGTCATCTGTCCGATTGCAGCTTGATTGCCCGAAAATGCCTCAACCGCCGCCTTCTGCGCTACAGAATTCGGATTGGAGGTCATATGCGACTGCACGATATTCATTGCCGATATAAGCTCACGCGGTCCTGCAGCATAGCCGATACGCCATCCGGTCATTGAATACGATTTGGATACGCCGTTTATAATAACAGTCTTTTCCCGGATCTTGTCGCTCAATGAAGCTATCGAGGTAAACTTGAAATTATCGTAAATAACTTTTTCATAAATCTCATCCGCAATGATTAAAAGTCCTTCGGAAGCGGCAACCTCGCAGACCTCCTCCAACTGCTCACGAGTATATGCCGAACCGGTGGGATTGCTGGGATTATTGATAATAATCGCCTTGGTATTGAAATTGAGATTGTCTTTTAGTTCCTGAGGAGTCATCCTGAAACCGTTTTCCTCTTTGGTCTGAACAATAACCGGCTTGCCGTCGGCCATCAGAACCATCTGCGGGTACGACACCCAATACGGCGCGGGGATTATTACTTCCTCACCCTTATTAACGACAGACATAAGAGCATTATAGATACAATGCTTGGCGCCGGAGGAGACTATTATTTCCTTCGGATCATACTCAAGGCCGTGATCCTGCATCAGACGCGTCCGGATCGCCTGCTTGAGCTCTGGAATACCATCATTGGCCGTGTATTTCGTGAAGTTATTTTCTATTGCCTTGATTCCGGCTTCTTTGATGTTTGTCGGTGTGGCAAAATCCGGCTCGCCCACTGAAAAATCTATAACATTAATCCCCTCCGCCTTCATAGCCTTGGCCTTGGCGCTGATTCGGAGGGTTGTGGAATATTCAAGACGCCCGATTCTGGTCGAAATCATTCCTTATTCCTTCTTTTTGCCGCCCTCTTCTTTGGAGCTTTCAGAAGTTTTCGCTTCGGCCTGACCGCCCATACGCTTGACCCAGTCCTCAAGGTCGAATCCGGTCATCGACTTTACGACCGTGGGAAGCTGTGACATCATCGATGCCATCTCGCCGGTGATTTTCGAGGTCCCCATCTTGCCATCATTAGAGACCATCACGATTTTATCCACCTTGGAAATCGGCGCAGCCATTTCCCTGGCAAGGTCAGGCAGCTTCTCGAACATCATCTGAAGGAGTGCAGGCTGTGAATACGAATTCCAGGCCTCCGCTTTCCTGCGAATTGCCTCGGCTTCCGACTCGCCCACCTTGTCCAGAAGCTCTGCTTCGACAATTCCCTGAATGCGTTTCGCTTCAGCCATACCCTTGGCCTCGGCCTCAAGACGATACTGCTCTGCCGCGGCTGGACGGCGCACTGTGGACTCCAGCTCCTGTTCCCTGCGCTCGATCTCTTTAATCTCGAGCTGAATGGCCGAATCCTTCTCGATTGCCTTGACCTTGGCTTCTTCGGACTTAAGCTGCTGATTCAGCTTATGGCGTTCCAGCTCATAGGAGAAATCAGCATCCGCCTTTTTCATATTCAATGATTTCTGGAGATCGGCTTTCTTCAGGTCAAAAGAATGATCCGCTTCGGCGACTTCTGTCTCGGCTCCAATTTTGGCGATGTCCCCTTCTTTCTTCGCCTGGGCCGATCTGATGATCGCATCGCGAGCCGCTTCAGCCTCGGCAACTTCGGCGTCACGCCGGGCCTCAACTATGCGCGGCTTTCCGAGAGCCTCCAGATAGCCGGAGGGATCGGTAATTTCTTTTAAGTTATAGGACAGAAGTTTCAGGCCCATGTTGGCGAAATACTCGCCCACGTCATCGAGCACTTTCTGCGAAAATTCCTTGCGGGCCTTGTTGATCGATTCCAGATGCATACTGCCGATCAATGCGCGCGTAGAGCCCTCAAGGGTACGCATGGCTACATCACGAATATCCGAAATCGGCTTGCCCAAAAACTGCTCTGCGGCCAGATGAATCGCTTTGTCATCGCCAGCAATCTTGACCTCGGCCGTGCCCTTAACAGTGCAGCGGATTCCATTGGTGGAAATTGCATCCGTGACCTGAAAATCCATGGGAATTATTTCCAGCGGAAGAATTCGCGCCTGCTCAATAAACGGCCTTACGAATGTACCTCCGCCGATCCTGTAGCGATACCCGATCTGCCGCGTGGTGCCGTCGGGCATGGTGATTGTCCGCTTCTTACCACCCGATATAATCAGCGCCTCATTAGGCCCAACCTTGTGGTAATTCTTGAGGACAATTATTATAATTGCCGCAATAATGACAACTGCGGCAATGATGATAATGATAAGGGGACTCACAATCATGCTCTCCTTTAAATTTAATGAAAAAAGCGGCTTATCACACCGCCTGAATTACCATCTGAAACCCGCAAAATAACAATTTTGATGGAAAAATGTCAATGAGAAAGTGAAAAAAATCACTATTTAAATGGTCATTTTCCGACTTAAAAACATTGATATTTTGACAGAAATGTTTATTTTTAGATAGACATATCGATCTTGCTTAGAGTGACGACTATCACAGCGAAAATATAATCCGGGAGGTTCAGATGCCAAAATTTGCAATTGGAATTTTTTCCATAATTATATTCACGGCTGTGGCGGGCACATCGGCAGTAATAAACGTCCCGCTCGATCAGCCTACAATTCAGGATGGAATCGATGCCGCCAATCCCGGCGATACGGTTATGGTCGGGCCGAGGATATATAGCGGCGATCTCAACCGCGATCTCGAATTTGGTGGGAAAGCGATTGTCGTAAAATCCGAGATGGGGCCTGAAATGACCACCATAAATCCCGAGGGAGACATTTCCGAACCACATCGCGCCTTCCGTTTCGTTGCCGGTGAAGATGGCAATTCAATTGTGGATGGATTCACTATAACAGGCGGATTCGGCCCCTTTGAAAGAGACCGATTTATTGGCGGCGGTATATATTGCGAGAACTCCTCACCTACTATCAAAAGTTGCATTTTCGATGGAAATGAAGGCCCGGTAGACGGCGGCGCTATCTCCGGTTTCGGCGCTGGACCGACAATTATCGGATGTACCTTCAAAAACAACAATGCTATTCACGGAGGAGCGATCTTCTTCAACGGCACCTCTGATGTGCCGGTCGCCGCTACCCTTAATAATTGCCATTTCGAAGCAAACTCAGCCCGAATCGCCGATGGCTATGGCGGTGCACTGTATTTCCAATATGGTAATATCTCCGTCAATATGGAAAACTGCGTATTTTACAATAATCAGGCTTTCTATGGCGGAGCTATAGTATGCGGAGATTTATCCTTCAGCAATCTCATGAATATTACGGTCGTCGGAAATACCGGAACTGAAGGTGGCGGGATTGCTTTCTTTACAGCGGATGCGAACATTGAAAACAGCATCTGTGCTTTTAATAACGGAACCGGGGTTCATAGTTTTATCGGGGATATAGCCAATATCGCCTGTTGTGATATCTTTGGCAATTCCGATGGCAACTACTTCGGATTCAGTACCGACTATTCTGCAATTAATAATAATTTCTCGCTTCCGCCCGGCTTCTGCGATCCGAATAGTGGTAATTTTGCAATATTCGAGCATTCACCCTGCGCACCGGAAAACAATAATTGCGGAGTTTTAATCGGCGCGCGCGGCACTGGCTGTATGTGCGGGAATACAAATGGCGACGACAGGGTTAATCTGGTTGATGCGGTTTATCTAATAAAATTTATTTTCATGGGCGGGCCGGCACCTGATGCATATAATGCAGGCGATGTCAACTGCAGCGATGAGATTAACATTAGCGACGTTGTCAATCTCATAAACTACATCTTTATAAGTGGAAGCCCGCCTCCCTGCGACCCGAATAATGACGGTATTTTCTACTGTTAAACAGATGCATAAAACAATCAATACCGGCTCATTTATAATTGAGCCGGTATTTTTATACAGAATTATAATATTTGTTGAATTGCGGCCGCTATATTCTTAATCTTATCAATTGAATATACAGCCGGAGACAATATGGCCAAAAAGAAAATCTTCATTCTCACACATAACTACCCGCAAAACGATAATGATATGGCGGGAATATTTCTAAAGAATTTGATTAATGATCTTTCAGGTGATTTCGATTTCCATGTCTGTCCTATACGCTTCGGCGGCACTATGCACAAGCTATATAAAAATCCTCTCAAATGGTCTAAGCTCTGGAATTACTTCAGGCAGTCGTCAAAAACCGCCCACGAGGAGTTCAAAAAAGGCGATTATGATTTGATCTGGGCGCACTGGTGGCTTCCGCCGGGTATGATTGCCTCGCGTCTGGCACGTAAAACCGGATGCCCGCTTATGGTCACCTGCCATGGCACCGACGCTTTTATGCTGCGCGATATTCCGCTCTTAAGGCCGGCGGCCAACCGTGTCTTCAAGACCGCCAGGATAGTCAATGTAGTCTCGAAATATATGGCCTCGATTACAACCAAGAATTCGGTTGTCCTGAATATGCCCTACAATCAGGAGATATTCAATTATCAGGGCGAGGAGAAAGATGATAAGTACCTGATCTGCCCCTCGGCATTCATTAAACGTAAAAACATCGACCTTCTGATAAAAGCCGCATCTGAAATTCCCGAAATCAATGTGAAGATCTTTGGCAGCGGCCTTCTTAAGGAACACCTGGAGCTGACAGCGAAAGATGTTGAAAATGTCGAGATACTTCCGCCTCTTGACCAGAAAGCCCTGGCCGAAGAATACAAAAAAGCCGGCGCGGTGATCCTGCCCTCGGTCGGCGAGGGTTTCGGCCTCACACTTCCCGAGGGCGCGGCATGCGGATGCTTCACACTTGCAACCCATGACGGCGGTATGGTAGAGATCGTGGAACAAACCGGCGGGATCAATTTCCCGCATGATCCATCGGGAAATGAGATAAAGAAGGCTATCCGGAAATATCTGGATATGCTGCCGGTGGACCGCAATAAAATTGCTGAATCTGCAAAGATCTACAGCCGCGAGAAGATAATCCCGCGATACAGGGAAATCCTTAACGATCTGACATAAAAAGCAAGCCTGCCAGGGAGGTCATGGCAGGCTTCACTACGTTACGCTAAATTTAATAGCGCATTATGGACACCCACACGGTAGGAAATCGTGAGGAATTTTATATTTACTACGATAATAATAGCCCCGATAATTCAAAACAGTCAATTCGCCCCATTGTATGTGCGGAATTTGTCTGTCCTAATAAATATATATTTAGTCCCTATGTCAAGCATTATATAAACTATTTCCATCCGGTATGATATATATTCTATAAGGCACGGTCTGTCATAGAATTATGGATTCTTTATTCACTGTGATTTAACATCCCCCCTCTTAGAATATATACACAAACACCTTAGAGTTTATGCCTGGTGGAGTTATTGCGGGTGCCCCAATCTTCAAGGCTTGTTGAAAAAGTCAGTGGCCACAAGATGTCATTCTGAGTGCAGCGAAGAATCTTTAACGAAATAAGCAATCCCCTAACGCATCAGCAGAGCATTCAAACCCGCCAGAATTGCAAACAAAAGCGCGCCGTTGATGGTGATAAGCCAGGGACGATAGAACGGCCCCGGTTCTCCGGTTTCCCTGATCGTGGCTTTCTTGTACTGACGCGCATACTTTATAATCATTACACGCATCCAGAAATAGCTGGCATCATAACCGCGCTTTTTGAGATCATGTACGATCCTGAGGCTCAGGTACAGGTTAGTAAAAATGAACACCCCCGCAAAGACCAGGAAAAATATCGTAACTTCCATCGCCATCCTCCCATCATTTGCGCTTCTATCTGTACTACACTTCACCTGAAAATATATTCAACATCCTGCGGGTTAACTATCACCTGTCATTCTGAGCGAACGCAGTGAGCGAAGAATCTTTACCGATTCATAAACGATCCTTTCCGGCTTCGACTGCGTGCATCCTCGTGCGCCGCGACTGTCGTCATTGCGAGGAGTCCCGACCATGGGTCGAGGACGACGTGGCAATCTCCGCGTTCGTAATACCGTCATTGCGAGGAACGAGGCCGTCCGGCCGATGTGTTGTGCGCGGGGTACGTCCCCGTGCCCCGCGACTGTCGTCATTGCGAGGAGCGAAGCGACGTGGCAATCTCCGCACCCGGAAAGTCGTCATTGCGAGGAGCAAGAGCCTTTGGCTTGAGCGACGTGGCAATCTCCGCCTACCTTCATACGGCAAACCTTCCACCAAAAAACCCAAAATAATAATTGACTTCCCACACCAGCATAATTATGTTATGAACTGACACTGGTAGACGCCGGGCGTCGGGAAATCGGCTAGTGCTGCAGGTAAATTAATATGAAGAAGTGAAAAACTCAGGAGGCCTGATAAGGCAGCCATCCTGAAAAGGAATAGAAAATGGGCAAAGATAGTAAGGAAACCTTTGAAATAGGCAGTACTCTATTTTTATTTTTATGGATATTTTCGTGTATTTTAATGGTTTTATCGATTTGCTATTTCAACTTTGTGATTAATCCTCCTATCGCGACCTACTTTACAATTGTTTTGTTACTTGTGTTGATCGGATTGATGATGGTTCCTTTTGCAAAAGGTGTAAGCGTGGGGAAATTGTTTAGTATTCAATTAAAAGAGATCAATTCATCCATAGAAAGATTAAGGGAAACCATTATTAATATCGGAATTAAAAATGTTCAGGACGTGAAAGTTTATACCACAATTCCAGCCGGGCAGGAAAATATCCATGTCAGTGCCTCAGAAAAATCTGCGGAACAAATAGAATCTGCCAAAACCCTTTACAAACAAGGCAAGATCATGGAGGCAATTGAGAGCTATAAAAGAGCCTTGAATTATGATTGCGAAAATTGGGGAGCTGCGATGGCGTTGGGTTATATTTATTTTTCTCTCGATGAAATGGGAATAGACAAATCAGAATGGGGATTCAGTGATGAAGAGCGGCTTTTTAAATCAATATTTTATTCAACCTATGCAACTGAAAAGGACAAGCAACATTATAATCAGTATTTGAACCTAGGTATTGCCCAGGGAAAGCTTGGTGGTGATAAATCAATCAGAGTAGCAATAAAAAATCTTGAAGTAGCTTATAATATGCTTAATAATGATGATAGTATTGCTGGGAATCCATATTGGATTATGAGCAAGGGCAAGGCTCGGAGTTTTATGGGTGAATTCGAAGAAAAATTGGGAAATACGGACAAAGCAACTGAGTACAGGTCGGAAGCAATAGAGATTTTTAATTCATGTCCAGATCCAAAGCCGCATGATCTGGAACATTGGAAAGCAGATGCTGAACAAGCATTGAATAGGTTAAGAGGAAATAAATAGTATAAATTTTCGCTGGAACAGTTTTAAAAAGAATTAATCAGCAATTAGACCAAAATCCCACAAATAATAATGAATGGACATCAGGGCTAAACTGGAAGTCCAAGCAAAATATGAAATCAAGAGTTATATCGATATTTCTGCTAATCCAATTATTCCAAATTTGTATGGCTGAGGGTTCAGAACCATCAAAATTTGTTAACCGCTGGAGATATAAAGGTGAATCTGATTCCGTTAGTAGACATTTGCATGAATTAGACAGTCTATTTATCCTCCATGAGACATGGCTAAACTCAAATTCGGAATTTGGCAAAAGGTTAGAATTAGAAGAAGGGTATTTTTTCGACCTAATTTATTCGGATGGAGACTTTTCTAATGCAAATCTTAGATCAATTGATTGTCGCGGAGCTAGATTTTATAATTGCGATTTTTCAAATGCCGATCTTTCATCTTCAAAATTGGATCAAAGCATCTTTGTAAATTGCAGCTTTAATGATGCAATAATGAACCACGCGAGTTTCCGTCTATCTGTATTTGTGAATTCAGATTTATCATATTGCGATCTTACTTCGGCCACTCTTTTTAGGGCTGCATTTGTTAATTCCATTTTGGATAATTCTGACATGAGTAATTCAAATTGTTCAGAAACACTATTTTCTGATATGAGTGAGTACTATAAGATTTTTGGCTGGAATAAAAAGGTTTATGGAGACTCTATAACAAATGTTGAGAAGAGAATTACAAGCTTGCGAAATGCAAACATGAAAAACACAAATATTCGGAATAGCTATTTTCAAAAGTCTATGATAACGGGACTTTTATTTGAAGCAGATTCTCTTCCCATAATTCAAGAAATGTCTAGAGCGAAAGGTCTTAAGTCTCTAAGATATGATACTGATCCCTCTAAGTTAGTCGCTTTGAAAGATGCTTTTGCCAAAAATGGCTATCGGCAAATAGAAAGAGAAATAACCTGTGCACTGCAACGTAGTCATCAAAATATTTTTGGTAGAGTTTTTCTAGATCTGCCATTTGAATATGGTGCAAATTTATCTCGGCCATTTCAAATTGTTTTATTCATTTATCTTATATGTACACCACTTTACTATATTTTTTTCCATTTCAATAAATGCGGAAAATTTAAAATTATCTTTTTTAACACAGATGGCAAAATATCAGATGATTTTTTGGCAAAATCCTATAGCAGTGCACAAAGACAGGGAGAAAAAATTAGCCTTTTAAAGTGGGAATTAATTCTCTGGAAAAATGCTATTGTATTTAGTCTACTAAATACATTTAACCTGAGCTTTCGAGAAGTTGATATTGGCAAATGGATACAAAAACTGCTTCCGCGAAAAAGGGAATATCATACTTTTGGCCCAATCAGAAGTCTAGCAGGCTTTCAGTCCATTTTATGTGTTCTTCTAATGGTGTTCGGAATAATTTTTTACTTTGGGAGAATATTTAATTGATATTATTAAGTTTGTAAGTTTTTTATATTTTAGCCGTTTACCTACAATTTGGGGTGTCTTGCCAAACATTTAATTATTTTTAACCATGCTGAAGCATGGGCCACCAAAGATGAGATTCAGATATTAACTTACCCTCGTTCCAGCCAGTCCTCGGCCTGGTGGGGGCTGCGGAATTCGCGGGCATCGCATCCGGACTGACGGCTCAACGCCTCGGCCAGATGACGTCCGCCCGACTCCTCACCCACCAGCGCAATTTTGAACCCGCGCAGATACTGTGAGACCCGTGAGCCGAGCTGGTTCATATCCCCCGACGACAACCGCCCATTGGTCTTCGAAATAACCAGCGCCCTTTTAAGGCCCTTGCGTTCGGTATCCTCCCCAACGCGTTTCCATGCCCGCACCGCAAAATCCAGGCTCTGATCGCCCGAAAGAGTGAACTGCATATAATTTGCATACTCTCGTGAATCTATACTTCCCGACATCTCTCCCCCTGTCAGTCTTGTTTTTCGTTTGAGATTTTGTGCGTTGATTACGTCCTCATGCTCAACGTCATCCGGGCGCAACAGGAGATAAGCCCGGCACGAACCATTTGATTATAATTATTTTGGAGATGAAAATAAAGATAAAAGATTTTACCACAGACTTTATCAACACCCCCTTTAGGGCTTATTGATAAACCCTGAGCACATCGATATTCGTCATCGCGAGGAGCGAAGCGATGTGGCAATCTCCGCGACTATTCTCGAGGCAACCGCGCAGATTCCCTCGGAATGACGCGTATCGGTTCTTATTTCTATATTGCTGGCCTTATCAAAACGTTCTCATAGATGGGGCGCCCAGAAATTATCATTGACAGAATTCCAAAAACTGATTATAAAAATTTATCATGGGATTTGTGGAATCTTTAACCGACTGGACCGGCAGCATCTCGGGATTTCTATGGTCGGCGCCGTTGGCCTTCACTCTCCTGGGCGTCGGGCTGATAATCTCCATCACCCTCAAATTCGTGCAGTTCCGGGGCTTCAAACATGGCGTGGAACTGATCTCCGGCAAATACGATAAGCCCGAACATGAGGGCGCCATCACACATTTCCAGGCGCTGTCGGCGGCTCTTTCTGCTACTATCGGCACCGGAAATATCGTGGGCGTAGCCGAGGCGATTTACTGGGGCGGTCCGGGGGCGATATTCTGGATGTGGCTGACCGCGCTTTTTGGCATGGCCATAAAATTCACATCATGTACTCTGGCGCAGAGATTCCGTAAGATCGATCCCGACGGCTATGTGCGCGGCGGGCCGATGTATTATATCGAGATGGGCCTGGGCCCCAAGTTCAAATTCCTTGCAATCTTCTTCTCGCTGTTCACAGCCATCGCAGCCTTTGGAATCGGCAACATGGCGCAGGCAAATTCGGTCGCCAATGCGCTTTCGGGCCTGGCCTACGGCAACCTTGCCGATGCCTCCGATTTCTGGTTCAAGCTGATTGTGGGCCTTATGCTGGCGGCTTTGATTGGAATGGTTATCATCGGTGGAATCAAACGCATCGGGCAGGTGGCCTCTAAGATCGTGCCGGTGATGTCGATCTTCTATGTCATCGGTTCGCTTTATATAATATTCTCGCATCTCGATATGGCCGGGGCGGCCTTCAACCTGATCATAAAGTCGGCCTTCAATCCCGACGCTGTCACCGGCGGAATGGCCGGTTCGGCATTTATGATCGCGCTTCGTCACGGCGTGGCGCGCGGGATTTTCTCCAACGAATCCGGACTGGGCACCGCGCCTATGGCTCATGCCGCGGCCAAGACCGACAAGCCGGTACGCGAGGGCCTGGTGGCAATGCTGGGGCCGTTTATCGATACGATCATAATCTGCTCCATGACCGCGCTGATTATCATCATGACCAAGGACTGGACTATCGTGCAGGGACCGGAGCTGACCTCCTATGCTTTCAACTCGTTCATACCGCACTGGGGGCATGTGATCGTTTCGATCGGGCTGGCATTCTTCGCCTTCTCCACCCTGATAAGCTGGTCGTACTACGGCGAAAAGGGATTCGAATATATGTTTGGTCGTGAGAAACGCTTTATCTACCGCTGGATATTCCTGTTATTCATACCGCTGGGAGCTTCGATTAAGATCAAGCTGGTCTGGAACCTGTGCGATATCGGCAACGCCTTGATGGCGCTCCCGAACCTGATTGCGCTTCTACTGCTTCTTCCCCTGATTCGCAAACTCTCGAAAGACTATTTCACCGAATATAAGGGCTATAAAAAACAGCGTTAATCAATCAGGTTGACATAATCCATAATAAATAGTTTATTTCCTAAATCCTGTCTCGAAACCTGTTAAACTCTTATGGATCAGGAGGAATAAAATTGGCTATAAGAAGACACAGTCTCGTTAATGCATTAAAATTAATCTCATCCGACGATCCCGAACGTATTTCCATGGGTCTGGATTGGTTCAAGGAAAATATTCCCGGCCTCGAGGGAGAGGATTATCGCCAGGCGCTGCAGGCTGTCGCCTCGGTATTCGCCTACGACACCTATGAAAGCCCGCAATATCAGGGTGTGGTCAATGAGGCGGTCAAGGTGCTGGTATCACAGGGGCAGTTATGTATCCCCTATCTTCTGGAGATGCTGGCCGATTCGGATTTTAAGGTTGAGTTTAATCTGGCAGTCGTTTTGGGTAAGATGGGTTCGGCCGGTGTGGAGCCGTTGATGGAAGCCTATCAGCATTCACGGCATCCCGCAGAGAAAGCATTTATACTATATGCTCTTGGCAAAATCAGCGATCCTCGGATTTCCGAAGCTATCCCCCTGATGCTGACCGCTTTGGATGACCCGGATCGTGAGGTACGCGACTCCGCGGCGAGGTCTCTGGGCAAAATCGGCGAGTCGATCGGGCCGGATAAAGTGCCCGAGGATCAGCGCAATGAGATTTTCGCCAAGCTTCTGCCCAAGACCAAGGATGAGTACTCAGGTGTACGCTCCAAGGCCATACGCTCACTCGGTAAGCTTTCGCAGAACGATTTTCTGACAGATGAGCAGAGGCACGATCTTCAGACCTCGCTGGTGGAAATTCTGGGCAAATCCGGCGATTTTGTCTGGGACTCGGCCTTCATAGTCCGCCGCGAAGCCGAGGCGGTTTATAAGCAGTTGACCGGGAACGAGGAAGTGTAGATTATCTATCAGCAGGTATATCTGATATATGTTCTTCCTGATCAAAAAAGCTAAATGGATATTTATAATCGTGCTGGCGCTGTATCTTCTCAGCTATGGCGCGGGATATCTGGCGGGCAAACAGCACTGGGTGGAATATCGCGATTTATTAAATTCAAAAGTCGGGACATTATCCCGCTCGCTCGAGGAGTATGTCCCCGGCTACGGTGACCTGATCGAGAAATATCGTGACTGGCACGGCGAACTCCGCAATAAATTCCTCTTTGCCAAAGACCATTGGGCCATGCGCGGACTGATCTTTTTAAACAACTGGATTGCCGCCAATATCACCATGATTATAAGGTCGATCTTCGTGCTGCCGATTGGATTATCGGTCTTCGGCAAATTCGCTCAAGGCGCGGTCTTCGCACAAACTCCCGGTTCAACTCAAATCTGGATAACATTCCTGATGGAGTTTGGCGGTTACTTTCTGGTAATCTGCGCCACCCTATCGCTTGTATTCTGGACAGTCTTTTTTAAGGGCTTCGGATTCGTGACCCGATGGGTAGCGTTCAAGGGCGGCCTGAAGCTTCTGGGTTTGGCGTATCTGGTATCGGCTGCGGGAATGATTATCGGAAGCATTGTCGAGACCGATTTTATAATGAGCATATTCAGTAATTTCCAATAGAGGATAATATATGAACAACAAAAGGATAGACGGGCGCATTAAACTATTACTTGAACAACTCGACCAGGCCTATTATGCCAAAGCCTGGCATGGCACCACGCTTAAAGGATCACTTCGCGGTCTCAGACTCAAACAGGTTCTCTGGCGTCCCGGTAAAAAGAGGCATAATATCTGGGAGATCGTCCTTCATTGCGCATATTGGAAGTATGCCGTGCGCCGCAGGATGACCGGAGAGAAGCATGGCTCCTTTCCCCATAAAGGCAGCGATTGGATAAAACTGCCTGAGGTTCAGGATCAAAAAAGCTGGCGGCAGTCAGTCTCTCTTCTACATGATATGCATCTGCTGTTGAGAGAGACTGTGGCCAATCTCCCCTCTTCAAAACTCGAGTATGTCCCGACTCATGCCAAAGTGCCTAATTATATAACAATTCTCGGGATTGCCTCGCATGATTTGTATCATGCAGGCCAGATACAATTGCTCAAGAAGTTGATGAAGAAGTGATCGGTTTGAGTTGGTCATTCTGAGGGAGCTTAGCGACCGAAGAATCTTTAACGAATCAAACCGATTCTTCGCTACGCTCAGAATGACATTTCCACACAACGACTTCCTTATCAACTCCTGAAAATTGCACCCCCAATGTCCAATACGCCTCACCCCTACCGCCAAACTCCTTGCCTTATTTGTCCGATTTTCTTAAATTGATCGATTAAATTTAAAAGAAAGGATTTGAGAGATGAAGGATAAACGTAATGAGATTTTGGCCCGAACATTGATAAACTACTCCACCGATCTCCAGCCCGGAGAACATATTTACATTGAGATGAAGGGCAAAGAGGCTATGGAGCTGGGCAAGGAATGTATCCGTCAAGCCACCGAAAAAGGCGGGATTCCGTTCTGGTTCTACAATGACGAGTCGATTCTGCGACAGTTCCTGAAATCGGCAACCAATGATCAGTTCAAGGAGATGGCAGAATTCCAACTGGCCATGATGAAAAAGTCGGCTGCTTATCTGGGAATCCGCGGCTCGGACAATCCATTCGACCTGTCCGATATCCCCGAAGACAGAATGACCGCATACAACAAGCTCTTTTACCGTCCGGTACATCTGGAACGGCGTGTCAGGCACACCAAATGGTGCGTGATGAGGTATCCCAACAATGCCATGGCACAGCTGGCACAGATGCCTCAGGAGAAATTCGAAGACTTCTATTATGATGTCTGCAATGTCGATTATCCCAAAATGTCCAAGGCTATGGATCCCTTGATGAAGCTGATGCAGCAGGCCGACAAGGTCAGACTTGTGGGTCCCGGCGATACAGACCTGACATTCTCGATCAAGGATATCGGTGTGGTAAAATGTGACGGCACCCGCAATATCCCCGATGGCGAAGTCTACACAGCGCCGGTGCGTGAATCGATCAACGGCGTCATTCAATACAACACGCCCTCGCTCAAAGACGGCACGGTTTACGAGGATATCCGCTTTGAATTCAAAGACGGCAAGATTGTCAAGGCCACCTGCAAGAGCAACGAAGACAAGCTCAACAAGGTTCTGGATACCGATGAAAACGCCCGCTATGTGGGTGAATTCTCGTTTGGATTAAATCCGATGATTACCATGCCGATGAAGGACACGCTTTTCGATGAAAAGATCGGCGGCTCGATCCATCTGACTCCGGGGGCATGCTATGACGAGGCTCCCAACGGCAATATGTCGGATATCCACTGGGATCTGGTGATGATCCAGACTCCTGAATACGGCGGGGGCGAGATATATTTCGATGACAAACTGATCCGCAAGGACGGTAAGTTCACGGATGAATCGCTGGAAGCCGGATTCACCCCTGAGAATCTGAAGCTCGAAGAATAATGAATTGAGAATATCTCTCCAATTGTGCGCGCCGGGAAACCATTCCCGGCGCTTTTTCTTTGGGTATGAATCAATATTTGTCATTCTGAGAGAGTCCCGACCGATGGTCGAGGACGATGGAAGAATCTTTAACGTATCCAACAGATTCTTCGCTGCGCTCAGGATGACTGCCTGAGCATAAAAAAAGGCCGTCCGAAATGGACGGCCTTTGATTTATTCGTCTTTCGACTTAGAAACCGAACTTCACTGTGAAGAACTGATTGTTGTCGAAGAACTCTGTCTGCATCCATGAGTAATCCAGAGCAACGGTAGTGTTGCCCCAGCTCATCTTCAGACCCGCGCCGAAGGAAGCACCGTACATATAATCATCCTGCTTCGAGCCGACATAGCCGCCGCGCAGGAAAAACATATTGTTAAATGCATACTCGATACCGCCACGGAACTCATCTTCCGAGAAGTTATTGGACTGGAAGAGTCCCATAAGGGTGGCGCTGTTGGCCTCATTGCGAAGCAGATTCCATGAGGCGCCAAGCTGGACTGAAGACGGCAGCTCGAAGGATGCCGACTGTGAACGGAAGGTTCTGTCCGGTGTACCGGGTTCCGCTCCTGGAACGTCATTGTCGACGTCGAAGTCGGAGCCGGAGAAACTCATTTGCGGACCGTAGTTCTTGACTACCAGACCGAATTTGAGTCCCTGCCAGCCGGGATCATAGATAAAACCGAAGTCGAAGGCAACGCCTGTGGCTGAAAGCTGGTCAATTCTCTCGTTGACCAGCATACCGGTAGCGCCGAACGACACCCTGTCGGTAAACCTTCGTGAATATGTCAGGCCGATAACCGAATAGCTGGGCGAAAGAATCTCACCCGTGCCTTCGGGAGCCTGAATCGTGGTCTTCTCTATGTCGCCAAAGCTAACAACCTTGGCGGACAGACCTAGAGAACCGAAGTCCTCGATTGCCGTGGTTGCGGCAAAATAGTTGACATCGATGTCGGCAAAATACTGAAGATGCGTGAACATAACCTCAGTACCGTCGTAGTACGACACACCTGCCGGGTTCCAGTAGAGCGCTTCGGCGCCAACCGCCTCAGCCACCCCTGCACCCGCCAGCGCAGCCATACGACTGCCGACAGGGATTCTCAGCTCTTGTGCACCCGAGGTACCTATACGCTCATCACCACCGGCGTAGAGAACCGTGGAGCACAAAAGCATTGCAACAAATGTTAAGCAAAGTACTTTTATCTTCATTATAATTCCTCCCCGCCTAGAATGTGTTAAGCTGTTCGACCTCGGTGAACACAATCATCTTACCGAATGTGTCGCCAATTCCCTCAGCTTCTATGTAATAAACATAAATGCCGGAGGCAACATAAAGGCCGCTGTTTGTCTTTACATCCCAGACAAATTCCGCGGAGGCCTCGTCTTCCTTGACCATCTCGCGTACTAAATCGCCTGCAATGTTAAAGATTCTAATCGTGCACTCAGTCGGCGGCAGATTTGTGAACTTAATCTTACGATCAAACTGATCCGGCTCCAGAACCGAGTAGTTGTAGTACGGATTCGGAACGACCTTGACATCGTCCAGAGTCATACCAACAACCGTTCCATCCTGCATACCGGTCGGCTTGGTGGTAAAAGTATATGTGTCCGCTGTACCATTAGGAATAGTGGAATTAAGGCGAACGACTGTACCGGTAGCAGGAACACTTGCATTAAATTTCACCCTGTGCACAATGTAATCATCAATCCATGTGGCAGGAGTGGATTCAGGCAAAGGTTCATAATATTCATTCGCAAGAATATATATATAATCACCAGGATTCCATCCGCCGGATTCATCTATATCGTAGACCTCAAACATGACCCTCTTATCCGGCTCATCCTCATCCTCAGAGAAGTGCCAGATTTCAAAGGGTGCCCGATGATCGAACTTGTTATAGTTCAAGTAGTCGAAATACTCACTACCTTCATCGGTAAAACGAATTTCCCACGATTCCCAACCAATGAATCCGAAACGATTGAACGCAGCTCTTGCCGCATCACTGCTTCCGGCAATAGAAGAGGAAACATACCAGTCACCCGTAGAGTTGAAAGACCAGAAAACGTTATCTGGAGGTATAACAGGCCCATCAGCATTCTGCGTTTCAACGATCCCGCCATTCTCAGAATTAGCAGGAGGCGCTATGCCGCCTTCAGGACCCATTACACGAACCATCAGCCCGTCAACGACCTCATAGTCGTATCCGCCGCCCTGATTGGTCTGGTCGGAAAGAACGGTTGATCCTTCACGCAGAAGATTCCATGTTCCGTCTTCGTTAAATGTCACAGTATAATCTTCCGGCTGATCATCCATATAGTTGAGATACTCAACCACAACCATGCCCTGAGACGGTCCTGTTGCATGCGTAGCCGTATCAATGAACACAGCACCGGAGCTCTTGGGCACAACGGTAATCGGAACTTTGGTTCCTTCCAGCGAAGCCGCATTGAAGCCCAGGAAGTTTACGCCGCTAAAGATAGAGTCTTCCGGGCGTACCTGCTGGATATTGACAGAATAAGGCGAAATAGCAAAGTAATACGGACGATTATTGATAATCGGTCCGCCGTCCAGGAAACTTCTCTCGATAAAGAGATGATTTACCAGGCCGCTCTCAGAACCGGCCTGCGTAATGATTTTCTCGGTTCCACCGGCCTGGTTATTCACGACATCAGCATATATCAACTGGAAGTCCCAGGGGCGCTCAACGGAATCACAGTTTTCTCCTTCGTCATCACAGTTGAAATAGAAATATTCACCGGCTATGGTATCATCACTGAACATGCGTTGGGACATAGCCGCATCATAATCATAAGTAGCGACTTTAGTCCATGGGCCTGAGGGTGATAGACCCTGGTAAATATTATAACCTTCAAACACATAGAACTCGCCCAATGTCTCGACATAATCCTGGAAATGCTGCTCGGGCCAATTCTTCTCAGGATCGGCCGGAGTCCAGGTCAAATCGATAGCGCCGTCATAACCGCGCGCATGAACCACAGGGGCCGGCGGAGGAGACGGGATATCGAAGTTAAGGTCAAATACAATCTGGGCCTGCTCGTCAACCGTCTTCATCTCAGTGATACTGGAGAGACGGTCACCGCCCTGACCCACTACAATGGCCGCCACCACTTCCTGGGTATCACCCGGAAGCATAGTGAACGGGCCGGTTGTCATCATGAAACGACGGTCATCAGCCGCAACGTCAAGCCATCCCGTATCGACAACCGGATCACCAGCATGCATGAACCTGGTTGTGTCGCCGGTTTCAGGATCGGTCTGGGCATCGCCGCCAATCGTCAGACCGCGCATGTAGTTATAAGTCTCAATCGAGCTATGAGGGTCGGTTCCATTAATGTACTTGTTAAATGAAGTCATGGGCAGGTTTACGAAGCCATTAATCCACTCACCCTGGAACTTGGCCGAGTCTTCTTCGTTACCGGTTTCGATAATCGGACCCTGGAAGAAGTCGAACCCGACCGCAGGCGGGGTATTGCCGTAGATGGCGTCGCCGCCGGCTTCGTTATAGCAATATCCCATGGACAGAACCGTATCGCATCCGACCAGGTCATCGCCTGCATCGCCAAGGTCAGGATCGGCCCAAAGCGAGATAAAAGTGCTGTCGAGCTGATTTCCGCCCTTGTTGATAAACAGGAATTTCATGAATATAACCTGTCCCAATGCACCGGCACGTCCATATGCAAAGGTCGACTGCTGGATTTCGATTCCCAGAGGATCCGAAGAACCTGCGTCGATATTATGTGATGCCGGATCGGCATCATTGTAGACTGACCAGCACATCTGGTCGCCCAAAAGTGCAGGATCGCCGTTCTCATCAACCGGGGCGCCCTGATCCGCAGGCCAGTTGGCCCAATCGGGATTGCTTTCATCGGTATCACCGCGATTGATCTTATATACTTTAAAACTGGCGTTATCCGGAATGAATGTGCCAGCCTCCATCGGGCCGGGCACGAATTCACTACCGTATTCCGCCACTACTGTTCTCAGATCGCCGTCAACCTTGGCGCCAATCCACAGACCGGCGGCATAGATAACAGTCTTCTTGGTTCCGCGCGGGAAATAAAGACCGTCGGTTTTGCCCAGGAAGTTAGCATTATCGTATGCATAGTTGCCGTCATTATAGACGAAACACAGCAGACTGTTAACATCCAGGAATGTCCGTGTATCTATAATCTGCGCCTGGTTTGACGACTGCATCTTTCCGGTCTGGCTCGACACGCCCCAGGCAACCGAGGTCAGCATCGCCAGACAGACGAGAAAGATAAGAGTCTTTGTTAATCGCATCCTTTCCTCCTTAAACTTCCCATTTAAAAGCTGAGTCTCATGCCCAGACGGATCATGCGAGGAATATCATAGTTCCTGGGATCCTTCTGGCGGAACTCATACTGCTCCTGACCATTCATATTGCCATAATTAGGATCTGGATCGGGGTAGGTATCGATAAACACCTGTCCCGGTTCAGTTGCCAGCCAGCCGGTATCATCAGGCTTGCCAGTGCCCTCGTAAACCGAAATCACATTTTCGGTGTCGAATACATTGAGCACCCAGACATAGAAATCCAAATCGAGGTTGGCAATAGTAAACCTTCTATTGGCCTTAAGATCAAGCCTGTAAGTCCACGGGCCGTAACGGGAGTTAATCGGAGCGGCTGGATTGGGAGATACCGCTGCCAGGGTGACCTCGTTAAAGATCTCCGAAGGCGAGTAAGGCAGTCCCGAACCAACGTTAAAGACCGCATTTACGCCGGTCTTTTCAAGGGGATAGATGTTACCAAGTTTGGGACCTTCTCCCTTGCCGCTGCGGACATCCACAATGGCCGTGATCTTATGACGCTGATCGAACTTCAAAGGAGCAACTCTCAGGGGACGTTCGGTATTTGTCCAGGCAATGTTAGTCTGAGAAGTTGCATACGAACCCGTGCCGTTTGCATATTGCAGTGAGTAGGCAATATCAAAAGCAACATTGCGTGTTCTACGCATCTTCATTGCGAATTCCAGTCCCTTGACAGTACCGTAGTCCTGATTGCGGTAAGTCGCAAAGGCGTTTGGGAATGAGGGCTGGTTCACAACCTGTGTAAGATTCTTGATATCCTTATAATAGGCTGTCAGATCGAATCTGGCATTGTCACCTAACTGATGGGTTACACCAACCTCATAGGCTGTTGTTTCCTCAGGCTCCAGATTCGGATTTCCAACAGGATTGTAATAAGGAGCCTCGCGCACCATGTACTCCAAATAATCATAGCTGGTGTACAGGTACTGAAGCTCAGGACGCTGGAAGAATTTGCCATAATAGAGATGGAAGACAGTCTTGTCCGTTACCGGGAAGCCGATACCCAGACGAGGCGACACTCTCTGTTCGGCCTCGGCCGGCTCCAGATCCTCGGGATTGAGTTCCTGAGCCATCTGAATCTCTTCCTCGGTAGCATCCGGAGCGTCTCCTCTCTGAAACGGATCAAGCGGAATCTCATCGTTAATCAAACGGTCAGTGTTGACGTTCAGATAGTCAAAACGCAGACCGGCATTAACGACCAGGCCTTCCCACTCGAATTTATCCTGGAGATAAGCGGCAAAGGTATAAGGATTCTTGGCCGCATTCCAGCCGTCGTCGAGCTCCTCGATCGATGCGCCAACAATGTTGGAATCGGCGTCATAATCGAAGACGATGTCATAACCATAGTTATCCATATCAGCCAAACCGCCGCCTTCAGGTCCTTCATATAGCCTTCTGGGGGTGGCATGACGAATCCAGCGCAATGTATGTCTCTGATATTCCAAACCGAACTTCAACTCATTCCCAGCATTGACCTGCGAGGTAATATCGAATTCAAAGCCGTAATACGATGATTGCCTCTTTGTGAAATCATCAAAGAAGTGAGATTCGTCAACATCTTCTGTCTCGGGATCATCGCCCGGCCAGAAAAGCTTGGTATCGTTGAAATTGGGATTGAGTTCGGATGCATAGGCCCAGGGATCATCAAAGAACACGCCGTCTCCAAGGAATCTTGAAGTCTGGAAATAATTGGCTTTGGCATTCCAGAAAGTGTTCTTGCTCAGATTATTGGTGAACTGCATATAGAATGAATTATTCTTATCCTCAAACTTGGCCATGTGCTCCTCATTGAAATGAAAGGAACGATCATAGCGGTTGAATTTATCATATGATCCCAGAACACCAAAACGAGCGATGAAATTGGGGGTAATGTCATAGCGCAGTTTACCCTGCCAGGTCCATCCTCGCAAGTCGTTGTTGGGCAAACGATCGCCGTCATTAAGAGCATGGGGTTCACGATCATCTTCCACACGGCGTTCGCCCGAGAAGAAGAACGAGAGCTTCTCGTTATCAGGAAGGATCGGGCCTGTAATATCCACCGAATAGCTGTTATAGCCGTAATCATCGGTCAAACTGCTGGTAATAGCCTCTACGTTACCAGAATAATTCCGGATGCCTTCCTTGGTGGTTACTTGAATAGCTCCGGATGCTATCCAGCCGTATTCGGCATTAAAACCACCCGTAGTAATCGAGATCTCTTCAATCGAGTTGTTATTGATACTGAGGTTTGCCTGGCCGGTCAGCGGATCCTTGGTATCGAAACCGTCAACCATGTAGGCGACCTCATTCTGTCGGCCACCACGAATGTTAAGAGTCGGGTTGTTGGATGTTTCGTCTCCACCGCGCTGACGGGTGCCGATGTTATCCCGATAGCTAACCACACCTGTGGAAAGACCAATTACATCCTGGTAGTCCTTGGTCGGGAGATTCTGGATCTCATCACCCGAGACAAGACGAAGGGTTGAGGTCTGATCACGGATAACCAGCGGACGCTCGGCCTGAACAATCTGAACCTCGCCCACATCGATAGCCCTGGAAGTGAGCTCGAAATCGACATAGGTGGTCAAATCGACCGAGACATAGACGCCGCGCTTCTCAACCGGCTGATAACCGACCAGTTCGGCTTTGATGTCGTATTCACCAACGGGCACGTTCAGAATCGTATACTGCCCGTCGACATCAGTCAGGGCACCCATATTGGTACCAACCAGCTGGACTGCTACTGTCGGTAAGCCCTCCCCCGTCTCGCGGTCAACTACCCTGCCCGAGACCTTACCTATGTTGGCTGCGAATGCTGTCGATGACAGAAGAAGCACTGCCACCATCGCAGTCAATAGGTATAAAATCAGTTTGTGTTTAAACAAGGTGAAACCTCCTCACTTTGTTGTTAGGGAAAAAACCTTAAAATATACTTTAGCACTTTTGTTTACTTTACACCTCCTTGCTGAAATTGAACATATTTCACCATTGAACATTTCAATCTAACTTAAGATGCCCCGGCTTTGAAGATATGAATGTTTTTGGTAAGAACTGTAACGATCGCCTATATAAACCTCCTTGGCTGGAATTAATTCCTTATAATATATAGCTCGCTTGTTGTTAGTAATTCCACAAATTGCCCCCAATCCGCGGCCACCATGCGGTCGTACTCTCCCATTCCATAGAGGATGGTTGTCATCCATGACCATCATACCTTCAACACAGCCTTCTAAAAAAGCCCTCAAAACGGCCCGGGCTTTACCCTTTATTACCAAAAGGATTTTACAAAATTTTAATAAATAAAGTCAATATAAAAATTTATTGTTTCGCTTTAAAGAATGGGCACAATAAAATGTATGATTTCCCATTAACCCCCAGTGCCAAATAATATACGACACTGGTAATCCTGTTTATTTGCCAAATAGATTAATATTTCTTAAATTTAGATCGGTAGATTGAATAAATAATCCAGCGTATGCGGCCAATAAAAAAATAAATGCAACAATTTAACTATTTGTAGCATATAGGAATATGTATGATAAAACTCGGTATAACCGGACAAATCGCCTCGGGCAAATCCACAGCCGCAAGGGAATTTGCAAAATTTGGCGGGAGAGTTATTTATGCTGATGATATCGGCCGTGAAGTGGCTGAGGAAAAACCTCCCGTTTTATCCAAACTGATTCGCACATTTGGACCACAAATCGTTACCCCGCAAGGCGTTTTGAAAAGACGCGAACTGGGCAAAATCGTCTTTGCCTCGGCTGAAAAACGGGCGGAATTAAATAAAATCGTCCATCCCCCGCTTTTGCAGAGGCTCAAAGAGGAGCTGGATAAATGTTCTCTGGATCCCGCTTGTGAGCTGGCAATAGTCGATGCAGCGCTTCTGGTCGACTGGGGCTGGCATAAAAAGATGGACTGGACAGTTTGCGTGGTTGCTGCGCTGGATACGCAAATACTGCGTTTAAAAGAGAAGGGGCTTACTGATCAGGAAATCCACGACCGCATAAATTCTCAGAAAAACCGGGACGAACTGGAGGCCGCCTCCGACTTTGTTATCGAAAATGACGGTACCATAGAAGAACTCAGACAGAAGGTAGAGGAAATCCATAAAAGGATAGTGTCCGGGCAAAAAGCATAATCCCTTGGTCACACAGATTCCTCACGTTAACAAGATTCCACAAAAAAATTGACAACCAGGCACTTCTCCCCTATTATTTCTCACTTAAATGAGTTTCATATACGCGGGATGATAATTGAATCCTTTTAATCTGGAAATCGAGCAGTTGAAGCAGAAGGCCCTGGATATCCGCCGGGATATCATCACTCTTTTGATAGAATCGCAGAGCGGCCATTCCGGCGGTCCATTGTCATGCGCGGATATGGCAACTGCACTGTATTTCAATATCTTGAATCATGATCCGAAGAATTCCAATGATCCCCAGCGCGACCTGAATTTCTTTTCGATCGGCCATGTCAGCCCATTGATATATTCATTGCTGGCCGAGGCCGGTTATTTTCCGCTAAAAGACCTTCTGTCTTTTCGCAAAATGGAAGGCCATCTTGAGGGGCATCCCAACTGCCTGCATACTCCCGGTATCGAGGTCTCGGCAGGTTCGCTGGGACAGGGGCTTTCGATTGCCTGCGGTTCAGTTTATGGCATAAAGATGGATCGCACAAAACGCCGGGTTTACTGCATCATGGGAGATGGTGAGCAGCAGGAAGGCTCGATCTGGGAGGCTGTCATGTTTGCCGCTCATTACAAGCTCGACAATCTGTGCGGGATCATCGACTGCAATCATCGTCAAATAGACGGCGAGACCGAGGATGTTATGAATATCTCTCCCCTGACCGAAAAATACTGGTCATTCGGATGGAATGTCTACGAGATCGACGGCCATGATATGAATGAAATCGTGGGCGCCCTGAAAGCCGCGAACGATTTCAAGGGCAAACCCTCGGTAATAATCGGTCATACGGAGATGGGCAAAGGAGTATCCTTCATGGAAGGCCTGGCGGAATGGCACGGCAAGCCGCCAAAGCCCGATCAGGGCGAAAAAGCGCTGGCTGAGCTTGGAACCACACATGCCGAATGGTCGGAAAGGCTTCGCAATGGTTGAGATGAAAAAGACACGCGTAGGCTTCGGGCACGGCCTTGTAGACGCCGGTGAGAAAAACGAAAATGTCGTTGTGCTGGTTGGCGACCTGCGAGATTCGACCAATGTCAATTTCTTTGCAGAGAAATTCCCGGAAAGATTTATCGAGGTCGGGATTGCCGAGCAGAATATGGCCAATGTTGCCGCCGGACTTTCCTTGGTAGGAAAAATTCCTTACTTCACCACCTATGGCGCTTTTGCCACCTGCCGCTGTCTGGATATGCTGCGGGTTACGATCTGTTATTCCAATCTCAATGTCAAAATCGGCGGCGCCCACGGCGGTATTTCGGTCGGACCCGACGGCGCTACTCACCAGGCTCTGGAAGAGATTTCTATCCTTCGCTCCCTGCCCAACATGAAAATCATTGTGCCCTGCGACTATCATGAAACCCGCAAGGCAACTCTGGCCGCAGAAGATATTGACGGCCCTCTCTACATCAGATTCGGACGTGAGAATGTGCCGGTAGTTACAAATGAAGATACTCCTTTTGAATTCGGTAAAGGCGTTGTGCATCGTAAAGGCGGCGATATCGCCATACTGGCCTGCGGAGTGATGCTTTATGAAGCGCTGGAGGCCGCCCGTGAACTGGAAAAAGAGGGTATTGATGCCCGCGTCATAAATATCCATACGGTCAAACCTATCGATGAGAATCTTATCATCAAAGCCGCCTTGGAATGCGGCGCCATAGTAACCGCAGAGGAGCATCAGGTCTACGGCGGATTCGGCTCGGCAGTGGCTGAGGTGGTGGTCAAAAATAAACCGGTGCCGATGGAATTCATCGGTGTTCAGGACTCCTTCGGGCGCTCGGGACCGCCCGAGGAATTGATGGAAGCTTATCATTTAAAGGCCAAAGATATAATTGGGCCGGTCAAACGAGTAATAAGGCGCAAGTAGCTCAATCAGACTTATCGGGATTTCTCATTCAATAATTTTGGCAATCTCAATCAAAGTCTTAGCATAATCCTCGATTTTGCGGAAATTCAACTGGGATTTATCTGATAGTCCCTGAAGCCAAATAATTTGGGCTTTCGAAATCTCGAAATACGAAAATGGTTCCAGATTTTGAATATGCTCCTGAAATTCCATGCTTTTGAGCAATGCCTTGTCCCTATCCGAGGCGGTCTTTATGATATACTTCTTATCCAGGCTTTTATTTCCTGTTGCCGTATCCTCAGAAATGCCAAGTAGCTTTTTGAATTTATCTATCTTGCCCTCATGACTCATCTTAATTCTATAATCGTTGTTTACATAGACCCGAATATTAAGGAATTCGACATTATCAGCCCCCGCCAGCATCGGCAGGTCTCCCCCTCCGATTTCTCCGATATTTACGCTTATTTTGAAATCCTCGATTTCACCGTAATATGTGGGATAAAAGAAGAAGTCGGAGGCCGTAAACCTTGGATCCTGCTCGGCACGTTTGCCGCCGGGTCTTTTTATTTTGCCGCCCCATGAGGCTTCGAGCTTTCTCAAAAGCTCATCGAATTCCTTCGACCATGGTTTTTCGAGTGTCATAATGTGCCCCGCTTAAAATATATGCCAAACCCATTTATATATTATAGAATCTATGTTCAAAAATCAAGAATATTGCGGCTCTGAATTGATCTGCGATTTTATCACTCTAAATGCTTGACATACCACGCACCTACGGACATTATTAAATGAATTATTTGTAGAGGACAACTATGCCGATGATGCTTCCGACATTAAAAGGGCAAAAGGTCAATCTCAGGCGGGTGCATAAATCCGACGCCGAGTCGATTTACAGCTATGCCCGGGATAGTGAGATTTCACGCTATACATTTCTCCCGAATCCATACCGGATCGATGACGCTTACAGGTTCATTTCAACCACTCACGCCGCCCTCAGAGCAAAGAAGGCGTTTATTTTCGGGATGGAGCATAAGCAAGAGAAGAAGATCATCGGCATGATCAGTCTGGAACAGGTTAATTTCCAGCATTTCCTGGCGGAAGCCGGTTACTGGCTGGGAAAGCGGTTTTGGGGACAGGGAATAGCAAAAGAGGCCCTCCAGCTTCTCCTGAATTTCGGTTTCAGGCAGCTGAAGCTGAATCGTATCTATGCCCGCGTTATGCATCCCAATACCGCCTCATGCAGGCTTCTCGAAAGAACCGGTTTCAGAAAAGAGGGGATAATGCGCAAGGCGGTATGGCGTGACGGCCTATGGCTCGACCTAATCTGGTACGCTATCCTGAAAAATGATTATCAGGAGCTTCGGAAAAAGAGCAAATAAAAAAAGGCCATCCCCTGGCCTTTTTATACGCGGATCTTCTACGAACTACGTTATTCTATCTTATAACTGCGAGCTTACCGGAAACAGTGGCATCGCCTGTAATCACATAGTAGAGATACACGCCCGAAGCCAGCTTCCGTCCCCGGTCATTGGTTACATCCCATCTGACCTCCGGTCCGGGGGAATCTGTAAACTCTCTTATTATATCGCCATTTATGGTGGAAATCTTAATATCCGCACCGTCAGGAATATTCTTAAAAACGACATCCTCCCCATGCTCAACCGGCCTGTATGGGTTGGGCGAAACATGAATATCGGCGCTAACATTGAATGCCACAGGATTGCACCAGCCGGATTTTTCCGCTCGGGCGCGCCAATAATAGCCGCTATTGGATTTCAGATTTTCCGATGGAGTCCATTTCGTAACGCCATTCTCGCCCGGCACCGGACCGGAGACAATCGGCATATCGAAGCTGATATTGTCCGCAACCTCGAAATAGAAATTCACCCCAACATCGGTCTGGTCAGTATTGAGACGAAATTGGGGACGCACCGTAGCGATTGCCTCCCCCTCCGCCGGATAGAGCGGTCGGGGAATATCCTCGGCCGATACCGCGATATCATACTGAACGAAATTTCTCGTCTCCGTCCAGCTCGAATATGCCTGACCATCAAAAGCCCTGGCATGCCAGAAATACTCCCGTCCGGATTGCAGGCTGGTCTGAACATAATACGGTGTGGTCAGGTAAGGGCCGGGCATCACACCTCTGCCATGATCCACAATCTGGGTCATATTATAATCACGGCATACAACGAATTCATACGTAAGCGGGTCGCCGTCGGGATCGTTGGTATTGAAAACCAGAAGCGCGCTGGATGATACCGACATCGTATCCCCCTTTTGCGGAAGGTAAGCATGCGGAGTGTTGGGCGGATTGTTGTCGCTGGCCTCGGAGGCAACAATAAAATCCCTCCAGATCATCCATTGGCTGTAATCGTTACCGTCATAAGCCCGGCACTTCCAGTAATAACGATGACCTCTGTCGAGCACCTTATCGACCTGCCAGGAAGTCGTACTGCCGTATCCCTCAGTTATCAGAGAGGAGCGCGAAATCAGATTAATCTTCTGATTATCCCAGATTTCAAACTGATAAGACAGATTATCGTCGTCCTCATCCTCGGAATTATTAACCGTCACAACCGGCGATGTCGCCTGCACGGTTTCGCCGTCTCCCGGCGCATTTGCCACAGGAGTCGCGGGTGGATTGTTTTGCAATGAAGTATTCACGAAAAAGCTCGAGGGCTCGGAAAAAGCCGAATAAAGCTCGCCGTCGGTTGCCCGTACTCTCCACCAGTATGTAGTCTGATCCTGCAATTGCACCGGCACCTGCCAGGAAGTGGTTGAAGATGCCGACTGGTCGTACCCGGAAACCTCGGCAATGATCGTGTTGAAGGCGGTGCTGGCGGCCACCTGATACTGATAGCGCACGAAATCGCCGTCGGGATCGACAGAGTTATAGACTACAAGATCAGGCCAGAATGTATTCACGATCGCGCCGTTCTCAGGACTGAATACGACCGGTACTGAAGGCACCACGTTCTCACCGGTCTGGATGCTGAAGCTCCTGCTGTTGGACCATGCGGAATAATCGGCGCCGTCAAAAGCCCTAACTCGCCAATAGTAGGTGGCACCGTTCTCAAGATCAATCGGGACAGTCCAGGCGGTTGTCGAACCGCCTCCCTCGGTAACACTGGAATTCTGGGAAACTATATTCGAAAAGGTATTCGTTAATGCAACCTGAAAATGATAGACAACAGCATCTCCATCCGAATCATAGGAGTTATGTACCGTCAAACTCGGATTCACCGTGCTGATCGTGGCGCCGTTATTTGGGCTGCTTAATGCCGGAACCGAAGGGGGAACATTTTCACCGGTTCCGGCCACTGTAAAAGTCCGTACTGACGACCATCCCGAATATGTTGTCCCGTTATATGCCCTGCCGTGCCAATAGTATGTTCCCGCGCTCAGGTCCACGCTGGGAGTGTAGCAGGTAATGCCGTCTCCTTCGGCCACGCCACTGCGCTGGGCTACGATATTATTCATCGAGGCGTCAGTGGCTATCTGAAAGTCATAGGAAAGCCCTACCAGACATGCTCCCGGATGGGAGTTACTGAGGCAGAGTGTTGGCCGTGAATCCACCTCCTGCCCGTTGCCGGGCGAATACAAGTCCGGTATCGTGGGCGGCGAAGTGCAGTCCCCCATGTCTGCGGGAATCAGTATCGCCCCGGCGCCGTTTTGAAGCTGCACGCTTGTCACCACCGAGCCGAGGCTGCCGTCGATATTGAGCTTTCTGTAAGCGCCCGGAAGGTCTACTGTAATCTTCGTATTCGCATCGAAATTCTCGCCCCAGTCATTCAAGGGACGCATCAGGGTCAGGCCCTTCTGATAATTGCGTGAGAAGACCTTATAATCCTGACCGCGCGGATCGGTGCCGGTCTGATAAATTTCATAATGCTCGAGGGCGTTGCCGAGATCGTAATCCATACATCCCCGCCATGCCAGACTGTCGAAATGTTCGTTGTACTGGGCGGCATACGGTGATCCCAGACCTGCCCTCTGGAACAAATATGAATCCCCCGAATTTATGCCGTAAAACGACACCAGATTATTGTAGACCGCATCGCCCCAGGTATACTCGCCGTTATCGCCGATCTCCTGACGAGAGCAATATACCACCGAGACGCCGTTGACGGCGCAGGCCGAATCCTTGGAGGATATCCCCTCGAATCCGTAAATACTGGCGTTGGGATTTCGAATCGGACTGTACAGAAACTCCATCACCAGATAGTCGCCTCCTGCCACATCAGGATCGGTATAATCGCTGTTCCAGCTCTGTCCGATATTAAGCGAGAGATACTTTTTCCTGCCGTCCTGAGTCCAGCTTGCACCGGCATTTAAGGTATCGCGCAAAGCGGTGGCAAAGATTTTCATCTGCTCCCAATACCAGTCCGCAAATTCTTCGGTACCGTAGATCAGATTGGCTCCGGGAGTCTCAGCGACACGTCCGCCGGCATCAATACGCCCCATCGAACCGTATCCGCGTCGTCCCCAGTTATGCATCCAGTTATCCAGGTAGATACCGTCAAAATGAGAGTTGCGCCCATTCAAGTCCTTCCACATTGAATTCTCGAGGCTGTCGAACAACATACAGGCGTATTCGATCTGAAGCTGACGGGTTACCGGGTGGGCATAGTTTACTATAATTCTCCCCACACCGTCGCCCTGATAGTACGGCAGATAATCCGGGGCACGGCAGACACTGTCGCCGTCGGTAACCGAGGTCGAATATGTACCCGGTATCGACCAGCCGGAAAGCTCGGTATCTTCGTAAAAGTGCAGGTAAAGTATTTCAGGCGAATAGCCCAACTCGATGCATCTGTTTCTAAGCCAGTTATGCTCGACGGCACCGTAATAATTGCCCTGCGTCACACCCGGAGTTGTATAATTATCTGTGCCCGAGTTGTAGAGCATGACTATTGAATTAGGATTATATTTCTTGACAGAATCCAGATGTTCGCCGCATTCTGAATATCCGGGAAAGATGTCGTAACGCTTTATATTAACCGAATCGATCTTACAGGTCCCATCAATTCCCGCGCTTACAAGCGCATCCTTTCTGGTATCAGTTGGAATTTCGCCAATTAGCAGCGAGTGAATAAGAAACATCGCACAAAATAATATTATTTTGGGGAATGCGGCTCGGTTTATCATTTATTCCTCCAAAAGCTTTTAGGATTACAACTTCCTTCTGAATCCACAATTAAATTTTCTCGGTTAACATTGATTTAGCTGAATGTAAATACTTTAAATGTATTACAGTCGACCCACTTTAATGTTCACGCTCGATTGAACAGGATATGTACTTTCAGGTTTGGAATCACCCTTAATAGCAATACCCTCATTATCAAGCGCTTAGCCTTCATTCTATACCGGAATATCCGGTGCTGACCGCTTTTTGCAATTCCCTTATCCCCTCAATCCGAGAAATGCCAAAGCTACCTGAATTCCAGTGTTGACGAGTAATATGTTGAATTGCGGGAAAATTCGTATTTCCCGTCGAATCTTAAATGCAACTGTAATAGTGTTAAATGTTTATTTCAATAAAAATTTTTATTTTTTTTGGGAAAAATTTCAAAATAACAGCCCTTTTCAGCCCTTAAAGGGGCAAATATAGTCACGCAATGCATTGAAATACATTACATTACGCTTCCAATATTTTTAATTCTCGGGTTTGAACTTAAATATTCCCGAAATAAAGCCCCAGGCCAGGCCGAAATGAATTGTAATATAGATTATTGGAAATAATGGAAGATATTTCAAACCCCGCTTAAATGCCGTAATTATCGATCCCAGGATAATTCCTCCCAGATAAAGCGCCATAAGAGCCGCAGGAACCATCCAGAGACCGTTCACAAAAATCGAGAGTATGGCTGTCAATATAAGAAGTACGTAAAAAAGAGGCGGAATCAGATTTCCGGATATTATTTGACTGCTATGCTTTCTCACGAATCTGAAGCGCCCCAGGCCGTAACGAATCATCTGACGTAATAATCCTCCCAATGTCTCCCGGGGATAGTAGAAAACAGCAAGTCTGGGGCTGATATAGGAATCATACCCTTTCCGGCTGATACGGTAATTGAATTCATAATCCTCGGCCGCATCGAAATCCTCATCGACATAGCCAACCTCCTCGAAGACAGTCTTCCTGTGCATCGAACCGCTCGAGGACGGATCGACTCTTCCTTCGTACTGCATATTGTATATGGTTGAATCGGTGCCATGCCCGATCATGGATTCGCGGGCATAAGCCACGGCATTCTGAAAATAGCTGTTATCCGGCGGCGTTAGAGGCTGGGGACGGCTGAGAACATCAACACCGCTGGCATGAAATATCTCGACCATATCCCTGAGCAGGTTTTTGTTTTCGATATAAACATGCCCGTCTACTACCACGCAATACTCTCCCCTCGCTTCTTTGAATCCCATATTGCGTGATGATCCGGCCAGCTTTTTTGGATTTTGAAGAATTTTTAAGCCCGGCAATGTGTTTTTGTATGATTCGGCAATCTCGACAGTTTTATCGGTGGAATAACCGTCAATAACAATTACTTCG
The DNA here is from genome assembly GCA_964496505.1 of uncultured Ignavibacteria bacterium. Lineage (GTDB taxonomy): Bacteria > Zixibacteria > MSB-5A5 > JAABVY01 > JAABVY01 > JAABVY01. The sequence goes on along the minus strand of CAZBZV010000001.1, from coordinate 86,045 downwards.
AGTTTCTCGGGGGGATAATTCTGTTCATAGAGCTGATTTAAGGTCTGGCCGATAAAACGCTCTTCGTTCTGCACGGCCATAATGACCGAGATTAAGGGCAGCTTATCATCCATTCATTCTACCAGCAAAGTCCGTTATAATTGCGGCCGGTGTCGGAAAGATCGTCAACTATCCGCACCAGATCGATCACAGTCTTGTCCGTATCCATGGTAGCGATGTATTCTATATCCGGGTCTTTCGATCCGATTACAAGCACATCCGCAAAATTGTAAACCTCTTCCACCGATGTGGCTAGTAGATTCGAGATATGCGGAATCTCTCGCTCGATATAAGCCTTGTTGGCGCCGGTTAGTTTGGCGAAAATCACATTCTTGTCGAATATCTTCAAATCATAACCCTTGCCGATCAGCGTCTCCGCCACTGTAACCAACGGCGACTCGCGCATATCATCGGTACCGGCCTTGAATGCCAGCCCCAGCATTCCGACTTTCTTCTTTTTTGTAGCGAATATCATGCGCAGGGCTTCATCGATCTGGTTTTCATTAGAGGCCATAATCGAATTGATAATTCTGGAATCGTAGTCCAGCATCTTGGACTTGTATTTCAGGGCACGGATATCCTTGGGCAGGCATGATCCGCCGAATGCAAATCCCGGCTTGAGATAGTAGCTGGAAAGGTTCTGCTTGGTATCCATACAGAATAGATCCATGACCTCGTGCGAGTCCACACCAAGACGCTTACAGATCATTCCGACTTCATTGGCAAAGGCGACCTTTAATCCATGGAAGGTATTATTGACATACTTAAGCATCTCCGCCGATTTGATCGAGGTTTTGAAAAAGGGCGCATCTATAAAACCGTAAAGCTCGTCAAGCTTGGAGGAGGCCGAGGGATCATGAGTGCCAAGCACAGTAAAGGGCGGATTGTAAAAATCCTTTATCGAACTTCCCTCTCTCAGAAATTCCGGATTGAAATAAACATCAAAATCGACATAGATCTTCTTGCCGGAGCTTTCCTCCAGAATCGGAACCAGAAAATCCTCTGTAGTGCCGGGCAGCACAGTCGAACGTAATACGATTATATGAAATCCGTCTTTGTTAGCCAGAAGCGATCCGATCTTGGCGGCCACACGCTCCACATATGTCAGGTCGAGGTCGCCGTTATCCTTGGAGGGCGTCCCCACGGTAATCATTGTAATTTCGCTTTCGTTTATCGCCTTTTTGGTGTCCATAGTCGCCACCAGCCGGCCTTTCTCGACCACACGGCGCACCAGATCATCCATACCCTCTTCGATAATAGGAGATTTTCCGGAATTTATGAATTCAATCTTGGATTCGTTTATATCCACGCCGATCACTTCATGACCCTCATCGGCAAGACAGGCCGCAGACACGCAGCCCACATAGCCCATACCAAATACTGATATCTTCATGATTGAGATTCTCCCAGGCTATCACCGACAGCAGCCCTGCCGCGGCTTTTGTTTAACACATCCTCTAAAGCATCAGAAAACCTTTTTGCCACCTTTTCCCAGCTATATTTTTCTGTTACAAGCTTATACCCATTTTCCCCCAGACGAAACGCCTCATCACGATTTTCCATCAGCTCTAAAACCGTCTCTGCAAAATCGTCCGGCTCATCTTTTATAATAATATGTTTACCGTCTGTCAATGGCAATCCCTCGGCTCCCACAGCCGTCGATACGATCGCCTTTTTCTGCGCCATCGCCTCGAAAATCTTTATGCGTGTACCGCCGCCTATCCGAATCGGTACAACATACACATTTGCTTCATCCACATACGGCCTGATATCATCAACCGTGCCGGTGACCGTGATTGAATTATCGCGCTCAGAAAGCAGGCGGATATATTCAGGGGGACGGCGTCCCACGATATAAAATCTCACATCAGGCCGTTTAGTCTTTATCTTCGGATATATTGATTTCACGAAATAATCGACTGCATCCTGGTTTGGAAGCCAGTCCATCGAGCCCACAAAGACTATATTTTCGGGCTTGATCTTTTCGGGAGCCGGCTTGAATAATTCTATATCCACTCCGGTCGGAATCAGGGTCGTATGAGAGACATCATATTGATTCTCGAGAAGACGGCCATCTGATTCAGATACCACAAGTACATCATCGAATTTGGAGCAGGCCTTCTTCTCGTATTTAAAGAACTTCTGGTATTCGAGATAAAGATATCCCTTCTTCAATGGATTCTCATTGACCTCGGAATGCCGCCGCCAGATTTCTGTCTCGACATTATGCTGAAAAAGCACCTTGGGAAAATCCTCGATATTGATGCAATTGGGCGTCATCTCGAGAAAATCGCATAAAATAATATCCGTCTTCTTCTGCCTGATATATTCCCTGATCTTATCCTGTACCCTATCATCCTTGTATTTGTTTATCACATACGGATGCTTTGAAAATAAATTCTTTAAAAGCGAAAGATAAAATTCCGGTGAAAATTTCTTATCCGGACTGAAACGGATATACTCGACATCTTTGCAGAAACTTTTCAGATGATCGAGCCCATCCTGAGAAGGTTCCTCCTCTGCCAGGCAGAGGTAACTGACCTCATGCATCCCTGCCAGCTTTTTTAGGATATTATAGCTCCTGATCTTCCCGCCCGTATCGGCAGGCACCAGAAAATCCGATTTTATCCAGAGAATTTTCATAGATTTATAAGATACCAATCGGCAGACTGTCTGCAATTTAAAACTTCTTAGAGCAGCTGCATTGCGCTGTAGTCCTCGTGTTCGAGGAATATGCGCTGCCAGAGTTCAAAGTTTATCAGGGTCCAGATCTGGTCGGAATAATTTTTGTCCCCGTTTTGATGTTTTTTGACTATATGTTCAACCGTCTTCTGATTAAAAATGCCGCGCTTGCGTGTGCGCTCGTCAAAAAGTATATCGGTCACTAAATCCCTATAGTCGTGACGAAACCATTTCTCGATCGGTACAGGAAAGCCCTTCTTGGAGCGTGATAATATCGGTGACGGTATCTTGTCCTTCATAGCCATGCGCAGGATACGCTTGGTGTCGAATCCTTTCAGCTTCATGCTGATCGGAAGCGAGGCGGTGAACTCAACCAGTTTATGGTCCAGAAACGGTACCCGGCTCTCAATTGAGGCCGCCATCGACATCTGATCCTGCTTCATCAAAAGCTCCAGAAGATAGGTCTTGATGTCGGCATAAAGCATTTTATTCAAAATCTGATCCGAATTACAATTATAGAATATGCCGTGATAATTATGATACATCTTATTGAAGTTGAATCCGTTCAATACACCCTCGCCATACAGCGACTCCTGCATCTGCCGTGAAAATGTGGAATAATTATCCAGAAAAATCGTATCGATATCGCTGTCAAGATATACCGAGGTGCGAATGGCTTTATTTTTATAGGGAAACTTGTCCGGGAGGAAATTTATTATCGGCCTGAAAAGATACTTGCGAACCGAGTCCAGAATCGGCAGCCCCATTATTCTACCGGCCCTGAGGTTGTACAATGTCTGATAATAGCGCTCATACCCCGCCAGAAGCTCATCGGAGCCTTCTCCGGTCAGCACTACCTTGACATGATCCCGTGCCAGCTTTGCCACGAAGTACAGCGCCACCGATGACGGGTGCGCTATCGGTTCATCTTCCTGGTAAATCATATGCGGCAGTTCGGACAGGAACTGATCGGGCGTCATTGTGATCTCATGACGGTCCGCACCGCACTGCTCTGCGCTGAGACGGCTGTATTCCAGCTCATTGAAGGCGCGCTCCTTGAAGGCTACCGAAAAGGTTTTGATCGGCTGATCGACCATAAGACTCATTCTTGCCGCTATTGCCGAGGAATCAATGCCGCCCGACAGAAACATCCCCAGCGGCACATCCGCCATCAAACGCATCTTTACCGACTCATCAAACAGCTCGATAAAGCGCTCGACATACCACTCCTCGGATTTGCCTGATTCCTGATGCTGATAATCGATGTCCCAGTATTGACGGGTTCTGACATTACCGTTTTCGAGTGTGAGGGTATGTCCCGGCATGAGCTTTTTGACACCCTTGAAAAGGGTCTGATCGTCAAGCGTATACTTGAGCGCCATTTGCTCCGCCAGAGCTTCGCGATTCAGTTCACGGGGAACCTCGTCAAAAGCCAGAATCGATTTAATCTCGGAGCCGAATGTGATATAATCCTTGCAGTCGTAGTAATAAAGCGGTTTTATTCCCAGCCTGTCGCGCACTATAAAAAGCTTATCTTTATTCCGGTCGTAAATCGCAAAGGCAAACATTCCGCGCAGATGATGAACGCAGTCCTCACCGTATTCTTCGTAAGCATGGATAATGCTTTCGGTATCGCATTTGGTACGGTATTTGTATCCCTTACCCTCAAGAGTATCGCGGATTTCCAGATGGTTGTATATTTCACCGTTATAGACAATCCAGATCGAATCATCGCCGTTGGCCATCGGCTGATGTCCCCCCGCCAGGTCGACAATCGAGAGCCGCCTGAAGCCCAGGCCAAGATTGTTTTGTACATATTCGCCGGAATCATCTGGGCCGCGATGATACAGGCGGTCGGCCATAGACTTTACCAGCCTCTGATCCGCTTGTCTGCTTTTATCTTTAAAGTAGATTCCGCAAAATCCGCACATACCTAAATCTCAAACTCCGCATAGCGTCCGTTCTGATCGACATCGTGAACACGGTCTTTGTAATGTACTTTCCTTACCTCGTCAGTCAGGAGACGACACTTCCCGGAAATACTTCCCTCAAGATGCAATATACCATCTTCGATATATCCGAACAAAGCTGCTGTCTGATCGGATTCCCAATACTTCAATCCTGAGATTTCAATAATCCCTTCCTGCGATAGAAATAGCATTTTCACCTGAGAGTTCTGATTTTTTCTTAAAAATGCGGTTTTTCCATCTTCGTCAAATTTCCAGTAATCGGAAAAACCATTACTTTGAATCGACCAGAAACCATCTTCCAGAAACCTGAATTCTGGATCGATTCTATTGGTACCGAAAGGAAATATGCAGAATGGAATCTCATGGTTTCCCGTGCTTACAGGCTCAATTACCAGTGTGTTAATCTTCTCCAGTTCGAGATAGTCCGGAGAGTACCACCCCGAGGGCGGATTTTTGCGCCCGCTTTCCGCGGAGAATTTATACTCGATATCCGAAAGCGGCTTCAGGATAACTTTCTGGGTTGATGATTCCAGCGTAATCTGATTCTGACCGGGCGAGAATGAATGTGATGGCAGAGGCGTATGAAAAATGAACTTCGAACTGAAATCCCCCGCCTTTATGACACCGTCAAAAATAATGAAATACTGATCGGCCACACGATAGACCGCACGCCTGTGGAAAAAGCCGGGCGCTTTTCGACGGGCAACCTGCGCGGAGATATAATCAAAGCCCTTCGACAGAATAACATCCTGCACATCCACTTCAGCGCTGTACTGCCACGCGAAAACATCACTCTCTTCAGCGCTGCCGCGATCATCAACCAGGCAGATATTATGTGCCGCCCCGGAGCGGAAGTAATTGCGCATATCGGTATCTTTAGTATAGCAATATGTGCCCGGATCGATAAAGACCGGCTCATTGCCCAGTATCATTTCAAATGATAGCGCGTCGGCATGGCTGTGCACCGCCTCCTTGAACCCGAATCTACCGCAATCGAAGAGAAGATAATTTCGCTGATCCTCCGAACGAAGCACCGCATAACCGGTATCCTTAATGTGCTCGGAGCGGAAGCTCCGGCGCTTCCCGGCTTTATCATTATGCTCACGGCAGGAGGATATGCCGAAGATCCAGGCCGATTCGAATTTTGCATCGCCCGGGTTAAACTCTTTTCTGTTGAATAAAAGAGCGGCATTTGATAGAGCGGCAGTACAGTCGCGCACATCATCGAACTCCAGCCATACCAGCTTACCGCCGTCAGAATCGCCGACCTGCGGCCAGAGTCCGTCGGGACGTCTCAGCTTCAGAAGATATTCTGTCATCTGCTCTGTCTTCTCCCGGAATTTCGCGGGCAAAGGAATATTATTCATCTCGCAAAGCAGAATAGTATGAATATAAAAATCTAGGCTGTAGCGATGATAATAGGTCGAAAGCTCGGCATGAGCACCGTCCTCTGTGAACTGATTATCCAGCTCCTTTTCCAGAATCTCAAGGCCGCGGGTCATAAAATCTCCGGAATGCTTCAGTTCAGGGAAAAACAGCCCGGCCACAAAAAGCCCGAATGCCTCACCGGTTAAATGGGTGTTGGGCGAGAAATAAAACGACAGATGCGAATTGATATGCTCTGCCAGATGATAAACATAGTACCAGACAAGCTCCGCAAAACGGTTATCCATCAATTCTATATTTCTGAAAAGCTCGATAGTCCAGACCAGCGCATAAATCCTGAAGGCGCATTCCAGAGATGAGCTCCAGTTGATACCATGCTTGGGAGTGTTGTGCCGGAACCAGTCTTCCAGGATTCCGAAAGCCTTCAGGGCATACCTGTCGATACCCGTTAAAATATATGCCTGTCCCAGGGGAAAGATAAATTTCAAGCGTGAGAGCTCCCATACCACCTTGGAATCGCCCGCGGCATCATAATCCAGAAACGGCACATCATCGTAGAATTCCGGCTCCGACCGCTTGCCGGACACCGGATCATAAAACCAGTTCGGAGGTGAACCGAAATCAAGGAATTTGCCGCCGAAAATCGGATACCTGTCCCGAAGAATCTCCTCTGATATTTTCAGAATTTGCTCGCATTCTTTCGGGAAAAACTCCGGAATCTTCTCCATCCACTCGATCCTCTCGGTGTTGAAGAAGAATCTTGGCGTCTTACGGTTTCTGAAGTTCTCGGCAAGCCCGGTTTCAAAAATCTTCTTGTCCTTCAGTAGCCGGGAGAGCTTATCACGGCTGTAGTTATATGCTCCCGAGGCCGCCTTGCGGCGCTCGGCCATCTTCTCGAGCGCTTCCCTGCCCCGGAATATCAATTCCGGAAATTGGCCCTGAAGAATCTTGGAGCCGGCTTTCAAGAGCTTGCTCTTATTCATCGTATAAGTCCCTGTAGAGCTCATGCCATCCTTCTCGAACCGAGGGCCATGTAAATTTGACACATTCCTTCCTTGCCGATTGTGTCAGCCTTTTGCCTAAGCCGTTATCCTCTATTACCCTGAGCATCTCCCTTGCGAGACCCTCGTGATCATTTTTCTCCACCAGCAGACCGGTTCGGCCGCTTTTGCAAATATATGGTATCCCGCCGGCATCGGTGGAAACAACTGCCAGCCCCGAGGCATACGCTTCCAGAAAGGAAACCGGCATATTATCAATATCGGAAGAATTTAAAAATATATCATGTTCGTCGTAAAGCCTTGCTATATCTTCTCTTTCCACCCTGCCCGTAAAGCTGATATCCGGGATATTCTCCCTTTGCACAAAATCCCGAATATTCTGCTCATCGATTCCCGCCCCCACAATCGTAAGTTTTGCCTCCGGGTATTTTTCCTTGACTATTTTAAATGCTTTAACCGATGCGTTTATATTATATAATTTTTCCAGATTTCGAGCCACAATAATTCGCGGTGCAAATTTCTCGCGCGGCTTGTATGAAAACTGCGTGAAATCAACCAGATTATAGACATACGAGGCTTTAAGGCCAAAATCCGCGAACTCGTCAACGAGATATCCCGACGGCACCACAATACGATCGACCATCTTCAATATCGGAATTGCAATCCATCCCTGACGTTCCAGATGATCGCGGCATTCGCCCGATCGGTAATTTATTATCACCTTTTTTCCCAGATATTTGGCGATCAAAATAGCAGGAGTGGGAGAAATCAGAAACGATTTGTATGATGCTGAGAAAACATGAACGATATCGTAATGCGTAACCATCCACAAAAGACGGCAAATGTAGAAAAACGATACCACCAGGGTTCGCACGTACTTGATTTTGGTAAGATGATAAAGAATCCCGGGGGGGCGCGGGTTGTGGGGCACGAATCCGACCTCCACACCATCGGATCTAAGCCCCTTAATCAGGAGGTCGGCCTGGACAGCCTGACCGCCCATAATATCCAGAGAGGGCGCTGCAATTAGTACTTTATATGGAAACTTCAAAGCCATATTCAATTCGATTCCAACAAGTTAGCTCCCAGCTTTCTGAATCGGCAAAATATGAAATTCAGCCAGCAAAACAAGATAAAACCCTTCCTGATTAAATTTTAATATGTGCGAGGCCAAATTATCAGATTTTCAGCGGAGATGTAACTTCACTCTTGATATAACGGAATTTGCCGGATTTGTCCCTTTCTATCTTCTCTACCTTATTGAATTCGATCTCTACTTCCTTTTCCATCACCGAATTGAAACCGCTTTTTATGAAACGGATTTTTTCCGACGGCATATCCCCATCGGAGACATAGTTAATGATGAATTTTTCGGGCGTCTTTTGAATTATCTGCGCCTGAGCATCAATCTCAGATTCACGAATAACCGCAATCAGGGCCTGCCCGGCAATTGTCTCGCCGCCCGGCTTAACAATGGCATCGACAACCCGTCCGGCCACATCCCCGATCCTGGGAAGCTCGCATCCGCATTTGCAGAACGTAGGCTCGAGCCTGACCAAATCACCCACTTCGTATCGAATCAGGGGCATGGCATAATTCCATAGATCGGTCACCAAAAGATTCCCCAAACCATTTCCCGAGGGCTTGCCATCCTTAGCTACAGTCTCAAGGATCACTCCGGGAGCAAAGTAATGCATGCCGTCATGATAATGGCATTCGCTGGCAATCGTACCGAATTCCCGACTGCCGTATTGCTCGAACACCTCGGCATTAAAAACACTTTCGATCTTCTCGCGCTGATGGTCGTACATCTGCTCCGCAGTAACGACTATTTTGTCAAAATGCAGCCGCACATTTTCCTGTTCGATCTTTTGCGCAAACGAATAAATTATATTGGGATAAGCCGAAACCAGAGCAGGTTTCAGGCCGGAGAGATTTGCGATTGTCTTCCCGAAATTTTCAGTCTTCAAATTATCGGTATTTACGAACCACCGGCGTGTCGCCAGTCTTTGGACCATTTTCGCTTTCAAAGTATTCGATCTATCATAATCCTGCGAGGCTCCCCAGAAATAGAGGTGCTTATCGCCCGGCTGAAATCCATACCAGCGCATAAAATTCAACTGCATCGCCAGCTTTTTATCGCGGCAGATCGAATCACGGAAAAACACCAGCGGCCTGCCGGTTGACCCCCCCGTAGAGGAGCGCACTCTTTCCTCAGGATCGATATTCTCGGCCAGAATATCATTCAGATTACGGCGAATCATATCCTTGGTCAGTATTGGAAATTTGCGCAAATCCTCAACTGTCTCAAGATCCGAAGGAGTTGCGCCGACATTACGGAATATTTCACGGTAGTAAGGACAATTCCGATAAACGTGCATCATCAGCTTGTGAAGCGCCTTCAACTGGATTTGATGAATATCATAAGAAGAAAACTTTTCGAATTTGGCGAATTTATCCAGATAGGACAATTGCCCGGCTTCACCCTTGTGCCTTAAATAGGCGGGCAGCGTGGTATGTCTAATAAGCCATGATACCAGAGACATTTCAGTCCGCCACCTCACTGATGGCGAAACGGTATTTGCCCGATTTCTCCCGCTTTATTTCCTCGGGAAATTCCAGATCGACTTCGATACCGTCGCCTAAAACCTTGCCCAGCTCTTTTCTCAATATATTATCCGATTCCTGATCGAATTCACTATTTTTTACAATCTGCACAATAATTTTATCGGCTTTTTTCTGTATAACCCTCGACTGTACAATTCCCTTTGCCTTGGGAAATACGGTGACTGTCAGACCGGTGCAGGAGATATAACGACCGTCAGGAAGCCTTAGATAATCAGTCATCCGCCCGCCAATATCATGAATCCGTGGGAGCGCCCTGCCGCACTCGCACGGTGCTTCACTATCAGAAACCACCGCAACATCTCCGATTTCGTATCTTATAAACGGGAATGCCGTATTTTCAAGATCGGTTACCAGGATTTTGGCATGTCTGCGATTATCCGATGACTCATCTATCGGCTCGAATTCCAGAAACAGGTTTTCGGCGTTGATATGAAAACCATCATGACGATCGCATTCGGATGCAATAACGGAAAATTCACGGCTGCCGTATCGATTAAATACTTTTGCGCCGAAAAACTCCTCTATATTCTTGCGTGCCTCGGGAGTTAAAACCTCAGCAGAGGTTATTATCGCTCGCGGGGATGCAAAGCTCAGTTTCAGATCTTTTGCATGATTCACGAAGAAATTTAATGCACCCGAATAGGCCAGCAGAATATCAGGCCTGAATTTATCCCACTCGAGTGCAAAGCTCCTGAGTGATTCATCGGTCAAAATATTGCTATTAAAATCTATCGACTTTCCCCAGAGCATCTCGCGAACTTTTGTCTTCAACGGCTTCTGCGAAGCTATATCATCGGGAGCACCCCATACGGTGGCCAGCTTGTCGCCAATTCTGTATGAGGTCCAGAGATTATGTCTCAATGTACTCGCGGTTCTGATATCAATGCGATGTTTAGTCAGGTAATATGAAAGCGAGCTGCCGGTGGTTCCCCCGGAGACATTTTCGATAAGCTCAGATTTTGCAAATGCTTTTGATACTATCTCATCTTTACAATTGATTACATCTTCACGAGTCAATTCGGGCAGCCCCTGTGTAGATGTCAGGTTTTCGATATCTTCCTCTTTTAAGCCGATATCGTTAAAACGCTTTTGCCAAAAAGATGAATACCGAAAGGCATTTCTTACGGCACGGCGAAGTTTGGCAGTCTGCATTTCTTGCAGCTGTTCCGAATTATAGAACTGGCTTTTATCCATATCCCGGAGAAAATCCAGATGCCGTGTCCCGCTTTTTTTATTCCAAATAGAATAAGCGAGCATAACCAGCGGATTGGTGAAATAATCGCTCACAGACATAAGTTATTTTGCCTCCTCCTGAAGGCGATTATTGCGCAGCAGGAGCCCTATCGCGATAGTCAGAGCCCCATACAAAAACCAGTTTGACCTGTACAGACTGTGACCGAACATCCCCACCACCAGCAGTGTAAGGGTAGAGACCTGCATAGCCATCAAAAGCCCCCAGCTCCAGGTCTTTTTCCTGAATTTATCGACTATAAATTTTCGATATTTCCGCATATAATAAAGCATAGCAACGACATACCCGAAAAACGCTACAAGCCCGACCATTCCCAGTTCGGCGCCGGTTTGAATATAAAGATTGTGTGCCTTAAGGTAACTCTTGCGTCCTTCCGAATAGCCTTCGGCATTGGCAGTCCCGAAAGCGCCGGTGCCCACACCTATGAAGGGATGGTCGAGGAACATACGTATGCCCTTCTTCCATACCTCAATTCGCTCCTGCGACGATGCATCACGTTCCTTGGCAAAAATCGAGGCATATCGCTCCTGGTATTGCGGAGGCATGAGTGCTATTACCGTAAACCCGGCCGCCGCAAGTACGAACAGTCTTATCAAACGCCTGGGCAGAAACCACCAGCTCAGAATTACGGCCGCTCCCAAGCCGAGAAAACCGGCTCTCGATCCCGTCAGGATCATGGTGTAAATCGTAATAACAACTATGAACAGCGAGAGAGCCTTAAGAATCCTGTTTTTCTCGAGCCTGAATAAAAAGAAATGAAACGGCAGCGACAATCCCAGGGTGGCCGATAGCGAGTTGGGATCGGTTCCGGCCAGACCGTGTGCACGAATTATACCCTGTGCCTCAACCACATTACCGGTTTTGTATGCCAATGCGGAACTCGCAGCCATGTATGCAATCAGAAGCAGGTACTCCCAGGTAAATATACGCAGGCGCTTGCGAGTCTTTAGAATATTTACGATCAGCAGAATGAATGCGAAATTCTTCAGAAATTCTATTACATTATCAAAAGATTGCGTCGGCCAATATGATACCGGAATGGTAATCAGCATCGAGAATATGAAAAACAACATCAGATACAGAAGCTTGTGATCGGTTACGATCAGCTTATCACGGCGCAGCTTTATATTTACAATGAGTGAAATAATTAAGAATATTGCCATCAGCCGTTCCGGATGAAGCACATGCAGGGATGGAAAGATCACCCCGGGCTGAATAATGGTTATAAACAGGTAAACCAGCAGGCCCACGAATGGATATAGAAACAGAATGATACCTGCTACCGATAATACAATAACCACAGCGAGATAATGCGCGGGAACGACAAAATTCAGTACACCCAATAGCACCGAAAGAAAAATCAGAAGAATAAAGACAATTGTTTTCGATGTTATCGGATGTACATCGGATATCGTTGTTCTTTGAGTCTGCTCCATATTCAAATAATATCTAAAAAATAGATTTTTATTTTATAATCATAAAATACAAAATTATTTGCAATGATTCCAATACTTATTCAGTTTCGGCAAGTTCTCGCCCGGAGGTTACCTCATCATACATACGCGTATAAAGCGCCTGATGAAGTTTTACCATCAATGTTAGATTGAATTTGGACCAGACAGCTTTGGAAGCCTCCGAGCCCATTTCCCTGAGGAGCTTCTTATCCCTCAGAAGCCGGCTGACAGCCTCGGCAACTTTATCCGGTTTACCCACAGGCACCAGTACTCCAGTCTTCCCGTCCTGAACTACCTCCGGATTTCCGCCGACATCTGTGGCCACAGAGGGTATTCCCAGGGCGCCATATTCCATCAATGTATTGGACAATCCCTCGGCTTTGGAAGTCAGTACTCCTATATCGAAATTCTTTATAAATGCGCTGGGATTTTCAACCGAACCGAGAAACTTAACATTGCTTCCAACCGAAAGCCCCCGCGCCATTCTCTTTAATTGCGCACGGTAACTATCATCCCCGCCGCCGATTACGACGAATTTTATATCATTTCGAGACTGGCAGATTTCTGCGGCGGCTCTTATGAAAGTCTCATGGTCTTTCACCGGCCTCAGGTTGGCAACGGTTCCGACTATGGTATCATCCTCGCCAGCGCCGATAAACACCCTGGCGCTTCTGATATCCTCAGGAGCAACCCTGAAACGCTCCGCCTCAAGACCGTTATGAATAACCGAAAACCTTTCGGGATCGATCCCTTCCTTTTTGGCGATTGCTTTAACCACCAGCTCGGAATTGGCCAGAAAACGGGAAACATGCCGGTTGGCGAATTTAGTCGCGATAAGCTGGCGCGAATTATAGAAAAAGCCGGTATTTCTTCGAGTCGAAAAAATAATCCTGCATCCGGCACGTTTGGCCGCCAGAACACCGACAACATTGGAATCAGGGAAATATGTCTGCACAATATGAAAATTGTTATCGGCTATAAAGTATTTCAGCTCAGTTAATTTGGTTAGACCTGAAACCGATAGTACCGAACCCATATCAAGGCAATGCGTGGGACAGGGATAATGATCGCTCTCCAGCCATTCGGAGGGACGCAGGGCCAGAAGATGCGGCTCGAAACGCTCTCTGTCCAGATTCTTCACAAGAAGCGATAATTGCCGCTCCGTCCCGGCGGTAATATCGGTGATCTGATCGATTATGTAAAGAACTTTGATTTTATTCATTTTTCCGATTCAATAACAGCCAAAATAAGTCTCGGCATAAAAAGAGAATACCTGCTCTATATACAAAATCGGCAGGCATTAGGTTCAATCTTATAATTATTTGCCAATAGCTTACTGATCCTCAAAAGGAATACTTCATCTCTTTAACATCTCGATAAACCTCATACCTTTATCATGCGAAGCTTTCAGAAAACTCTCTGCCGTAGCATAATTGCAGTTCTCCATCTCACATTCCATGGTAATATCCGGTATCTTCTCAAGCTTATTAAGCTGCCCGGCCAGAGCGGGAAGATTCAGTTTGCCCTCAAAGGGGATCAGATGCAGATCCTTCTCACCGTCGTTATCATGAAAGTGCATCACAACCATACGCTTAGCATACTTCTTCAATATATCCATCGACTCATCGTAAAGCATCTCATGGCCGTTATCATAGCAGAATCCCAGATAATCGGACTCAAATAAGTCCATGGCAAATTTAAACAGGGTTTCCGAACCGGAATCCAGGTTTTCAAGCGCTATAATGACCCCGTTATCTTCAGCGAATTTCAGAACTTCGGGCACGGTTTGTTTAATCCGTGCTATTCTCTGGGAGATATTTTTGGGCCTGAAAGTAGACAGATGGACAATCAGTTTTTTTACACCCAGCTCGGAGGCAGCGGTAATCGCACGCTTTATCTCAATCACCGCACCCTGAGCGAAAACATCCTGAATCTGGGTAAGATCGCAGGTTGGATCAAAGGGTGCATGCAGCGAATCAATCTTCAACCCATACTCTTCACTTATAAGCCGAAGCTTCTGCCTGCCTTCCTGTTTATGATACAGAGAATGGCGCAGATTGCCTCCGATGGAAATAAAATCAAAGCCGGCATCAGCGATCGCCCTAATATTTTCCGCCAGGGACAGCTTGTAATTATAACTTGTGGAAATTCCCAGTTTCATGTGGATTAGAAAGCAAACAATATATCTTTTGTCAAGTTTTTTGATAAAAGTGGATTTGCCTTAAAGATTGTATTGATATTGAACTTTTTATTGGATTTCTCTAAATAACTATTGGAATACCACAATATTTTTGGTTTTTTTTAAAACTGCCTTGAAATTATCGCCCTTCATATCTCAATATGCCAGAACATATTATACATTATTATCCACAGGCGGTATGTATTTTGCCGATTTTTATGCGCGAATATCGACGTAAACAACAACAAGAGGAGGTTGTGTGGGTAAAAGAATCAGTGATTTTGCAACTCTTGCGATTTTGATGCTGTTTGTTGCATCATTATCGTTTTGGGGCTGTTCGGACAACAATCCGGCCGCCACAGGCACTCAAAGCTCAGTCGTCAATTCAGGTGATGTGAGTGATGTAACGGTTGGCGAGGGCAATGATTTCGTTGATGATTCTGACTGGAATAACGATCCGTATCCTCCCGAGCTTCCAGATATGGACGGCGGAGGCAAGGGATCGGATTCTGAATTTGCAGAACGTCTTGATTTCGATGGTGAGCAGACTGTTAATCTGGCAGCGGCGGCCGATGTTATCGACCGCAACGGCGGATTAATAGAGGATTATCTGGCAGACGGTTTCGTGCGTCTGGTTGTAGTCCCCTTCAGTGTTTCCAGCGAGACAATCTTCACCATGTCGGTTCAGAAGGGCAAAAATAACCTTGATGAGGATCTGTTTTTAATCGACTTCTCGCCTGCAGGGCTTGATTTCAGCAATTATCCGATTCTGGAGCTCCAGGTTGAGCCGCATGACGGCAGAACTGTAAGCCCCTCATACGAGCTCTACTATCAGGCTGCGGGAACATGGGTTAAATATGCTGACCAGCCGGGCAATCCGACAGGAGTAATCAGATTCTATATACCGCATTTCTCAACCTATGCGGTACTAAAAAAGGGACTGGATCTCGGGCATGATAACTACGAATTGTAGTATAAATCACACCTCCCCTCAGGCAACAGCCTGAGTTGCTTGCCCACTAACCGGCGGGAACTCTCCCGCCGGTTATTTTTTTTAATTAATCCGAACCTGTCTCACCCCGGGGAAGTCAGAAAATTGTCTTATCAATTCCAGTCCGATTTCCTGGCTGCGGCTGCGAATATAGAAATCCAGCGTCAATTCATCGTTGGGCTTATCCCTGAAATAATCCGTATCGAGGATCGTAACCTGATAGCTTTTCAGGAGGCTCCGGCAGCTTTGGGAAAATTCCTTCAGGTTTTCACCACCGGAAACAATGATTATATGCTTGTATGTATGCGGGTATATTGTCGAACTTATTTTTACCAGAAAGAGCAGTACGAATAATGCCAGAAAAGAGCTAAACACGGCAATCAGATAGAACCCGAGACCTATTATTATGCCTATAGCCGCGGCAAACCAGATACATGCCGCAGTCGTAACCCCGCGAATAAAGTCACGCGTTTTGAGAACCACTCCTGCCCCAAGAAAGCCTATACCGGTGATTATGCCGGCCGCAAGACGCGCCGGATCGATCACGAAATTGCCCACAAAACCGAGGTCCTCCTCGATTGCTATGGGAAGTGATTTGGAGCCGATGATTAAAAGCGTTGAGCCGAGGCAGACAAGTATATGAGTCCGCAGACCCGCAGGGCGCCCATGATACTCCCGCTCCACTCCTATCATGGCACCCAGCAAAACCGCCAGCGCCATTTTTATCAAAACATCTGCGTCCAGAACAAAGGCCAGTTCATCCATAACGGCCTCCCTTCAGATTGGAGATCTTCAGCCCGGCTGCATATATTGTACGAATCAACATAATATTTAGAACATCTTATAGGTCAGGCCAAAGCCCAGTGTTTGTTTGAACCGTCCCTTCTTGTCGATCTGCTTATCATACAAAAACTGAATGTATAGCGAGACTGTAATATACTTTGCTACCGATGCATTCAGAGTGTTTTCCCAGTTAACATCAACAGCCTTCCAGTAATCCTCCTCTGGCGTGCCCTCGACCTCATCCTTATCCGAGAAAAAGAGCGCCCTATACAGAGTAAGCTTGCCGATATAATCCAGGTTTTCGGTAAACTGATAAATAACATCAGTGACCGATTCAATACCGCCATCGGTGCGCGTATCCCAGTCTGTTTCTTCCATTGCAGTATCGACAATGATACTACTTATTGTCTGTTTTAGGGCAAAACCTAAACGTGTGAGGATTTCGTTTTTATCCTTCTTATAGATCATCCTGGAACCACCAACTGATTCTGTCAACCGGAGAGGATTGAAGTATCTATCGATCGCATCTACCGAGGCGTCCAGGAACTGAGTCTCCAGCCTTACTGCAAAATAGGGATCGACATATGAGTCCAGCGTAAAACGGGAAAGATTTTCGATATCGATCTGGTCGGTCGATTTTTCCGGCTTTTCCCAGTCCTTGGTATCACTGTCCTGGATATGTGTCTGACCAAAAGCCAGCTTGAGTGTGGTTCTATTGTTGAACTTCGGTGAAACCTGCTTGGCGAATACGCCGTTTAAGGTCGAGACCCAGCTAATATTTCCCGCTTCGCCACCTGTCCAGCTATCAGAGTATGCGGTTTGGGTCAGCTTGAGATCGAATGTCAGGGTCTTCTCCCAGGGATCGGCACTCAATGTCGAGGAAAGCAGGAGAAAAATTGCGAAAGCGATCAGTCCTTTTTTCATTTTAACCTCCATTTTTTGTTCGATTATTCCTTTTGGGTAAATTTATGAATGGATTGACGGGTATGCTATAAAAACATTAATGTTTTTGCAAAGAAAAAAGCGGAGCGTTGAAAGACACTCCGCTTTTCATGATCGTGATGTGCGCACGAGACGCACGCCGCGCACTTTTTTTTAATTCCGTCAGAATGACGGAAATTATTTCTTCTTACCGGGCTCGGGCAAATCCTCTTCGATATTGGCCAGGCGTTTGGCCACCTGCACCGATTTCTCCATACCCGCGAACAGTCTTACAAACAGCTTGGCGCCGTCAGCAGAACCGCCGCCGTGCATACATCCGGGAACTCCCGCGCCCATGGTGGTCCATTCCACCAGACGCGCCGCACGCATACGTGTATCGGCTGATGCCGCCGCTTTGAGATATTTCTTGATTAGATGGCCATAGTTTTCGTCGTTGTAATCGACATAAGAGGGCATACATCCGGTCTCACCAATTCCGCCCGCGATATCCTGCGCCAGAACCGAAGTCTGGTACGGCAAAGTCGCCACCAGAGTTTTGTTGATGTTGGCAATCAGGGGATCGGGCTGCCATACACCCGAGGGATGTTTCTTTCCCAGCACAGCCGCAGCTATCCCCATACCGAATGTGGTCTCGTTATTGATATACATCTGTGTGAGTTTGTCGGAAAAGACCTTCGAAGGTAAGCCATTGGCCCGTGCCGTCAGAATCGCGGCACCGACCTTGATATCCCCCTGTCCGGCCACACATCCGCCGATAGCGGCGCGATATGGCAGGATGAAATTCACCACAGCCGAGCCTGTGTATTTATATTCGCCGGCCATGAACACTCTTTCCTTAGGAATAAAAACATCCTCGAAGAATAAATAGGCCTGTGTGATACCGCCGTGCTTGACCGGATTGTCGAATGAATCCTCATCTTCCTGCTCGCGGGTATCATTGGGATGGCGCGCCTCGACTATAGTCAGGCCCTCGATGTCCTTCGGTACCACAAATGATACCGCCCAGTCGGCATCATCCTCCTTATAATTGCTCCCGGGGAGCACAAAGATTTCATTCGCCGCCGCAATTCCGCAGATCATAACCTTGGCGCCGCGCACAACTATACCGTCATCGCGCTTCTCCACTATACGCAGATTCATATCCAGATCATCCTGCTGTGACGGTTTTTTGGTGCGGTCGCCCTTGGGATCGGTTAAAGCACCGGAGATCGTTATATCCCGCTCCTGAGCGGATTTCAGCCAATCGGTCAAACGCTGATGATAATCCGTCTTGAGATCGTTATCCATATCATACGTCGTGGCCCACATTGCATTAATTGCGGTCCAGCCAGCACATCGTCCCCCGGTACAGGTGCCGGACAACTGAAAAAGCAGACGCTTCATTTTGGAATTGGCAATCTGCTCATCGGCCGAGCGTATAATCGACAGATATCTTGAAATCGGTTCACCGGTCAGATGGGATACTATAGTTACCTTGTCTTTCAATTCCGGATCATTCTGTGCCTTATAGATCTGGGAATGACCTTCAACAGTCCATTTAGTCGCGGGATCGGTTGTTACGTCTTCAATGAGCCTTCCGAATTTATGTATATTCGGACGCATCTCCCGCAGACTCTGCTTGTATTGCTCAACGGTCTTTAATGCCATGATGCCTCCTGTTTCTGTTTTCCTGTAATATATACGTTGAAAATCATTACGCAAAGCTATTGCAAAAAAAAGCCGCCTCACAGGGCGGCTTAAATCTTAGTCCTTCAATAATCTTTAGAACTTTATAATAACGGGATCATAACCGGTATGCGGGTTCTTGCGATTATCACCTATCGCAACCGCGATACCGTATTCCTCACCGATCTGGAAAACGATATCATCATCATTTCCGGTATTCATAGGTCTTCTGAATTCAACCGTCCAGCGGTTCAAAACCTCATCATAGGTACCCACGGCCTCGACATCCCAGCGGCTTCCGGAAGCCTGGTTGGAAAGGATGAAGCTGGGCACAAATACGCTGTCCACCTCCTCGGCGAGCGCAGCGGTTACAAAATCACCCGGTACATAATCTACCGTATCCTCCGCAAAAAGCGTCTCCTCATTGACAATAGTATAAGAGGTATCGTCGCCAATGACGGTTGTATCGATTTTATGTATGTATAACGGAGTGAAATCACCTGATTCGAAATTAGGGATATAGCCTCGGTTCTCTACGGCATCCAGCCCCTGAAAACGGCTGTCGGTCTCCAGAGAGTCAATGAAATTGAGATCGATGGCATACCCGATAGGATTGGTTACACCGGCACGCCAGTACCAGCCGTCAACCGCAACATCGGTCTCGTTGTACATGACAAGGTCGGTTTCATGGCACATCAAAGCACAATTAGGCCCAACTTCCATCGCGCTCAAGCTGGCGCCATTGCCGCTGGGATTGGCATCGAAGAAAAACGATATGTTATCCTCCTTGACTGCAAAGACCTGCCTCCACGGGAATGGCTCATTAGGATCATTTAGAGAGGCGGTATCCCAAACCCATTCGTGATAACGCACATTGCGGGAATCGTCTGCCCAGCTTACGGCTATATACACGTAATTGGAATCGCTCAAGGCAATTATGTCAACCAGTTCAACGTTATTGTTTGGATTATAATCGGATGTATCCACTGAAATCAACTGTGTCAGATTTCCAGCATCCCAGATACCATCAAGATCTCCGTCAATATCCGGGGCATCTCCGGGAGCGATATAGGTAACGGTTATCTCATCCGTAGCCGGAAAAATAACCGGTGGCTCTTCGTCACTATCACAGGCCATAAACACAATCCCGCCGGTAAATATAACAAATGACAGGATAATCACTAATTTTCTCAAATCCATTTTGCTCTCCTAAATGATCGAAAGTTTATTTAATTTATACACGGCAAAAGTATTCAATATCCAGCTATTGTCAATTATTATGTCTTTACGGCGGGCAAATGTATCTGTTTTATGCCCATATATTTATCTTAATCTAACACTTTTAGAATCATAATAGTCAAATCGTCCAGAATAAAATCCGGTGCCTTGAAATCGTCTATAGCATCCACTATCGTATGTGCGATTGCCTCGGCCGAATTCCCACGGTTTTTTCTGACTATATCCACCAGTCTATCAGTCTCAAACTGGTCATTCTGGGAATTCTGCGCCTCGGTTACACCATCGGTGAAAAATATCAGCACATCGCCCACATGAAGTCCGATTGGACGCTCCTCATAACGGGCCTCTGGTTTGATTCCAAACGCCAAGCCGCCCTCTGTCAGTTCAATTATTTCACCATCCTTATCTACCAGGATTGGCGGGAAGTGACCGGCATTCGAAAATGTAAAAATCTTGCTCTTATTGTCCAGCACGCCGTAAACCGCTGTAACGAAATTGCCGCGATCCAGCGATTCGCTCATAAGACGGTTAACCTTCTGCATTATCGCCCGGATAGCATAATTATTCCTTATTTCAGCAATCAGAGAGGCCCTGAAGGATGCCATTATAAGCGAGGCGGGAATACCCTTGCCGCTGACATCGGCGATCACCAGGCCGGTCTGACCGTCCTCAATATCGATATAATCGAAATAGTCTCCACCCACCTGATGCGATGAAATATTTATTCCGGCGATATCAAAACCCTTCAGCTCGAGCTTTTTCCTGGGAAGAAAGGTCTTCTGAATCGACCTCGCAATCGAGACTTCCTGATCGAGCTGACGCTTCATTACCAGTTCACGGTAAAGCGAGGCCCGCTCGATTGCTATAGCAGACTTGGCCGCAAAAGTGGATAACAGGTCGAGATCGTGATCGTTGTAGGCCCTTTCGCGGTCTGATTCAATGTTGAATACGCCTATGACGCGGTCCTTCAGTTTAATCGGCACCACCAGTTCGGATTTCGTGCTGTTGCGGGCTATGATATAGCGGCTGTCTGTACTGACATCATCGACAACCACTCCCTGCCCGGTTTTAGCGGCCCAGCCCACAAGCCCTTCGCCCAATTTATCTTTCAGCAGATTTTCGTACTGGGGATCATCGTAGCCTTTGGAATGGATGGCATATAAATAGCCGTCATCCTTTAAAAGGTAAATACTTATACCGTCGTAATCGACAACCAGCTTTAAAGCTTCGGCAATCGCCGCTAAGACCTCGTCCTGCTCCAGAACATTGGCAAGCATTTGGGAGGTGTCGATCAACAGGCGGTTTTCAAAGGTCTTTTTCTGCACTATTTCACGCAGTTCGGCATTTTCGTAAGCCATCGAAAAGCTGTCCGCCAGAGCTTTCAGAAAATCAATCAGGTTTTCAGTCTCGAAACAGGGACTGGTTTTGCGGTAAAAATCGAGATGTCCCGACCATTTGTTTTTGAAAAACAACGGCAAAGACAGCTTGCAATCATAACCTTGTCCAAGCTTGTCCCTGAAAAAAACATTCCATACATCATTCTTGTCCAGCTCGCAAGGCACGGCCATTTCACAACCCTGATCGTTGAAATCGAAATCCTCGGGATCGAGATGCAGCTTTTTTTTCGAGCCGGGCGACATGACATAAACATCATCCGGCGCCCTTCCCTGATCCAGAATTACCAGGCTGACCAGATCAGCCTCAGAAAGCTTCAAAGATTCCTCCAGAATGGTGGAAATAAGCTCGCCCTTCTGAAGCGGCTGGGTCAAAATCCGCGAGGTTTGTGAGAGAAACTTCAGGCTCTCTATGAATCTCTTATCTATTTGCATGGCATTAAGCATTTTATTCACACATCGGCATATAAATCACGATAATTTGAAGCAATTGTCAAATTAAAATATCATATATAATACATATCGGGCTGGCCCACACGACGCTTAGGCGTGAGCTTAAATAACATCATCATTAATACGATAAAAATCGCCAGAAGCACAATCCCAAGCGTTAATGAAAAACCGCCGTCCTGAGCCCGAACATCTTCGTTTCTGGCAAGCTCACCGACAATTACGGCAATGCCGTTGAAAATAACATGAGACAACACGGCATACAGAAAAGTTCCCCCGCGAAAGGCAATAACACCCAGAAAGAGCCCGAGGATAAAAAGAGAGATAAAAGCTTGAATCTGGGCGTGAGCCGCCGCAAATAATAAGGCCGTCAGGACAATCCCGACAGAAGGCCCGAAACGTTTAATCAGAGGAGGCTGAACTATTCCCCTAAACAGCACCTCCTCGCAAATCCCCGGGATAACCGCCACCGCCAAAAAGACCACAACGAAGGGCACCTCCCCCTCGGGCATCAAAAGCTCCTGACGAATCTCCATCTGCTCTTCCGAAAAGGGAATATACTTTTGTATAAACTGCAGTATTATAGCCGCTATGATAACCAGAAAAATAGTATTGAATATAGTTATAAGATTCAAGTCGATTCTGAGGAAATTCTTCGGCCTGACAAGATCGTCAAATGAATACCTGAAATATAACGTCAGAACAACAACTGGCAGTAAATAAACACCAATTTCCACTATGAAGCTAATCGTGTGTATTCCCAGAAACCGGTTCAGTATCAAAGTAGCCGCAGTGCTTAATATAAAGACTATCAGCACAAGCAGTGTCGCCTGCTTTGCGTTCAGCATCGGCTCCGGATCGACAACATAATCTTTGCTTGAATTCTCATTATGCATGGGCGGTAATCTCATGATGTCTGTTAATCAGCCTCGGCATACTTGAGAAGCCCCAAACCGCAGGCGCGTTCAAGGGCGGCCTGAGCAGCCAGAATTTCATAATGAATTATAGCAAGGTTCGAGCGTGCGGATGTAAAAGCATTTTGAGCATCAAGAAACGAAATCTGCGAGGCCAGGCCATTTTCGTACTGCACCTCGGTAATCCGATAATTTTCCTCCGCACTTTTTAACTGATCTCTGGCAGACTGCCATTTGGCAAGGCTGTTTTTGAGATTATAAAATGCCTCACTGACCTGCAAATCGACAGATCGAAGCAAATCCGCTTTAACGAAATCCAGTCGGTTGATTTGTGCCTGGGCCTGATCCACACGCGCCCCGCGAGCGCCGAAGCTGAAAATATTGAATTTCAAAAGCAGGGAGAGATTCCAGTAATCATGCTGGAAATCGAAATTGTAATCCTCCCCTTCCCAGCCGTAAGTGGCGGAAAAAGATATCTGCGGAAAGTAATCGGCACGATGAACCTTTTTCAGATAATCGAGGGCGTCGATATTATACTGCACCTGTCTGATTTCAGCCCTGTTTTCGCGAGCCTGTGACTCATATTCACCGATACTTTTACCTTCTAGACGATCGAATACTGAGGTATCTGTAATTTCCTCATCCTGCGGCAGATTGATTTTGCGATTGGCATCATAGTCGAGCAGCTTATTGAAATACAGACGTGCCAGTTCACGAGAATTCTCGGCCTCCGACACGGCCTGCTCTGCCCTGGAGACTCCCACCTCAGCTCTCAGCACCTCATTTCTGGCCACTCTCTCGGCCTCAAAAAGCTTTTGAGCAGCTTCATAATGTTCCTCGGCCAGATTCTTGTTTTCGATTGCTATGTTTAGCAGTTCCACAGTCATGGCATATTGATAGTATGCCTGCTTCACTTTAAAGATAATATCCTCTTTTGTCGCGTCCAATTCGGATTTCGAGGCCATCAATTCCATATCGCGGGCATTATAAGACGACCTGATCATACCGCCCGTAAAAATCGGCTGGATCAGATTGAAGCGGGTGTCGTGCTCCTTCTCTCTGAGGAAGCTGAATCCGGAGGGCTCGCCCAGTTCTACGCCCGGTGGAAGGTCCTCGATAAATTTTGAGGGATCGATTACTACTTCACGACCTCCCCCCTGGCGGGAATAGCGGGCATTAAAATCCAAAACCGGAAAGAAACGTGAGCGCGCCTCGCTTTTGGCGGCCTCAAGTTCGTTGATTTGTTCTATTGTCTGTTTAATAGTCAGGTTCGAGCTTAATGCACGTTCGATATAGTCATCCAGAACCTTACTGTCCTGGGACAATAGAATTTGAAAGGCAATAAACGTTATAAAAATAGCCATTATGACAGTTCTCAACTTCATATTAAAGCGAATATAGTGATTGGAGAGGTTACGGCAAGCAAAAGTTTATAGCGTTCAGGCTTACAACCTATCGAGATTGAGATTTTCAATACCCGCGTAACGGCAGTTTTCGGAGGCCTTTTGATTGGCGGTCCAGGCCGCCAGCTTATTAGCATACCCCTTGCACAAAGCCGCTGTAAACGCGGCCCCGAAAACATCCCCACAGCCTGTGGTATCAGCCATTATTTCGACACGCGGGGCGGCTATATGCTCCCAGACCAGCTTATCGAAATCATGATGTACCAGATATGATCCACGCTCTCCCAGGGTAACATTCAACGCAACTGGGCTGGCCTCCCCAAGATCCTGATAAAATTCCCGGACATTTTCGGGATTGGCCGAGGTCTCGCTTAAAAGCTCGAACTCCCGCTGATTCATCTGAAGATAATCGGCGCAGATGGCATAGCGTTTCCAATCTGGCGGTTTGCGCAGAAATCTTTCACCATTTTCTTTCTTGCCCAGAGTCAGGCTGTGTATATCCATATAAATTTTGCCATTATAATTTCTGCGGAATTTTTCGAGCGCTTCCAGGTCAATATCATTGCCGGAAATAAAATCGATAACCGTCAGGCTGCATTCCAGGGCGGGTTGGAGATTCTCATACATCAATGCCGGAACTCCGCCCTTGAGTATCTCGCTCTTTGTCTCCTTATCAAGATAATATAAATTGCAGTGATTGTTTTTTGCGGGTACGACCTTTATTCCCGATGTTTTGATCTTTTTGTATTTGCTTAGCAATTTCAGTATTTTTTCGCTGGTATCCTTGCCCAGATTCAGGATCGGAATAATTTCGAAATCATCTGCGGTCAACTGCGCCAATGTGTAAATCGAATACAAAAGCCCGCCGTAACTTTCGTGCTTTTCTCCTTTCGGAAGATGTATCGTATCGCGGTTAATAGTACCGACTGCGGCAATTCTATTTTTCATCAATCGCCCCCTTCACTGCTTCCAGTACCTCATCTACTTTTATAACATGCATGCATTCCATCGGAAAATCTTTTCTGGGACAGATGTTTTTTACACATGACAGACAGGGAAGATCACTGCGAATTATCTTACCATTCTCTGCCATCGGATGAGTTTCCTCTGGATTATCTGCCCCGGATATAGAAATCGTATATGTTCCTGAAGCGGCGGCCAGATGAGCCGCACCACTGTCGTTTCCCACAAAACATAGAGATTGTCTCAATATTTCGTATGATACTAAAAGAGACGCTTTGCCCGCAAGGTTTAAACAGTTAACTCCCGAACTTTCTCCCACTTTCTCCACGATCTCTCTTTCTCCCGCGGCGCCAAGGAGAACTACATTGGTTTTAAGATCTTTGACTATACCGGAAATCAAGCGCGAATACTGATCGTAACCCCAGCGTCTTGATGGCGCATTGGTTTGCGGTGTAACAACAATGTACCTGCCGAGGCCTTCGGTAAGCTTTTCTGCTTCCTTTCTACTGCTATCGCCAGAATAGATTTCGGGTTTTAAATCCTCATCTGGATATATATCCAATATATCCAGGAGCCGAAGATATTTCATTGAGCGATGAACAACCTGCTCTGGCCTGCGTATTGCATCGGTAAGCATAAAGCCCCGCATCTCGGCCTTATACCCGATTATACGCGGAATCTGAGCCATAGAGAAAATCAGCGCCGAGGAAAATGAATCCGGCAGGATTATCCCGATATCATAATCATCGTTGTTGAGTGTATCCACTACTTTGGATAATTTGGATGGATGAAAGGACTTGTCTTTATCTTTAAGCTCAATGACCTTATGTACTCGCGGATCATCCTCAAAAAGCTGATGCAGGTATCCCCTGACCAATACCGTGAGCTTCCATTCAGGACACGCTCGATGCAGGGCTTCCAGAAAAGGCAGGGCCATAATACAATCGCCCAGCCAGTTCGGGAAACGCACGATCACTTTTTTGATATTATCTTCTGTCATTTGTAGTCAATTATATTCTTAAAACGCTTATGTGTCCAGAGCCAGAAAAATGGCTTTTTTCTTATGGCATTTTCCAAACGTCTGTGGTACTGTTCGATTACAGAATCAAGATCGGGATACTTTTCATCCTCACCCGGCATTATCACCTCAACATTTTCAAGCAGATGCCTGCCGTCCTTTAATCGTTCCAGAAAGCCGATCAAAATCGGCACTTTCTGTCTGGCTGCAATCTCAAGTACTCCCGCGGGTGTGGAGACTTTATGCCCAAACAACTCAGCCATGTGTCCGTCCATGCCACCCCAGATGTCCAGAAGCGTCGCGACTCCATGCTTATTCTTCAATGCGCGCAGAATATTTCGCGGATTGGTCTCGGCGATGATGACATCAACATTTTTATTTCTGCGAAACGAATTTATCAAATCATCGACGCTCAGATTATGCTGTTGACGAACCAGCATGGAATTTTTATAACCGCGGGCGGCAACTCCCTGAATCAGAAGCTCCCAGTTATCGTAATGGCCAGAAAGAAGAAAGACACCGCGTTCCCGGGGGAATGATTTCTCAAATTGCGTGAAATCGCGGATTATGATTTTATTGCGGTACTGCTCCGCGGAGTATATTTTCTGACGCAAAAATTCTGCCGCAGTCATACCGAAATTTTCCATACATCTCCGCAAGATCTTCTTCCTGTCGGATATATCATTCCCGACTTTGCACAGATGCATGTTTTTAAATGCGATATCCCGGCGTTTGCCCAGAATATGATATATGATTATCCCCAGAATGCGACCGTAGCGAAGAGAGGTTCTTTCGGGCAGTGATGCAAAGAAAGAGACCAAAAGCCTCAGCAGAAAAAACTCAATCCCACGGCGATGACTCTTCATAGTCAAAATCCGTGCTCTCGTATTTCTCCTCTTCTTCCCATTTCTTGTAGATATCCTTATTGCGCTTGCGAATCAGGATAAATCCGAGGAGGAAAAGGAGTACGACACCTATCCAGAGAACTATGGGATTCGTAAATATCATAAGCCAATGATAATTGCTTTTTAAGTGATCCGCAAACATTTTATCGAATCCGGCAAAATCTGTTCCCAGCACCTGACGAAATATCTCATTGCGGCTTTTGCCATCCCGAAAACCGTCAAGAAGGTCCTGAAACGTCTCTTTACCGAAAACATCAAATATATATTTAACCGCAAGGTATGACTGCGCATAGGCAATACGCGCCTGTGCTGAATTGAGCATATTAACACCGTCGATCTCCCAAAGCTCATACAGCGAGCCGGAAATTTGGGCGGAGGCAATTGTAACATCATCGCCGAAACCCCATTGATGCGCAAACATCATAGCAAATCCTTCGTCCATAAAACGCGGTATACGCTTGCCGTCAACGCGTTTGTTGACAGCTATATGCGCAAGCTCATGCCGCACCACCATTTCGAAGGGCATATTCATATTCTTGCCTGCGGGCGCCAAAACGGAGATATAATTACGTGAGGGTATCGCTACTCCAACGCCCCAATCCGGAATACCCCCGAACGCCGCTGTATCGAAAGCATACCTGTCTTCGGCTATGAATACCCGGATCGTGTCGATAATCTGCTCTCCCAGAAGCTGCGCCAGGTTGGCCTTGGCATGCAGAAGGGTTACCCGCGTGCGCTCGGCAAGATCATCGTTAGGAGCCTCGATTTTAAAAATGTCGGCCTGTTCATAGGCAAATGCTGTCGAAAACAGCGCCAGGCTCAGGATAACGACAAGTACTGTATTTCTGAAAACATTAGAGACCATCATATCTATAAACCAAAATCAGTCATTTGGTTCCTTGGTAGGCAAAAGCGGGATATCGACTCGTTTGCCGTCCATGATAGCGATTTTGCCGGGTGAACCCACGACCGTGCAATTATCGGGGATATCATGCATGATAATGAAGGTATTTGCGCCGATACGGACATTGTTTCCGACATTAACCGGGCCCAGAAGCGTGGCCCCGGTACCGACAAAAACATTATCGCCAAGCGTGGGGTGCCGCTTCTTCTTATGCTTTCCGGTACCGCCCAGGGTTACATTATGAAATAGCACGCAGTTTTTACCAATTTCGGTCGTCTCACCTATCACAACCCCCATACCGTGATCGATAAAAAAGCCGCGTCCGATAGTGGCGCCGGGATGAATTTCCACACCCGTGAAAAACCGGGTTAACTGCGAGAGTATACGGGGTATAAGCGGAATTCCAATTTTCCAGATGAAATGAGTTATGCGATGGAATGTTATCGCCCAGAAACCGGCATAAAACAGGATTTCGACATTCCTGGCAGCCGGATCGTTACGATAGATTGCCTTTATATCTTCTATTAATGTTTTCACTTTTAAGTCAGGTGCTAATTCTTCTTAAAAAGATTATCGAGGAGATTTTTGCCTTCCTCTTTGATCTTTTTATCGGCAGATTCTTTCAGCTTTGAACGGTCAACCGAAAATTTGGGATCATTGTAACTGCCGCTAATTTTAACCGGAATAGTGACTTTACCTCCGCCTCCACCAAGCAACGATTGTAATTCGCTAAGCGCATCAGATCCGCCCAGCGTGCCCCTATCCATCTGGATTGCGACGGTATAATCGAGGCTGCCGTTGAATCCGGCGGAGCCTTCTATATTCCAGTCGGTGTTACCGACATTCATGCTGAAGCTGTCGAATTTGATCCTGCCGTTTTCGACCTGAAACGAATTGTTCAGATTCCGAATGCTTTTCTGTTCGAATGTTATGAATCCAAGCTGATCTGCGAGCTTTTCGATTATGGGAAGATTTTC
The DNA here is from genome assembly GCA_964496505.1 of uncultured Ignavibacteria bacterium. Taxonomy (GTDB): domain Bacteria; phylum Zixibacteria; class MSB-5A5; order JAABVY01; family JAABVY01; genus JAABVY01. Next base: position 56,906 of record CAZBZV010000001.1, on the reverse strand, counting down.
TATATTTCCATCTTCCATATTAGCCTTGCCGTTGGCGGTGAGTGAGTCGAGCACCTTTGTCGGATCACCCATTATGCCTGAAAATGATGATGTCATTTGCGCCTTGCCGAAGAGCACATCGTCGAGCGGGGTCAGCCGGGAAAGAAAGCTGTTTATCTGGATATTGTCGGCATTGAAATCAATCTGGAATTCGGGATTCTGGAAATCCTCATAATCGACAATTGCCTCACCTTGTGCTTTACCCTCATAAAGATCGGCGTTCATATTCGCAAGATGCAGTATATTATCACGGTAGTCCAAACTGCCGGTAAAATTTTCGAACTCGACTTTGGAATAAGTACCCTTATCTATGCGCAATCGACCCTTAGCAGTGAAACCGGGTAAGCTCTCAGCTTCTACTTCCGCCGTAATCGTTGATGTATCCCCCTCTGCTATTGACATTGCAGGCTTTTTGACCTTCGATGTGTCCAGAGGCATCATTTCCTGTAATTCATCCAGATTCAGATAATCGGCATTCAGGCTGAAATCGATTGCCGGCTCATATCTATTTGCCTCCGGGTCAGCCATAAAGGGTATAATATCTTTCATGTTGCCCTCAACGCCGAATCTTGAGCTGCCGATATCCGCTTCCATATGAACCAGGCTGACATCCCGCTGGCTGAATTCAAGCTCCATATCGATCTCCTCTATCCTCTGAGTAAGATCGACATGCGATAAAAGCAGATCTTCCAGAACAATTCCGCCGTCAATTACAGTTGATGAACGGTTTTTCAGATCACTGGTGACATTAAGCTTGCCGTAAACTCGTCCCGAAAGCTCATTGATACCCTCGGAATAGTTTTTGAATGAACGCAGGTTGATACTCATAGAGAGGTCTGCGTTCACCACTGGCTCGATTATATCCTTCACGAAAACTTTCAGTGAGAACGGTTCACCCGCAAAGGTGCAGTTCTCGAAAAGCAGATTGGCCGCTTTCTGCTTCAAATTAATCTCGCCGGTCTCCACCCTGAAATCGCCGTCTACCTTGGGGCTGGAAAGAACAACCTGCTCGAATGATACCTTGCCGGAAACATCCAGCTCGCCGGGATTTGTTATTGGACCGCTGACCGAGGCGGTAGCGAACATATCGCCGCTGCCCTTGAGATTATTCACAGTCGGGCTGAGATCGGGCGGCAGAAGGCTCAGAAGCTGATCTACCGAAAAGCGCTTGGTCCTGAAAGCAAGATCGCAGGCCGGATCGTGCATAATGGATGTCAGTTTACCATCAAGCTGCCCCTTTATATCGGCCAGCTGCATATCGATCTTCTCGATCTCCAGAATCTCAGTCTTCGTATTCAGCCGCATATGCAGGTCGGCCTCCAGAGTGAGATGCGGGAATTCGAGCTGCTTTTCGGGATTGCTGATTATTATATTGGCAATTCCGAATTTGCCCCTAGCATAGTATGCCTCCTCGAAACCGTTTTTAGTCAGCTCGGTATTCAGGCTCATGCCGTCAAAGCTGAAGGTATAGCCCGAGGAATCATCGTAGAAATTCAACCGAGAATCCTGCACTATCAGCTTATCGAAAAGAAATGGTATAGAGGTTGCGCCCTGGGTGGCTTCCACCTCCTGCTCTTCATGCTGGCCCAGGTTCTCGAAATTAAGCGCACCTTTCTCGGACCTTTCCAGATTGGCGGTCAGGCCATCCAGCATAATTTTCGTAAATTCGAAATTACCGGAGATCAAAGGCCAGAGTTTAAGCTTGACATCCAGCTTATCCAGCGCAAAGAATTCGTCACTGGCGTAGCCCGGCTGATTCTGCACCACCAGGCTGTCCATCTTCAGTCCGATTCCTCCCCAGATAGAAACCGAGGCGCTTTTTACCGTAACCGGCCGATTCAATGATTTCTGGAGATTCTCGACGATCATCTGCTGGACTTTTTCGGCGGGAAAGAATACTTTGATACCGGCAACCAAAAGCAGTGCCAGGACCACTATCACCGACACTGCCCATATTAAAATCTTCAACCCCTTCGACACAAGCTATCCCTCTTCTAAATTTGAATTTCCATATTTATACCTGTATACAGTTTACAGGACTTAAAGTTGCGTCTCGTCGCCAACGCCGAGAATGATCACTTCGGCATCCTTGACCTTGTTCTTGAACTCTTCCGGATCGGCTGCTATCAGATCGAAGGTGTTGTAGTGCATAGGGATAACTTTTTTGGGTTTGACGAATTCCACCGCCCGCGCCGCATCGTCGATGCCCATCGTAAAATTATCGCCAATAGGCAGCATGGCGAGATCAATTCCCTCTTCACCGATCAACTGCATATCCATGAAAAGTCCTGTATCGCCGGCATGGTAGATTTTTTTACCGTCCATGGAAATAATAAAACCGCAGGGACTGCCGCCTATATCGAAATCCGACTCGCCGTCCGAGAAGCCATGATGAGCAATCGTCAGCTTAACCCTACCAAAGGGAAAATCGTATCCCCCGCCGATATGCATATTGTGGGCCTTCAGTCCTTTGCGAGCGGCATAGGCGGCCACCTCGTTGGGGCCGATAACAAGGGCGTCATTATTTTTGGCGATTTTCTCGGTGTCTCCCCAGTGATCGCCATGACCGTGAGTTACCAGTACATAATTAACTTCAACATCTTCCGGAGCGGTTTTGGCCTTGGGATTGCCGCTTAAGAAGGGATCGATAATCAGATTGTTGGTACCGTCGGATATGGTAAAGCAGGAATGGCTGAGATATGTAATCGTAATCATTAGTCCTCCTTTGACATTTCTTTCCTGATTTAGATATCTTTAATTACAATTCTATAAATTGTACCGCATTGTGTCAACAGATTATTGCAGACGATATTCGGGAATAGCAAAACCGGAAAGATCAGGATTTGACTTCCTTAATAATTCCTCCGCTTAAGACGACATCCTGATTGTAGAAAACCGCAGACTGTCCGGGGGTGACCGAAGACACCGGCTCAGAGAGATTAACCTGGCACTTTCCTCCTTCGAGCACATCCAGCTTGACCGGGAATTCGCGAGGTGTGTACCTGATTTTCACCATACAATCGATGTTTTTATTTGGTTCGGGAATCGAGACCCAGTTCATGTCATTTACGATAAAACGTTCGGCCTTCATGCTTTTGGCACGGGCAACATGTATGACATTTTTTTCAGGATCGATTTTCCTGACATAAACCGGCTCGCCCAGGGCGATATTCAGGCCCCGCCTCTGGCCGACTGTATAATTCTGTACGCCGGTATGCTCGCCCACCTGATTGCCTTCCTCATCGACAATCGGCCCCGGCTTGGGCTCCAGTTTGGCATAATCCTTGAGGAAGCGGCGGTAATTGTTATCGGTGACAAAGCAGATTTCACGCGATTCCGGATTATCTGCCGTGCGCAGTTCATGTTCACGCGCAAGTTGACGGACGCGCTTTTTTGTCATTTTGCCGATTGGAAATAATGTCCTCGAGAGCGATTCCTGGTTCAGTCCCCAGAGAAAATATGACTGGTCGCGTTTCTGGTCCAGGCCCTTCTTGAGAATCCAGCGTTGTGATCGCGGGTAGAATTCAACCTGGGCATAATGGCCGGTTGCCAGAAAATCCGCGCCCATACTCTGCACTTTCTCCAAAAGCAAATCCCATTTGATTCGGGTATTGCAGACCACGCAGGGATTAGGGGTTCGTCCCTTCCTGTACTCCTCCACGAAATCGGCAATTACCGATTCCTTGAAATCCTCGGATAAATTTAGCAAATGATGGGGTATGTTGAATTTGGCGCAGACAGCTTTTGCGCCTTCGATCAAATTGATATTACAGCAGCCGGAATTGGTGTTCATGCCGTCTCCGACATCGGCATAATCCCAGAGCTTCATCGTTACGCCGAAGACATTAAAACCCTGCTGTTGAAGCAGAATTGCCGAGAGCGAGGAATCGACACCACCCGACATTGCGACTGCCACCGTTTTTTTAACCATATGAGTATCCTATGAGATTGGCGAATGCAGAATTAATGCATTCGCTCAAAAAAGCCCGTACTTTTATTGCGATTGGTAGAATGGCGACATCATTCTAAGCTTTTCAATCGCCGTTTTCAGAGAATTAACTATATAATCTATATCCTCAGGATCGTTATCCTTCCCGAATGAGAAACGTATGGCCGACTGTGCGAGTTCCGGCGGGACGCCCATGGCTGTGAGCACATGTGACGGTTCCAGAGCTCCCGAGGTACAAGCGGAACCGGAGGTTACACCGATACCCATCATATCGAGATTAAGGATAATCGCTTCGCCCTCAGCGCCTTTGAAACAAAGGTTGACTGTGCCTTTGATACGTCCCTCCTCAGGACCGTTAAACCTGACATCCGGGATTTCTCTCAAAACCGTATTTCGAAATTCCTCGGCCATAGCCGCAATTTTTTTATCGTTATCAGCCATTTCTTTCTGTGCCAGTTCCATAGCCTTGCCGTAGCCGACTATGGCGGGGACATTTTCGGTACCTGCGCGCATTCCACGCTCGTGAGCTCCGCCGGTTTGCCAGCGAATCATGCGCGTCCCCTGACGGATATAAAGAATTCCAACGCCCTTGGGACCGTAAATCTTATGGCCCGAGGTAGACATCATCGTAATCGGAGTCCGCTTCAAGTCGATAGGTATCTTGCCGGCTGCTTGAACAGCATCGGTATGAAAAATAACGCCCTTTTCCTGGCATACGGATGCCAGCTCGTCCATCTTCTGGATAGTCCCGACCTCATTATTGGCATACATTATCGATACAAGAATAGTATCGGGACGAATCGCTTTCCTCAGGTCATCCGGATCGACAAAACCGTATTGATCGACCGGAAGATATGTCGCCTCGAATCCTTCCTCTTCCAAAAAGGCGAATGATTCGAGGATCGCATGATGCTCTATTTTTGATGTTATTATATGCTTGCCTTTACTCTGATGCTCATAGGCCGCACCCTTGATCGCGAAATTATCCGATTCAGTACCGCCCGAAGTGAAATAAATCTCCTCCGGCAGGCAGTTGAAGGTTTTTGCGATTATTTCCCGGGCCTCCTCTAATCCAGCCTTGGCATGTCTGCCGAATTGATGCAGGCTCGAAGCATTGCCCCAGGACTCGTTGTAGTATGGCATCATGGCCTCAACCACTCTCGGGTCGGGAGGGGTGGTGCTGTTGTGATCCAGGTATATCAGCTTATCCAATATCAGGCCTCCGTTTCAATGCCTTCTTTGATATCTAATTGCTTCTTTTCAAAATCTTTCAGCAGATCGGCCAGAGTCGTGCTGTAAAGCCGGTCGTTGATTATGTCTCTCAGTTCATCCCAGAATGAGATGGCCATGCAGTTATCCCTGCCGATACAGGTTGAATGGCCGTCGCTTGTGCTTTTGCAATCGGTAAATTCTATCGGGCCGTCAAGGCACTCGATAACGTCGCCCACCGAAATCTCCGACGCATCTTTGGCCAGAAAGTATCCTCCCTGTGCGCCTCGAACCGATTTGACATAACCCTTATTCTTGAGCCTGAAAAATAGCTGCTCGAGATAGGGAATTGTAATTTTCTGTTTCAGGGATATTTCCTTAGTGGAAACAGGCTTATCGCCTGACTGCCGGGCCAGCTCCAAAACCGCCCTTAATCCGTATCTGCCTTTAGTTGAAATCTGCATTCTAACACTCTTTTATTTTAATAATTCAAACAATCTCAAAGTCTTAATATACAAATTAAACAAATTTTGTAAAGATTTGTTCAATGGCATAAAACCCTATTTTTTACGCTTGTAATCCCGCGTTTTTTTAGAAAAATCTTCAAAAATCGCCCTCGAGACCTCCGAATCGGGATCTGCCTCCGGATGCCATTGCACAGTCAAAATATAATTATCATCCGTCCCTTCCAGAGCTTCCACCACACCATCCTGCGTAACCGCCGCCGCTCTCAGGCCGTCAGGAATACGCCTGAGTATTTGATGATGTGCTGAATTGACGGTGACCGATTTCTTTCCCAGAATTTCAGCCAGCTTCGAGTCGGGCATTATTTCAATTTCGTGATTATTGGAGAAATCGCGCTTTTCTGTCTGTCGATGGTTCAATGTGCGCTCTTCTCTCTCCTCCAAATCCTGATATAATGAACCACCGAAGATAACATTTAAGGCCTGATGCCCGCGGCATATGCCCAGAATCGGAATCTTTCGTGATACCGCCTTGAATACCATTTCCCTCTCGAAGTAGTCCCTGCGAGTATAGGTCTCTCCTACTTTATCCGATTTATCCTGGCCGTAAAGCTCGGGAGTCAAATCCTCGCCTCCTACCAGCATCAAACCATCAATGATATCGATATAATAATCCGAGTTTTCTATATGCGGCGTATTGGGCAGAGGTAAAATCACCAGATCGTGCTCCTCCAGCGCCTCATAATACTGTTGCTTAAGAAATTCAAATCTATAGCCGGGGAATATTTCCGGATTATGATCTTCCATAGTCAATCCCATGGTAACGCCGATCACCGGTTTCGAAAGATCTTGCTGCATTATATCAGAACCGTTCTCCTTCCCGGATTAAAACGCATATAGAATAGATACATGAAAACGCCCGCCGCCGTCAACCGGTTTCCAGGCAATTCTTTGCCCGTAATCCAGACGAATTGGTCCCAGAGGCGAGATATACTGCAATCCAACCCCGGTCGTTGCCAGAATATCCTTAATTTGAAAGCTGTCGGCAGTTCTCCAGTTATTGCCGGCATCCAGAAAGAGACTAAACCAAAACTTACCTACCAGATTTCTGCGATACTCGTGGTTCATGATTATATAGAATTTACCGCCAATCGGCTCACCATCATCGTTTTTGGGACCGATCGAATTTTCCCTGTAGCCTCGAATTGTATTCGCTCCGCCTATATAGAACAGGTCAGGGCTGGGAATATAACCGTCAGATTCAAAGCTATGCGCCCATCCGGTTTTGATTCTGAATGCGTATACCGCCCATCGTGAAGTACTTAGATATCGAGACCATTCCCCCACAGCCTTGTAGAAATTCTTGTCACCGCCCAAAAACTCCCCATAGAATCGATTTGTCAGCCTCGTAACCGAGCCCTGTCGCGGCACGAATATATTCAGACGTGAATCTCTTTCGAACATAGCCCAGATGCTGCGGCTGGCCTGAATCTCCTCATCCCTCTTGAACTGAGTCAGCGAATCTTCGGAGATACCGTCGATATCTATACTTTCGAATTCAAAACCTGAGCGAATATCGACATAATCGCCAATCTCTTTCAACGTACCGATATTAAAGGCATACGTCTCGGTTTTTATGTTTTGCTCGGTACGTCTCAGCTTAGGCTCCCATTCCAGAGAGAGATTCAAAGGCATCCTGAATCCGAACGGCCAGGGCTCGATATAATAGAATCCGAACCGTTCCTCGATAATTCGCCATCCGGAAACGACTTGAAACCTTGTGGTAGGTTCAAATCGGAAATGACGACCCAGGCCGGAGATATTCCTGCTCCCGAATTCGAGTCCGAAATCCCAGACCAGATCATAAGTCGAGTCCTGAGCCGCACCGGTTCTGATTCGGATAAAACGCGGTTTTTTTTCACTGCAAGTGATAGTTAAATCGGGAGATGTGTCGATCGTATCTTTGCTGACATCGGTCTGAAAATCGACATATGTAAAAAGCCCGGTTGAATATATTCTCTGGCGGCTGTCTATCAGCTTCTCCCGGCTGTAGACATCATCCTTTTCGAATAATAACTCCCGCTGTACAACTCTGGAACTCGAATATTCCAGACTGTCTATCTCAATCTCGCCAAAAACAGTCAGCGGCCCGGGGTCGATTCGAAAGTTCACGATTTGACGAGTGGAATCGCTGGGCAGCGGCTGCAATGTGTAATCGACCTTTCTATACGGACGGCCGTCATCCGCGTAAACTTTTTCAATCTGGCCTACCGTTTCATTCAGCCTGTATGGATTTAGAACATCCCCCGGCTTCAATTTCGACACAACCTTTTCCACACGTTCGGTTTTATATCCTAAATCTTCGGGGACAGTTGCGGTATCGATATAATACTGCGGGCCTTCATTAATGTTGATTTTGATAATGGCACCGCTGTCCTCTCCCACTTCATACTCGAAATCGAATTTTATATCTCGAAAACCGTTACGTTTGTATAAATAATTTAACGCTGCAGTGTTTAGCTGCTCGCTGTTTTTCTTGAGGTGATTTTTGCCTTTTAAACCGAGCCTTTGAAAAAAACCCTGTTCCCTGGAAGCAATTGACTCCTTGATTTTGCCGGTGGTAATTTCCTCATTTCCGCTGACAACAATCTCCTTAATAATCGGCTTCTTGGCGAGCCATTTCTCTTTGCTATTGCGAGCGCATAAATCCGTGCTGAAAAATGCAAGCAATAAAATAATATTTAGAATTCGAAGAAGCTTCACTTAGAAATTCCAATCAAGGTTAACATTAAGATGATACAAATTCTCTTCGTCACGATGCCCTGACAGGTAAAAATGTCTGGAGAACCTGTATTCGAAGCCCACCTCATGAGCGCGGCTGAAATCGAGCTGAGTTGTGCCGTAGATGAAGAGACCGGGAGTAGTATACATCCCCACCTTTAACCGCGATTCCTGCAAGCTCAGTTCGTCCCCATTATAAGCCGGATTCAGTTCCACCACATCAAGTCCGATTTGCTGGCCAAAATAGCGTGAGAGCCTGCCCAGAGCAAAATCCGTAATACCCTCGGTAATTCTCTGCCCGAATGGCGTGGAGGCACCCTCGCCCTGACCCTGAACTTTCTGGAATGTCATATATTCGTAGAACTGATTTTCAGTCACCTGAGAACCTTCTGCCGCGCTGAGTTTCGGTTCCTGCAACGTTCCGGATATAAGTATTCGGGCGGTCAGCCTTTCACCCTGTGCTGTCAGATAAGTTTCTACCACAATATTGAGGCGCGGATTGAATTCTTCGATATCATCAAAAATCAGTTCTCCCCCCTCCAGGATTTGAAACTGCTGACCGAACAGACTATATTTTCCGCGTATAGTCTCCATGCGGCCATAGAAGTTCGTGAAATTGCCCTGCTTGAAAACTCGCAGATCTCCGCTCAATTCCACCGTAAAATCCGGCCCTTCGATTATTATATTAGAAGGGGCAGTAATATCGATAATATAATTAAAAGCGCCTCCGTCGCCGGCCTCCTGCATGGCGCCAGTCTCGATCTCGGGAGCAAGCGGCTCCGCATACAAAAGCGAGGCAAGATCGACAGAACCTGTTGCGGTAATAGTATCCTTGCCCCTGACATTGATATCCGCCTCATCGATCACCGCCTCGATTTCGCCCAGGTCATATTTAATCGGAAAATCATCAGCGGTAACATGAATATCGATACTTGGTCCAAATAGATCGTCAAATGTGACAGTACCGGTAGCTTCGGCGATCCGTTTTTTGCTGCCGTTTTTACGGGTGGTCACGATTTTCTCGATAACGACATCTCTTCCTTCGAATGAAATGTCGGCGTTGACATTCTCCAGAGGATTCTTAAGATAATAAACCTTGATCTTTCCTCCGCGCATATAGTAATGCCCCGAAAAGCGCGGGTCGTCAGGCGTGCCGCCGACCTTCAGATCCAGCACATTATCCCCCTCCATCCACTCGATATCAGGAAGCACAACCGGAAGCAGGTAGTAACTGGTTACACGCGATCCCGCTTCCAGATCGATTGTCTTATCCGGAACAAAACGGTCTTCCACGTCGGTCAGAGCCAGATTATAGGGTATCGTGCCGGATGCCCGCATCATGTTACTATCTCCCTCTAAATAGAAGCTATCAATCGATATGTTGGTGTTTTCATAGTCGATATCAAAATACATGTTTCCGAGGAGGTTGCCATAGACCTCAAGAGAATCGGTAGTGCCCTGAATAGAGTATACCGGATTTTGCAGGCTTCCCGACAAGCTGGCATCAAATCCGAATACTCCGGCCAGATCCATACCGGGCAAATAAAAGTCAAAAATCGGTTCGAGGTTAAAATTCGAGAAATTCAGACTGAAATTCATGCTGTCATTTTGAAAAAATCCTCCCTCTGCTTCCATCATACCACGATTTGTTTCCAGCCTCAATGATTGCAGCAAAATGGCGCTGTCGCTGAAGGCAACGCTGATTGTATCTCTATTTACGATACTGAATGTATCCAAACGCATACTCATCACCGGTATCCCAATCAGTGTAAGACTGTCGGTAAATTCAATATTTAATGCAAGATCGGCATTAAGGCGTTCTGAATGTATGCGGATCGTGTCCATCAGCATCAGATTAGAGTCGAATACCACTTCGGTAAATATGCTGTCGCCTGTAAAATCGGTATAATGATAGGTTCCGCTTCTTATCCTCATCTTACCGTCCAGCTTGGTGGCAAACGTACGCAAATTGAGATCCAAATCGAGACTGTCAATCAACATGCCGTAAGTGTTCAGAGAATCGGAAACAAACTCGGCATTAAGGTGCGGGTTGTCCACCGGGCCGTAAAAATTGAAATCCCCGCTGCCGCGGCCGGTAATGTCCATATCCTGAAGATTAATCAGCGCCATGAGCGGATCGAGCTTTTCGAAATCACCATGTCCGGTTATATCGATAGTCCCGGCATAATCTATTACTCCTGTAGCCTGAATCTCGGCGCCCTGCTTTTCAACAGTCAAAGGCTCATCGAAAATAATCGAATCCATAAATATGGTAGCGTAACCGTATATCGAATCAAAATCATAGGCATCAAAGTAACCGCTGTCCAGAAAGACTTTCAATGTCATCTCGAAATCATCTTCCGAGAAACTGCGTCCGTCCAGAATGAATTCTCCCGTAAAGGATGTTTCGAATGTGTTCTCAATCAGGGTATTCAGATTAAAATCCTGCATTCGCCCGTTGAAAATATATTCATTGGGGCTCGATCCCAGATTCAGATAAGCATCCCCCTGCAATGTCGAGTTGAGCGCGCCCCCCTGAAGGTTGGAGAGATACAACTGATTGTCATAAAACTCAATCTCGGTGCCAATCCGCTTGAGCCTGTTGCCAAACAGGTCCCCGTTAAGGGAAATATCGCCGAAAATGTTATCCGCCTGGCCCCAGACTTCCCCCTGAATATCCATAAATCCTTCCAGCTCCGCATCCAGAAGCGCCCCGATTTGTGCCAGATCGAAATGTGATCGGTAGATATCGGCGTTGTACTCGAGGCTTGAAAAATCCGTCAGTCTGGCCGACATAAGAATCTCTGATTCGACGGCACGGATAAAAGCCGAATCTGCAAGCAGGATCGAATCGGCGTAGACATAATGCCCCCTGAGTTCATCAATGCTTCTATTTATCAGTGCAAGGTTCACACTGGAACTGTCGATTCGAAAATGAATAGAATCCTTTTCCATATCGAAAGAACTGAAAAGATCGAGGCTGTCAAACATCAACGGTTTATCGCGGCCAAAGTTTTTCAGAGATGCCGATCTGATTATCAGTTCCTTGATTTCTACTTTTGGACGCTGGCCCTTCTCGTCATCCTTATCCTCATCTTCACTTTTAAACTGATCGAGAAGATCAGTTCGCAACCCGACTTCCAGATTCTCCAGGGCAGCCCTGCTCAGAATCCATCTGCCGCGCCAGATGTCGGTGAGAGAATAACTTAATTCCAGCCTTTCGATCCGGGCCACCTGATATGATGTGTCTCCGGCATCGTAATGTATCAACAGATCGTCGATCGTAAGATTGGAAATCAATGAGCCACCGATATCGCCGACCGAGAGCTGGAGATTATATTTATTCCCCACTGAGCTCTGGAATACCTTAACCATCAGACGTTCCGTCAAAGTTGTCTGGGTAGCCAGGATGTAGATCAGCAGTATCAGAAGCAGAAAAACAACCAGAACTCTGAGAGGAGCCTTAAAGTGCTTTAGTATTTTCATTCCTCGAAAATTTTGTTAAAGAGTTTCAGCCCTCTATTCAATTTGCTCTTAGCGCAGAACTGACCGGCGATCTCGATAGTCTCTCTGATATCACGCCTGCCTGCGCCAAGATTCTTCGCTCCGCGTATATGAGAATGGAGCTGGTTTATGTCCGAGGTTACAAGAAGTGCCGCAACGATACACAGCTCCCGTACAACGCCCGCCAGAACACCCCGGGAAAGAACCTTACCATAACCCTCTACAATCATCCACTCCGATAATTCCGGAGAAATCTCACTCACCCTGTCCAGAAGCTTTTCGAAATTTTTGCCGTAGACCTTTTCGCAAAGCACGATTCCGCGTATCTTCCACTCCGACCAGTATCTGAAGGAATGATTCAGCCTGGAGGATTGCAGGTCCTTTTCATAAACCTCGCGAAATATCTTTATACCCTCCAGAGCCTTGGGATATCCTAAAAAAAGATATGACTGAAGAATAACCTCATAGATTTTCGAAACGGGTACCCTGTCGGATAAGGCCTGGATAATCAGATGCTTCAACAGTCTCCACTTACCCGTTGCCAGGCAGGCCGAAATGCTGACCAGAAATCTGTTGCTTTGAGTGAGTCCGTTTTTAAATGCCGCTATCTTCAGCCTCGCTTTCCGGGTCTACAAATCATTATCAGCTAATATATTGGAATGCTATCGATTTTGTCAACCATCAAAAAACAAACCGCCTGATAGCGGTTCACTTTAGATACATGAAAATCGACAATGCCCGCGGATTAATGGTCGAGCTCCCGCTTTTTCTACCTAATCGTGTCCTCGTTCAATTTATTACCGCCCGAGGCGCTGTCGTTCTGTCTGCGGCTGGGCGCAATATATCCGCCCTGAGTCCCCGAACGGCCGGCGGCCTGATAGGCATATCCCAGCCGGGCGGTCAGCTTCCTGATTTTTCCCGCTCGGAGAATCTTTATCTCCACTTCGCTTTCCGGCTGGCTGTTGAGGATTATTTTGCGGAGCTGACTGGAACTTGTAATTTTGTGCCACCCATATTCCAGAAGTATATCGCCGTCACGTATACCGGCATGGTCAGCCGGGGAGTTTTCCTGCACTTCGGATATATACACACCGTAATTGATATTAAAAACGCGTTTGGCCCAGTCTACATCCAGATCATCCGGGACAATCCCCAGAAAAGCACCGTGATCCACACGGCCTGTTATTATCCCCTCCGCCGCTTCAACGATTTTATTGGAGGGCACTATCAAACTGTAACCTCCCACAGGCAGTTCTACCTCCGAATCGGTCAGAACGAGAGTATTCTTCCTTGTTGAATTCGGCTCGGAGAAACTAAGATCGCCCAGAGAAACCGGCTCGGTCAGTTTGTACACGATCATGCCCACCACCCTGGCATCGGAATTGACCACTATCCCGCCCGCGCACCCCGGTGAAAGATCGGCTGTAACCAGAATGTCGCCATCATGATTCCTGCCGGCCGCGATACCATATGCAAATGAGGGGAAGATTCCAAATGAGTTGCCTACCAGACCAATCCAGTGGCCCGGTAGAAGACTGTCAGAATCCGCAAATCCCGGAGACGCATAGGGCGGCTGCCTGACCTTCAGTACGGCTACATTATTTTCCAAATCGATCCCAACAAGCTCTGCGTAACGCGAGGAACCGTCGGAAAAGGTCACCTTGAACAGATTGCCCTGTTCGGTTACCGATGATGAAGTCACTATATGCCCCAGGCTGTCGTAGATAAAACCACTTCCGATGGCAGTCTCATATCCACCGCTTCGAGAAGGCGGGAAATATGTGCTTCGGGCCGTTGGAACCGCGGACACCGATATCGTTACCGCAAAATGTTTCGCGGTTTCATAGATTCGGGCATATTCGTTTTCAAGTGATTTTAGACGTTGAGCGTCGAGCGGGCCGAACAGCAAAAAGCCCAGGAATGCACAGAACGCAATTAACCTGATTGTCCAGCTATTCCCGGGCATAATCCACTTAGTAAGGATTACGATCAGAACCAGCGTTTCTGATCACTGGATAAATATACTTGCGTGAATTTCTGTATTTCTCTTCCGCAGACTCGTTTAGATTGTTGGCCCTGTCCTGGAATCCACCGAATTGATTGGAGGCATCCAGACGCATACGGTCGATCATGAGCTTGTTGTCCTTCAAGGATGTCACAATCTGCAATGACTCCATACGCGCCACATTCAAAGCCATCTCCGAAGCGGAGACATTCTGATTTGGCGCGGTGAATGTCATCTGGGGACGATCATATCTGACATTGTTAATCGAACCGTCCTTGGAATTATCCGCAATATTGTCATTACCGCCATCGATTATCGCAAACTGGCTGAATGCGAGGAAGGCTGCGATGATGATAAATCCTGCGGCCGCAAAGACCGGGGCAAGCGATCTCAAACGAAAAGTAAGAACTGAAGGCACATTGGAGATTTTTGTCTCTTCCGTACGCGGAGCGGAGTAAATCCGTGCGAAAAGCCGGTCGTTGAAATCATCCGAAAGCTCCTCGCGAGGGAAGGCCTTCAGACCGGCCCTCACCTGCTCCTGGAAAAGCATTTCCTTCTGGCAATTGGTACAATTCTCAATGTGCTTTAACAATTCTTCTCTGGTACTGTACGAAAGCTCATCATCATAGTACGCCGAAATGTAAGAGCGAGCCTTTCGACAGTTCATAATACTCCTCCATTTTGGGCTTTATCTGATCCCGCAGGAGATTCCGGGCACGATTGACCCGGGATTTGACGGTTCCCAGCGGGACAGAGAGTATCTGGGCTATCTCTTCATAAGAGAGTTGATCTATATCGCGCAATATAAATGCTTCTTTATACTTATCGGGAAGTTTCTTCAATGCTTTCTTGAGCATTCCCATTAATTTCTTGGGATCGCCGAGCTGCTTTTTCTCGGGCGCCGAAAGCTTCTCCCTGAAATCTTCGATGTCAAAGAATTTTACACGCTTCTTGCGGCGAAGTTCGTTTCTGGCAAGATTCAGCGCAATTGTATATACCCATGTCGATACGGCAAAACGGAAATCGAAAGTATGGCAGTGCTGATGCACTCGCAGGAAAGTCTCCTGCACGATTTCCTCCGCCTCTTCCTTGGAATCGAGCATGCGGTTAATTACTGTGAAAAGTCTGTTTTTATAGCGGTCAACAAATATATTAAAAGCGACCATGTCCTGCTTTTGGATGCGCTTCATCAATTCGACATCGGTCATTTTCTCACGTGTAGCCATAAATCTATGTCCCTTCAGCTTTATATTAGATATACACTCTTTTCTTATTTCAGTTCCAGGCTTTTTATTAATGCAAATCGCATACCAAAATCAAAAAGAGCGCTTAAATAATATACAAAAATCATCCTGAATTGGCAAGGAATATCCTGCTTACCGCCCGTAGCCAAGCGCCAGGGCAATTCCGACCGTGACCGCCACAACCGCCGCGGGGCCAAGGATTAACGGGTACATCTTCCTGAAACTGGTCTTGAAATATTCCTTGGTAAGAATCAGGCATAGATGCAAAGGTGAAATCATCACTCCCACCAGGCCGCTGGCATAGGCCAGCACAATCATGGCGATATCGGGACTTCCGCCGTTTACAAGAATCGGAATCAGAATCGGGTATACAATTCCCACGTAAGCGGTTACAATCCCCGCCACAAAACCGATCAGAAAGCATGACAGGGATACCACCACCCAGTCAGGCACACCCCATGATGCTATACGATTGGCTATGTCCACAGCCGCACCTGAATCGCTTATAATCGCCTGAAAGACCATAATACCAAACATCAGCGATATTATCGCAAAGGAGCAACCCTCCTTGATTGACTTCAATGTCAGGCCGACTGAGGGCCTGATAACAGCGAGAAACAGCACAAATGCAATCACAAGGCTAAGAAGCAGATCGGCACCGAAAGCGAATGTTATGAATACCACTGCCAGAATCGGCCATACGCCCGAGAGAACATTCATCCAGCTTGCTTTTAGAGAGGTATCCCGTGTAAATTTGGACACATTTCTCATGGGAAAAATGAGAAATATCAGCCCTCCCACAATGAACGGAATTGAAAATGGCGCCTGCCAGAGCGCTATCTGTGTGATTTCCAGCTCCAGAATAGCGGCGGCCAGAATAATCCCGGGATAAATCGGCCAGCAGAATTCGAATATATGCCTGAACCAGAAATTGATGGCCGCCAGACGTCCCCTGCTGATAGGCTGTCCCTCGGCTCCCGCAGCTACCAGTGGCGCCGAGAGAAGCGCCCCGCCCGGCATCGGCATAAGGCCAATGATTACAGGGCATAGAACCAATGTTACCTTGATTGAACCGGAGAGATTTTCAATACCGGAGACCAGCCTGTTAGTAACCTTGAGGTTTTTCAAAAGCGTTCCCAGAGTGCTGATTATACTGACGATCAGAATCAGCCGGATTGTACGCCAAGCCACCATGCCCCGAAATACCGATTTTCCAATGTCGAAAATATGCTGGCCGAATAAAAATCCGAGGGCCACTCCGCCCAGAAAGATGGACACACCGACAGAAAGCTTCAATCTCAAAAGGAGGATAATTACAACGAAAACGACTGCGAGTTTGGCGATTTCCATAACCCGTAAGTATACATAATGCTTAAACTTAAATCCAGCGAAATAAAGGAAAACAGTTGACATGCAGCGCGCATTTGATAGCTTATCACCTGAAGTAAAAATCAGCATGGAGAACTAAATGGATTTTTTTGATGTGATAAATAAACGCCGTTCGATCAGGTCTTACGAGAATAAAGCTGTGGAAGAAGATAAGATGCGCAAGATACTGAAAGCGGGACAACGAGCGCCCTCGGCCAATAACAAGCAGAGCTGGAAATTTATAGTCGTTAAAGACAAACTTAAGATCGAAAAACTGACCTATGCCTGCAAGCAGCAGAAATTCGTAACTGAGGCTCCGATTCTGATTATAGCCTGCGCTTCCAACACTGATTATAAAATGACCTGCGGGCAGTTTGCCTATCCGATTGATACCTCGATCGCCATGACCCACATGATGCTGGCGGCGACCGCACTCGATCTGGGAACATGCTGGCTGGGAGCTTTTTTCGAGGACAAAGTCAAGAAGCTCTTGAAAATTCCTGATGATATCCGTGTGGTGGGAATATTAACACTCGGCTACCCTCGATTCGAGCCCTCTGAGACCAACAGAAAAAGTCTGAGCGAGATCGTATCATTCGATAAATGGGGCTAATTATTGTGCATGCGGTCAGGCTTCTGCCCAATAATTGTGCATAAATCTCAGCCATCTACTACCGCCATATTTCTTATCTTATATCTTTATTAGTTGTGCGGGGTCTTGGCCCCGATGAAATCGAGGGGTGCGACCCTGCTCCTTATTGAACAGCAGACATTTGCGTTGGGTCACAATTCCGTCTGCGACGGAATCAAGACCCAACGCCACGCTATTATATCATAAGTTTATACATTCACAATTGTGCCCTTGTCGGCAGATGATTTGCATAAGCTTAAAACAGACATAAGGATGTTTTATATTGACCGTCCTGTTTATGGATTTTTTCTTAAGAAAAAATGTAGACAGGATAGGAGGCAGGATGCCGAAGAGGCTTACGACTTTTTTGATTGGGCTTTTTATGTTTTTTGCAGGTGAGAGTTTTGCGCAGGATGCAGACCTCAGCCCTCTGCCGGATGTCCCCAGTCCCAATAAGCTGGTGGACTTCCCTACGGCGGGCACACTTCCGAGAGCATCATTTAATGTTGAGCTCGATGCTTTCTCGGGGGGAGGTATTTTGAGCTTTATAAATATAGGCCTGCATGACCGTTTCACACTGGGTATTTCCTACGGCGGCGTCGGTATTCTGGGCGATGACGAACCGGACTGGCACAAGCGCCCGGAGTACAAGGTCAAACTGCGGCTGATTGACGAAAATGTCAGCTTTCCGGGGATTGCGGTGGGATTCGAATCCCAGGGCACCGGATTATACGATGATGATCTTGACCGTTACCAGTTCAAGGCTCCCGGATTTTATCTGGTGGTATCGAAAGGCTACCGGGCCTATAACTGGGTTTCGGGAATTCATGCTGGCATCAATATGAACCCGATTGAGGATGATGTAGACGACGATGATGACCCGTCATTTTTTGGCGGTTTTGATGTAACATTTAACAACAATCTTTCGCTGGTGGGAGAATACCAGGCGGCCCTGAACGACAATTCCGACGATTCGGAATATGCCAAAGGGCGCGGCTACCTTAATATGGGATTTCTCTGGACTTTTTCAGACCGTCTTCAGCTTGGCGCGATATTTAAGGATCTTTTAAATAATTCAAGGGTAACTAATTCAATAATACGGGAACTGCGTATAACCTATACAGAAAGATTTTAAAAGCAGGTGATTGCCGTGGCAAAGAAAGTAATCTTCATAATCGCAATTTCGATAGCGCTATTGATAATCGGACAGGGCTGCTATACAATTATCAACCACCCGAAGGTCGAACAGGTCGATCATTCGTATGAATACTACAGCAGCAACTGCTCCAACTGCCACGGTGAAATCGTTGACTATCCCTATGGCTACGGCTACTCATCATTCCCCGGCTACTGGGAAGACTATCACAATTACGGAATGTATTATACCTTCCCATGGTGGTGGGAAAGCTATTGGTGGGATATAGAGATGGAGCCTAATGCCGGCTATTCGCCTGCTAACGCCGAGAGACGGCGCGGGATTTATATTCCGCAGGGCGATTATGTTCCGCCTCCGGCTGAAATCGTGACTCCTACTCCGCCCGGCAGTGCAGGCGCAAGCGGCGATTCAGGCGGCAGTTCCGGATCGGGCGACTCCAAAACCAAAGAGGAAAATCCCTCCAAAGATGACAGCCAAAAGAATAAGCCCGAGCGCCGCAGATTGCCCTCGAAGGAGGACAAGTAACTATGAAAACGAAATCTGTTTTTATTATGCTGCTTGGGCTTTTGCTCTGCCTGCCCTCACTGAGCAGCGCCCAGGACGGCCAGCTTATTGCCGAGATGACTGCGGGCAATAATTTCGGCCTGGGAGCGCGTGCCATGGGCATGGGCGGGGCACATATAGCGTCGGTTCTGGACGGTACCGCACTGGTTTACAATCCCGCGGCGCTGGCAAAAATCAGGCGCATTGAATTTCTGGGCGGAATCTCGCATCAAAGTCTCGACAATAATGTCGATCCCAATGAAATCGGATCTTCTTTGAGCGGCTTTAACAATCGTGGACAGAGCAACACAAGGCTGAATGCACTTGACCTGTCTATCCCCTACCCGACATACAGGGGCAGCCTGGTTTTTGCATTCGGCTTAAACAGGATCAATAGTTTCGACAGAACATTCCAGGTTGGATACCGCTTATCGGATGGCAATTCCATGTCAAATTATATTGGAACCGAATCGGAATCAGGTTCACTTTATGCCCTGAGTGCTGGCGGCGGCGTTGATCTTTCACCCAATATTTCTGTCGGATTATCATTGAACTATTACTTCGGCACGGACAACTACAGCTGGCGGCTGGACCAGGGTGACAATCCCGAAGAGTTCAATCCATTGTTTATCGATAATATTGAAGATGATTACTCTGCCGTTTCGGCCAAGGCGGGAATTCTTTTTGCCGCCAGTCAACATGTAACTCTGGGCGCAACAATCGAGACTCCGATTCAATATGAAATCGAGGAGCAGTATGTACAGCGTACATTTTCGGACGGGGATTCCGATATCGCGGCCGGGAAATATTCTTACGATCTTTGGACACCTTTTTCATTTGGCGCCGGAATCGGCTTCAATCTGAATTATCTTCACCTCGCAGCAGATGTGAATTACACCGACTGGACACAGATGGAATATAAGGACAACCCGGCATTGGAAACGGATAATCTTTTTATCCAGGAGTTTTATCGCGATGTGCTCACACTTTCAGTTGGCGGGGAATTTTTGGTACCAAAGCTCGGCTTGAAGCTGCGCGCCGGCTATAAGCACGATCCGCTTCCCTTTTCCGACGACAACATCGGCGGGAGTGGGCTTGACTTTGCAGGCATGAAAGTGATCGATGACCGCCAGTTTGTTACTTTCGGTTTCGGCTATCTGATAGATCGCATCATGACTCTGGATGTTGCTTTTGTGCTGGGCGGCTACAAGGTTCAGGATAACGAGACTTCAGTAATCGAGGACTACGACTTAACCCGATTTTTCGTTACCACGGGTTTCAGATTATAGATAAAGCAAATAGTAAAATAAAAAGCCCCGCTTTAGAGCGGGGCTTTTTATTTTCAATATTAATTTATAAGGCTATTCCAGATTCGCTTTCCAGCGATTGAAGATGTACTTTATAGCGTCTGCGACTTTTTCCTTGACCTTTTCGGCGAATACCACGCCCTTCTCATGGTCGAAGTCCGGTTCTCCCTCACCCTTCTCGTTGTAGAGGAGGACAGTGCCGGGCACGGGGTAAACATCGCTGCCGGTAACATTCTCATAAACCAGGTTCCTGCGATAGCGCTTCTTGTCGGCCAGAGAAGGATCGAGAGCGACAACATAACCGGTCTCATCGATTCCGGCATGACCGCCCTCCATGCCGTAAACCTCTTTGGTAACCTCAGAGCACATAATCCACCAATGAATCACAGCAACCTTGAGGCGCATCACACGAAACGCTTCAGAGGCGCATTCTTTGAGGATAGAGTTATTGCCTCCATGGCCGTTCATGAGGATGACTTTTTTGAAATCGTGCCTCTGGAACGATTTGAGAAGCTCCATCACATAATTTTTCAGGGTCTCCGGCTCGACCGTAAGAGAACCGGGATATTCCAGAAGTGACTTGGTGATCCCGTACCATATCGGCGGCGCCTTGATAAAGTTGAATTTATCGCAGATATATTCCGAGATATCCTCGGGAATGAAGACATCGGTACCGAGGCAGGCGGCGCCGTGCGCCTCAATAGTTCCGATCGGCAGCACGACCGTGTCGATCATATCGGGGACTGTGTCCCTGACCTGCTGCCATAACATGCGTTCCAGTTTATAAGCCATCGGGTATCTTCTTTAGTATTTCGTTAAGTACTTCCTCAGTACGGGAGGCGGAGTTTTCGTCCCCTATCTGGCGGAAGAAATTTATATCGCGAATTAAAAATTCGAAATCCTCCGGCTGGCGAAGGTCGTACCAGAGCTCGAGCTCGTTCCAATTAAGAGTACTATCGGAGACAGCGTCCACCATCTGGCTGTAAACCGGCTTATCGCTGGCCCATTCCACCTTTTCCAGAACATGATTTTCCATCCTGTTCAAACCAACCAGGTAGTAGCTTCCCTCCAGAGTCGGGCCAAACACCACATCGGATTTTTTCAACTGCTTGTAAGCGTCCTGGATCGCCTTTTTCGAAAGCGTAGGGGTAACACATCCGATCAAAAGAACTGGCCTATGTCCGTTGGTAAAAGTCTGCTCGAAGGCATGCTTAAGACGTTCCCCCTGGCTCTTGCCGGCAATCATCTCGGTCTCGAAGCAGCTGCTTTTGAGAACCTTCTTCTGCTTTGGATCCAGACGTTTCTCAAGCGCGGAAACTGAACTGTTGACAATAGACTTGGCTTCATCCGAGGGATAATTCACTTTCAGCAGGACATCCCTAAGATTCAGACAGGTGTAAATTGTATCCTCGAGGAATGCCGAATATAGTCTGTTTTTTTCTTCGTGCGAAAGATCGTCCATAAGCCTGCTATGTATGATATCCCGGTTGGTATCTTCCAGAAAAATTATAAGCGCCTGTTGCGTTTTCTTTGCGGGCATAACTTCCTTATTTTCAGGTGAACCTTTGCGGTTCAATATAAATATAGCGCAGGAAAATTCAAGCGAAAATCAGGCAACATCACAAATTCATTACACTAATTGGTTAGCCAGCCTCTCCAGCAGACCGAAGAACATCAAAACAGCGACGATTATCAAAAGGATTCCGCTTATGATTTCGATCATCCGGAAATGTCTCTTGACCCATCCAAACACGCCGAGAAGAGAATTTAATGCGATCGCTGTTACCATAAACGGTATTCCCAGCCCGAGGGAATAGGACGACAGAAGCATCACTCCCTGACCGACCTGCTCGCGTGTGGCGGCCATAGCCAGCACCGAGGCCAGAAGTGGTCCCACACAGGGGGACCATCCGAATGCGAAGGCCATCCCCACCAGGTATATACTTATCAGGTTAAGCGGCTTGACAGAGGCGTGCACCTTCTTCTCGAAGGCCAGAAATTTCAGGCGGTATACTCCCAAAAAGTGCAGCGCGAGTAACAGGATTATAACAGAAAAAACCTTTGAAATTATATCCTGATATTCTTTAAGAATATTTCCAACTGCGGTGGCCGATGCGCCCAGAAGAATAAAGACAGTCGAAAATCCCAGTACAAAGACAAACGAAGTCAGAGCCGTCTTTTTGACCACCTCACTGCGGTTCTCCCCAGACTGCAGCTTATCGACAGACACTCCGGAAATAAATGAAAGATAACCCGGTATCAGGGGCAGTACACAGGGTGAGATAAAGGAAACCAGCCCGGCCAGAAAGGCAGCCCATAAACCAACATCAGCAACCGGCGCAAGCGGCCCGATATCGAATCCGCCTCCGCCTCCAAAGCCTCCGGATCCCCCCAGAGTTGCAAACGTGTAAAGTAAATCCATATTTCTCCTTGAGCATCAAAATAATTAAAGCTTAATTGTGCATCGGAAAAATAACGTTGTCAATACCTTTTTAGTTCCGTAAATAATTCTTCGAGGAGCTGGCGAAGCTTTTCGCGCGGCATTTTATCGACTATTTTCTGGGCAAGCTGCCTTGAAAGCTCTTTTACAAGCAATTTTTCCGCAAGTACAAGCTTACCGTCGTCCTCGGTATATTCAGACGCAGCGGAGCTTGTTGCTGCTGAAGATTCTTGGGGGCCGGACTTGGCCTTGCCAGCGTCTTGAGCCTCTTTTGAGCCTTCGGGGTATACTTTCGTGGTGCCGATTTCTTCGACAGTGAAATGACCGGTTATCTCATCATCCGATTTTTTCTTCTCTTTCTTTTCGGATTTTTGAGATTTGGAGGATTGTGCTAGCTGAGATTTTTCCTTTTTTTTCTTTTTCTCTCCTCCGGGATCCTCGATCTCACTTTTCATCTCACGGATAAACCAGTTGTAGTCATGAGGAGTTTCCACCTCGGGAGGATCGAATGGCTCTTCCAGACCGAACTGATCATCAGCCAGCTTAATATCATCATCTTCTTCGTCATCAGAATCAGAATCATCATCGATTTCATCCTCAGAAGAAGCTTTGTCCTCATCAAGTACATCAGCAAAATGAACATCCTCGACATCAGAACTGTCAGTGTCATCATCATCGAAGACCGATTCGAAATCGATCTCCTCCGGAACATCTTCATCGTTCAGACCCATCTCGGACACAGATATCTGCTGGCTCTCATCATTCTGATTATCTTTCATACCGAAATCCTCCCCCAGAATTTCTCCCGCCTTGGATAAAAGATCGGGCGGCGTAAAAGGCTTATTCAAAGTGCCATCGGGCTGTGCGGTAATCAGTTGATGCTGGTTTACGATCTCGGATGGCGAAAGCAGTAACATCGCTTTGGTCTTGTCAGTTGATGAATCCTCTTTGATCAGCTTGGAAATAGTGTAGCCGTCCATACCCGAGAGCCGGGAGTTCAGGATCGCCAGATCGATTTTTCCGCTTTTCAATATCTCCCAGGCTTCGGCTCCGCCGGAGGCAGTCAGGACCTCATGCCCTTTCTGCCGGAATAGATTTACAGCCACTGATCGGATTGCGTCGGAATCATCAGCAACCAGAATTTTCCTGGACATTTAATCCTTCCTCCGGGAAAGTGCGTCGGAGGCACGTTCCAGAATCTTCTTTTCCTTTTCTGTCAGATTTTCGTATCCGACTTTCGAGATTTTATCGAGGATTTGATCGACCTCTTCCATTAATTTATCGGTCGATTCCTGCTGCTTCTTTTCCTTTTTATACTTTATATCCGACTTTAAACGGGTGATTTTCGATCTTAAGGCGCCCATACGCCAGTTCGATTTCATATACAAGAATCCGATCAATGCGCCGCCCAGATGAGTGACATAGGCAACTCCTCCGCCTCCGCCGCTGAGAGTATATAAAAGGTCCATACCGACCAGGATCAGGACCAAGTACTTTACTTTGATTGGAATAAGGAACCACAAGTATACCAAACGGTTAGGATTCATGATGGCAAATGCTACCATGACTCCGTAAATCGCTCCGGAAGCGCCCACCACAAGCGTGGGAACGCTGAATAGCGCCATTACGGTAATGATTCCGGCGCCGGTCCCACAGAGGAGATAAAACTTGAGGAATCGGCGGCTGCCCAGGGTCATTTCAACCTCTGTACCGAACATCCAGAGAATGAACATATTAAAGAAGATATGAAAAAAACCACCATGAGTGAACTGGTAGGTGAAGACCTGCCAGAATGCCGGAACAGTCAGGACATCGCGTGTGGAAAGACCAAGCTGACGAGTTACATAGCCGCTTTTGTCGATAATCTGAATCAGAAATATGACAGCATTGATAATAATCAGCCATTTAATAACCGGGGTTAGCCCCCGTCCAAAGCCGATATTGACCTGTCTGTAGCCTTTGTATGACATATATATCTTATCGGTAAAAAGTTAACAGCATTTATCAGCCGCATACAGGCCGAATCTGAAAATTCGGCCTTTTCCGCTAATATTATACAAAATTGACGGCAAGTAGTCTATATGGCAAATCAAATATTTTTAAAACTACATAAGTTTGCGATGTTCCTGGAGCATACATCTGTCCTGAACCACCGTTTTACCGGCCTCGAGCGCCTTCTGAGCGGCCTCGTCATTTCGGATCCCAAGCTGCAGCCAGATAACATCAGCATCTATGCTAATAGCCTCATTGATAATGGGTCCGGTATGCTCCGGTTTGCGGAAAACATCTACTATATCAACTTTATCCGGAATATCAGAGAGCGAGGGATACGACTTTTCACCCAGGATTTCATCATGGCCGGGATTGACCGGAATAATATTATAGCCTTTATCTTTCAGATAACTTGCAACATCGTTAGAGGCCCTCTCCGGCTTCGGGGAAAGCCCGACAACCGCCACCACCTTTTTCGTTTCCAGTATTTCCTTTATTTTATCATCTGATGGATTCTCTACCAACATCTTCCCCTTTATAACGCTTTTTCTATATGTTTTTGGATGGTATCCTTGGGCACAGCTCCGCGGATCGTATCGACTACTTTTCCGCCCTTGAAAATCAGAAGCGAGGGAATCGACATGATCATATAGTCGGCGGCAATTCTGTTATTTGAGTCAACATCAACCTTGACGAATTTTATTTTGCCCTGATATTCCTTAGAGAGCTCATCCACAACCGGCGCAATCGCCTTGCACGGGAAACACCATTCCGCCCAAAAATCAACCATAACCGGAATTTCCGATTCAAGTACTTCCTGTTGAAAATCTTTTTCGGTCACATGTTTTGGCATCTTTCCTCCTACTTATACTAATCTCGGCCGGACAGCTCAAAAGCTGCATTCCAACGGAGTCCGGACAATTTGCTTACTATATAAACTACAACTATATCCTACAGTTTCAATATTGTGACAATTTGTTCTATTTTTCCTTGTCAAAAATAACAAGCAACCTGGGCAATTTGTTCAAAACATTGCCCGCAGCAGCCATCACGGGATAAAATAATAAACGCCCCGGGATGTGCAACTAATGAATATAGACATACGGGATTTCAAATCAATAAAAATTTTGAGGCAATCATCGTGTTGCGGCAAACTGTCGCGCCTGATGCACGAATGCTTCCAGCTTGAGGTCATCCCCTTTGTCGCTCAAACCCTCATAGGCCATATTAAGCCAGGGCACACCTCCCAAATCCTCGGAGACCTTGCCACCCACCGCAGATACTATAGTACCCGGCATACACATAAACGGCAATGTATTCACAATGCCGCTGGCGCCGTCGTGAACATATTCGATAGCTTTACCCACCGAAAGAATAGCCTCACCCGAAAGGGAAACATCGATATAGGGGCGGGCCAGTTTAATTATTTCCTCTACTGGCGGATCATAGACTGAGGGTATTTCCTCGGCCACCAGGCCAACTATTTTCTTTTCCGCTTTGTGCTGGATGAAGTTGGTCAGATTGGCCGTCACAAATTCTCCCAGATTGCTCTCCTTTTTGAGCCTGCGACGGTAGGTGAAATTCGTGTAAAACACCCACTCTGCCATTGGCGCAAGCCAGACCTTCGCACCCAGATTCTCCAGATGCTCTACAAGGAAATTGTTGGAAAAGCGGTTGGCCCTCAGGAAAATCTCGCCCACCACTCCAATTATGGGCAAATTCTTACCATTGGCAGACTGCATCTTTTTGAAATCAGCCAGCGCCGCCATGAAAAACGGCTCCAGATCCCTTCTGTGTTCTATATAATCAGCCAGCTTGAACAGGTAGCCCTTATAAAGCCTGTCTATCTCCGACTTATCATCCTGATGGGGACGGAAATGATGATATATTTTATACAGAAGGTCAGCCGCTACAATCGCCCTCCATCCCACTCTCTTGAAATCATCCGATCCGAAAGCCTCATCATCATATCCGGTGCGCGAATCGGGCGAGACTATGGGCACATCGGCATACCCCAGCTCATCCAGCACCTGTCTCTGATATAGATGATACTGTCCGAAACGACAGGGACCTGAGGCCGAGGGCATAAAGAATGCGCTTTTTCTTCGATCAAAGTCGGGCGAATTGACCTTACCAACTATATCACCGGTTGTAACCTGGCAGGGAAAACATTCCTTGCCTGATGTGTACTTCTTGCCGAATTCCAATGTATCCGGAGTCGGCTCAGGCAATGCCTCCGACGGCATCCCGCAGGCGCGAAATGCTGCTGCAAAGGGCACTGCATGATCGGACATATATGGTATATAAACAGTCCGGGGCACACCGTTGCTCGAGAAGCGCGAAAGATAAACTTTCTTCTTGAATGTATCTTTGGCCTGCTTGCTTTTCAGACTGTCAAGAAATGCTTCAAGACGGGTCACTATACCCGCATCGGCAGAATGCTCGTCAATCTCGATCTGAAGATAAGGCTTCCCGCCCAGACGTTCCTGGAAGAAATGAGTGATAAATGAATCCGGGCCGCATCCGAAGTTTGTGATGTATACCGGATAAAGATTGGGGATATCGCGGATAATCTCTGCCGCCGCGAGTATCTTCTGGCCGAAACGCCAGTACATATTGGCCTCTGTGAGATCACCGTATTTCTCGGATAAGGGCAGCGCCTCCATCGGGATTACATCCACCCCCAATCCCAAAAGCTTCTTGGGTATCTCCAGCGAGAGTTTGGCGTCACAACCGTTATAAGGACGGGAGATTATACAAATTGCCGGCTTTGATTCATCTCTTGTCTCGAGAAATTCACGTCCCTTTTCTGTGATCTTATCATAAAAACTGTTTTGGTTTCTAAGGCCGGCTTCAATTGCCGCTTCGTATTTAGCCTGCGCCCATCCAAAATGCTTTCTCAAATCCTTAAGTTCATCTTTAAGCTGTTCCGCATTCATTTCCATCGATAACGGTACATTAATAAGTTTGCTGTGATACTTCTCCATTTCGAAGTTGGCTGCAATAGTGTACGGAATCGACTGTATATGCGGACAGAGAAAGCTATTTTCGTGCGGGGCGCCATCCTCGCGGATATTTATAATAGATGGCAGGAATATGTAATCAACCTGTTTGTCAAGCAGATCCTTGACATGGCCGTTAACCACTTTAATCGGGAAGCAGGTCTCGGCCGAGAAATTTTCCAGGCTGTAGTTCAGCGTTTTCTGATTAGTCGGACGCGAGAGCATCACCTTATAGCCCAGCTTGCGGAAGAACGAGGCCCAAAATGGATAGAGCTCGTGAAAGATTAGTACTCGCGGAAATCCGATTGTTACAGCTTTTTTATCGAGCTTGACTTTTTCTATGGATGAATAAAGGGCCCTGTTTCTGAATTTAACAAAGTCGAAGCGATTGTCTTTTGTTTTGACCTCTGTATCGTATTTTTCGCATCGAGAACCATAATACAAAGGCTCTTCACCCTCTATTGTGACCTTTCTGATCTCGCACATATTGGAGCAGTCTTCGCAGATAAACGGCTCTACCGTATATTTTCTTTTAGAGAGGTCGAAGCCACGGAATCTGGAATCGTCGTTACCGGGACGCTCCATAGCAATCAAAGCCGTCCCGATAGCACCGGTGACATCATGATGCGGGGGCACATGAATCGATTTTCCGAGTATCTTCTCGAAAGCTGCCACCACACCCTTATTCCAGGCCACTCCGCCCTGGAAAAAGATATGGTCGCCTATTCTTCTTTTGCCCACCACACGGGTCAGATAATTTTTTGCGATCGAATATGCCAGCCCGGCTACCAGATCATCTTTTTCCGCCCCGGCCTGCTGATATGAATTCAGGTCGGACTCCATGAATACGGTACAGCGTTCGCCGCATCCAACCGGACAGGCAGCTTTGAGCGCCCTGTCGCCGAATTCCTCGTTGATCTGTATTCCCAGTTTCTCGGCCTGCTCCTGCAGGAATGATCCGGTACCTGCCGCACAAGCCTTGTTCATCTCGAAATCCACGACAATGCCGTTGTCAATGGATATATATTTTGAATCCTGACCGCCTATCTCGAAAATCGTATCCACTTTTTTATCGAGCATGATAGCGGCTGTGGCCTGTGCTGTGATTTCATTGCGAACTATATCAGCACCTATGAAGTCGCCAATTAAGTATCTTCCCGAACCTGTTGTGCCGCATCCGATAATCTTGACCGTATCATTAAGCTCTTCGCCGATTTCAGCCAGCCCCTTACGGACAGCCTCAATCGGTCGACCGGCGGTCATCAGGTATCGCCGAGCCAGGACATTTCGATTCTTATCTATCACGACCAGATTGGTGGAGAGCGAACCTATATCAACTCCCAGATATCCTTCGGTCACTTTAGGTTCAGAACCACGCTTTAAAGTCAAAGTGGTTTTATAGTGCTTTTGCTGGGGGAATGAGTACTCCAGCCTCTCGCGGGTGGTCATCGAATTCTCTAAGACATTTTTTTCATTTTTTTCGCAGGCAGAAAGATTAAAATTATCGGTCTGACTTTTTTCCCTGGCAATCATGGCCGCACCGTAAGCACAGAATATCCGATGTTCCTCGGGGATCACCAGCTCACCCGATCGCAATTGCAGAATATCCTCAAAAGCCTTCACCATTCCGGCATTGGAGGCCACGCCTCCCACGAATGCTATGGGCTTTTTGATTTTTTTGCCTCGTGCTATGGCCGACTTGAAATTGCGCGCCACAGCATAGCACAGCCCGGCCACGATATCATAGTCGGGCGTGGCGATCTGCTGAAGATGAATCATGTCGGATTTGGCGAACACCGAACATCGTCCCGCAATTCGCGGCGGATTCTTCGATTTCAGCGCCATCTGCCCGAATTCGCCCTCAATCGATATGTCTAATCTGTTGGCCTGCTGGTCCAGAAATGATCCGGTACCTGCGGCACAAAGCGAGTTCATGGCGAAATCAGCGAGTGCAAGCTGATCACCCGTGCGGTTATAGCAGAGCAGTTTTGAATCGGCGCCGCCCATCTCAATCATGGTATTAACTTCCGGCGTAAGAAACTGGGCCGCCTTGGAGACCGATAGCACCTCGTTGGCAAAGTCGCCACCCAGAAGCTTATGCGCAAGCTCACCGGCATTGCCTGTAGAAACAAGGGCGGCAATATGCTCAAATGATAATTTTTTACGCAGGTCAGCGAGCGCCTCTTTGAGCACTTCCCCCGGCTGACCGTACAATCTTCTGTAGTCGGAATATCTAATTTGCCCGTCGCCCGAGACAGCCACCACTTTTAAGGCAACGGAGCCAATGTCGATTCCTAAATAGTAATCCATATTCATGGGCATGAATTAACTCAACAGGAATGATTAATCAATATATTTTTTATTAAACCTGTGCAAGTTTGCGCCGCTTGAGATAAGCAAGAAAGATACCAACCACGATTATAACTGCACCAAACCACACCAGATTTATGAACGGTTTGCGGGTGATTTCGAGCACAAGGTCTCCCACCCCCACAACATCTATCATGATTTTGCCTTCATCGGCAAAGATTCGATCAACATATATTTTATAGTCCGTACTGGGAATATTGGCATAACCGGGATCATCAGCAGCAGTCGGATTTGGATAAAATGTCGGCACTACCTGATGCTCCTCGCCGTCTACATCAACATTCAACAAAGTTGCGACCTTCATCGCTCCGGTATTATCATGGCTTCCGATCTGAAATTCCTCGAAAGTTATATCATGCCCGAAGGCGGTATTGGTCTCGCCCTTGGAAAGCGTTAAAGTCGTATAATTGGGCAAATACCTCTGCGGTGCGAAGTATGTGTCATGGAACAGCGATTTACGTATATAGGGATTTATCACCGTCTGCTGGGTGTAGGGATCCTGGTAGAAGGCCGGTTTGGCGACATACTCATCGTTTCCATGGCTGACCGCCACTTTAACCCTGTTTTCGCTGCTCATATAATTATCGCCAATACCGAGGAATTTAAGATCCATGCCCAAAAGCTCCTTCTTCTGGTCGGCTTCCAGCTTGACCACGCCGGTGCTGGTTGAGAATACCGACGAGGCTATGAAACCAATTAAGATCAGGCCGAAGCCCACATGGGTAATATTTCCGGCCATGCCGGTAATATTCTTTTTCTTCATTGATAATATTGCAAAGATATTGGAAACGATTGCAAAGAAAGATGCAAATATCAATGTCAATATCGAGAATGACTTAACTGCCAAAAAGAATGCTATCACCGTGCCAACGACAGCAACCACAAACGATATAACAAGCCTGATTAAAAAATAATTTAATTTATGGGTGTGATAGATATAAAGCGATGATATTGCCGCAAGAATAGCCATGATAATGCCGATTGGCATGGCGATACTATTATAAAAATCTATGCCGGCACTTGATGGTGTTATTTGCTGCACCAAATCCCATATATTTATAAGATAGAGTAATAAATAATAGGATGCGATTAGGATAATAGGATAAACCAATATGTGAATTATTTTCTTACTTCCAGACCATTCTTCATTTCTAGATTTTTTTACTATAATCGCGACATAAAGTCCGAATATAAAGACTGGAAACAGATATAAAAACCATAGAAATGCCGAATTAGCACCAGAGATAACCGTTGTGAACATTGGAGATGATGTCCCCACCCAGGTTAAAACTGCCAGCAGTATAGTGAAAAGAGCCCCGAGAATAACCATCGTCTCGAACCATTGCTGGCTTTCAGACATCTTTTCCTTAGCTTCTTTGGGTCGCTTGAGCAGGGGCAGTCTGCGAATAAAATAGACTGCCGATAAAATCGTAAATCCGATCATAAAGATCAGCATCACCCAGTAAAGCATCTTGCCGGGCGCTACGAATGAATGCACCGAAAACTCCTGCAGGACTCCGCTCCTGGTCAGAAATGTGCCATATAGGACAAGAATGAATCCCAGAAGAGCCATCAGGATATTTGTTTTGCGAAGAGTCTCCCGCGATCTCTCCAGCAGAAGCCCATGTATCAATGCCAGGTTTGTCAGCCACGGTATCAGCGATGAATTCTCCACCGGATCCCAGGCCCAGTAACCACCCCATCCAAGGGTCTCGTAAGCCCAGTATCCGCCCAGAAATATTCCCAGCCCGAGAATCGCCCCCGAAAGCAGACTCCAGGGAAACACCTTTTTGGACCATGTCTTGAATTCACCAGCAGAGAGAGCGGCCAGAGCATAGGCAAACGGTATCGCCAGAAGAGTATAGCCGACAAATACAATGGGCGGATGGATCACCATCCAGAAATTTTGCAATAGAGGATTCAGCCCACGGCCGTCCGAGGGCGGAAACATCTCCGCCGGCATGCCGATAGCAGCCGGATCGAGCGGCTTAAAAGGCGATTTGACGAACAAGAGCACAACCAGAAATACCGCGGTCAGCATAAAGAAGAACATCATGCGGTTTTTATGCTCCCAGTTGACTTTCAAAAGGAACATTCCGGCAATTGCGGTAAAGAGCAGCCAGAGCAAAAAGGTCCCCACCTGCCCGGCCCAGAATGTGGACATAAGCAGGAAAAAGCCCAAGCTATTGGAGGAATAAGAGTAGACATACTCGAGTTCGTAATTGTGATTAATAATCTGGGCTAAAAACAGGGCGGACATTATTACCACCAATAATGCAAATATCGCAAAGAGATTGTTGGCAGGGGCTTCGTAAGATTTATTTTTGAATGCCGCCAGCCCGAACAGGGCCACCGTTGAAAAACAGGCCAGCCCGGTCAGGACCAAAAGCGCGTTACCCAGCAAAATCATGTTGTATTATCCTCGTTGTAGAATTCATACTGCTGGTCGTCTTCGACCTCGCCCTCATACTTTGAAGGGCATTTCAAAAGCAGCTTATCGGCTTTAAACTTGCCGTCCTGCCATGAACCGATACATGTGGCCTCCTCGGCATATTCGAAGTTTGACGGTACCACGCCGTTGTAAACCACCGGCATAGTCTCGCCCTCCTCATTGCGCAAAATAAACGAGAGCGAGAGATCGGTGCTGTCGAAGACAACCTCCTCGGGCTTGATCTTGCCGAATACCTGAACATTGTTTCCGGTTTTAGCCTTCTCGAAGCTGACATGCGGTGAACATGACCGCATCAGCGACGAAAACATAAATCCGCCGAAAGCGACTACTATTATTAAAACTATAATTACTCTTTTTGGCACTTACTTCTCCAGTTTTTTCAGTCTCATATCTATACGCATAATCATTACGAAAATGCCAACCCAGACAATGAGATTTGCCGCCATAATGTAGATCAGATTATTCATAACTCCTCTCCATGCGGGATCGTTCCAACAATCCCGTCCGCCATCTCAAATTAAATAACCAGAAGAATAGCAGTGTGAATGCTAAAAGTGATCCGAAAAATACAACCGCCACAGTTCCGCCCAGGGCGATCTTGCCGCCGGAGACTATGGTGTTTTTGGGATGCAATGAATCATAAAGCCTCGGGACTATTAATCCGAAAGTGGGCACCGCTATAAACGCCAGTATGGCATAGACCGCTGAGAAGGCCGAACGTCTCTCCTCCGGCTCGACTGCGGTTCGGAGGGCAAAATAAGCACCGTAAACCGCCAGTAGAACAACGATCGAGGTCTGACGGATATCCCAGTTCCAGTATGTGCCCCAGGTGATTTTGGCAAAAATCGCACCGGTCAGGGTTGCCAGCACGCCGAAGACTATTCCGATCTCGGCCGCGCTTGCAGCCTTCATATCATCCAGATAATCCCTGCTTCTTAAGTATTTTATGGAATATATCAGATTCACCAAAAAGGCTATAAAGCTTACTATGGCACAGGGGACATGATAGTAGAAAATCCGGAATTCATCTCCATATCCGCGCACCGGCTTCTCCGTCACAAATGAAAGGACGATAACACCGCAGAAAAAAATTCCCAGAAAGATTTTAATTATATCCAGATTTCTCATATCTCCCACATCCAATTGGCTATCAATTAATAATCATTCCCGCCGTCAGTTGTTCCAGACATAATCGAAAAGCAAAAATGAAACCGCTGTCACAATGACCGGATATGCTATCAGGATTTTCAGGCTGTCCCATAATGTCTGCCCGTCACCACCGCCCAAACACACAGAGGTAGCCGAGATCGCAATCAATAAAAGCGGAAGCATTAGCGGGAATGACAGCACTGCAAACAAAGCTCCCTTCACATTCGCCTTCGAAACCATGGCCGCTGTAATTGTCGATGTTGCACTCAAGCCGAATATTCCCAAAATCAATACCAAAATCATTATCCAGAATCGTTTTATCTCCGGATTCATCAATATATAATAAAGCGGAAATAAAAACACAACAAGAATTGTTAGGATTAACAGGCTAAAGACCAGTTTCCCGAAAAAGATCACGCTCGAGGGTGCGTAAATCCTTAGCGCCATTGCAGTTCTGGCCTCCTCCTCTTTCACGAAACCGCCTGATAACCCCTGCAGGCCGGAAAAATATATCATGATCCAGATCAAGGCTGCATGAATCCGAAATGTCAAAATCTGGCCGGTAAAGGTCACACCAAGGGCAAAAAGAGTCACCAGTGCAAACATAATCAACGCATTCAGCGAATAACGTGTGCGCAACTCTACCCTGAGATCCTTTATCACCAGGGCAGCCAGCTTAGCTGACCAGGTCAATTCTTTCTTTTGCGATCGAGATTTCATCATCCTCATTAGTGGCAAAAATCAATATGCCGTTTTTCTTATGCTCATTCATCAGATCATAGACAATAGTCTTTCCGTTGATATCGAGATTGGTAGAAGGCTCATCGATAATTAATATTTCGGGCTGCTTCAGAATCGCCAGAGCGTACTTCAAGCGCATTCTCATGCCCGATGAGTAACCCTTGAGATAATCATCCCCCCTGCCTTCCAGGCCTACTTTTATTAGCGATTCAATAATATCTTCAGACGCTGCCAGAAAGCCCGAGGCCTTCATAAAGAATTCCAGATTCTCAGTGCCAGTAAGCTCATCGTAAAAGTTCATTTCGGGGGATACCATAGCCATGAGTTTCTTCTGCTCCTCACCTTTTAACTCATCTGAATTCGATTTTATTCGGACTTTGCCAGAGGTGGGAATTAGTAGTCCGGCAATAATTTTTAATAGAGTCGACTTACCCGAACCATTGGGACCGGTAACTGTCATGGAGGAGGGAGATTTAAGCTCGAAGCCGATATCTTTAAATACCCCCCTTAAACCAAAACGCATCGAGAGTTTTTCTGCTGCTATATTAATCATGAGCTTTAATGCGAATGAAAATACTCCAAGATGGTCAGTCAGTCAAATAAAAACTGGACTTGAGGAATTGCAGATTTGATTGCCCGAGAATTTAGAATTATTGCGGGACTCTGCCCAATCTTTCCCAGAGAACTCTTTCGGGGAAATGGATCAGGTTATAGAAGACATTATGAACCACAGTGATCGGATTCTTCCAATTGACATGAGGAGCATCCTTGTCATGGATATCCCATGACCAGTGAATAATCAGCGCCTGACCAAGGATTTGCTCACGGTCCACGAAACCCCACATGCGCGAGTCGAGGGAATTATCCCGGTTGTCACCCATCATAAAATATTTTCCCTCCGGTACTACGATAGGATAAGAATTATCCCTGAAGGGACGCCATGTCCTGTGGCCGTCGTTAGTGACGCCGTAGCGCCTTTGAGCATCGATATACGGGTCCTGTCCCACAACATTATCACGAGGGATCATATAGTCGCTGGTATTCTGCGTAAAGGCCGTGTCGTCATAGAGTTCGCCGTTTATATACACGCGCTTGCGAGTGATCTTAAGCGTATCTCCCGGCATGCCTATCAGCCGCTTGACATAGTTTTCGTTGGGACTATGGGGTGGACGGAAGATCACGATATCTCCTCTCTGCGGCTCGCGAAAGGCGGGCAGGCGAATATCGGTGAAGGGTATTTTTATGCCATATATAAATTTATTGCCAAGAATAAAATCCCCGGCCAGAAGGGTTTTTTCCATAGATGGCGTGGGGATCTTGTAGGCTTCAATTACGGTTGCTTTAATGAGCAATGCCAGCAGGAGCGCTATCAGAAACGACTTGATATATTCCAGAGTTACCTGAAAACCGTCCTGCTTCTTTTCTTTTTGTGATGTTTGCTTTTTCTCTTTTTCTCTTACTTTCATAATTCTGTCAATATGCCAAAATATCTCTGTTTGACAAGCAGATTAAAGGGTTTTATCCCATTAGATTATTAAAAATATCGTTGTAAAACACCATTACCATCAATGCCAGCAGAATCGCCAGCCCAACCTGCTGGAAAATCGCTTTTTGCTTAAGCGTCAGGGGCTTCCTTCTGACTGTCTCGATCAACAAAAGAAGCAGATGACCGCCATCTAAAATCGGTATCGGAAGCAGATTGAGTATCGCCAGATTAATTGAAATTAATACTATAAGATCCAGAAGGCTGACAAATCCCTCACGAGCTTTCTCACCCGAGACCTTAGCAATCATAATCGGCCCGCCCAGAATCTTGGGAGAGGCCTGCCCGCTTACAAGCTTAACAACTATATCCGCCATCAGTACCGTAACCCGCCAGGAGGCCTTATTGGCCAGAACGAATGCTTCCGGCACACCGACCGATACTGTGTCGGTGGCCTGGGCAATTCCGATTTTTCCGCGCTCGACCATCTCCCCCTGGTAATTGGGAATAGTATCGGAAGCGGTTTTGATCATTGCCGAGTTTGTTTTGCCGTTACGCTCCCAGACAATGTTGAACTCCTGATTGGGGCTGTCGAAAACAACCTCATGAATATCGGTAAGTTGATTTACTTCATTTCCACCGATGGAGAGGATCACATCCCCCGGCTTAAGTCCCAGTTCCGCAGCAGGAGTATCTTCCTGCACCTGTCCAATCACCACCTTATTCGGATCGACCTGTTCTTTTCCGAGGAAGAAGAACAATCCTGCTGCAATTATAATCGCTGTCAGATAATTGGTCAGAGGTCCAGCGGCGAAAATAAGCGCCTTTTTCCAGGCCGGTTTGTTCATCAGGTTGCCGGGATCATCGGCAAGCTTTTCACCCTCTTCGGGATTTTCCCCGGCCATCTTGACATATCCTCCCAGCGGCACCCAGGAGATACAGTATTCGGTCTCACCCTTTTTGAATCCAATCATTTTTGGAGGAAAACCGAGCGAGAATTTATAAACTCTCACTCCAGAGGCCTTGGCCATGAGGAAATGTCCGAGCTCGTGGAAGAAGACCACAACGCCCAGGACAAAAATAAATGCAAGTATTGTTATTATCAATTAGCGAACCCTCGAATTGTCATATTTACTCCATATACTATGCTTACTCTTATCCGAAATATTTATTCAAAGCGGTCAATAATTATATACGAAATTGTCAATCTAAAGATTAAACCATTGCTCAGCTATTTTGTTCGCATTTAATTTATCGCCTGAATTCGAGATCATCTTACTCCTCAGGCTCATAATCTACGAGAACATTCATCTTCTCGATATATACAGGCTCAAACGGCTGATCAGGCCTCAAATTGGGATCTCTGTTTTCTCCGCGATTTGTTTTAACCTTGCCGATCTCATGCACAACGTCAAGCCCCTCAATCGTTTTCCCAAAAACCGTGTAACGGCCGTCAAGACCCGGACGAGGCTCCAGGCAGATATAGAACTGCGAACTGGCGCTGTTGGGATCTTGGCGGCGCGCCATGGCAAGAGTGCCCTCGCGATGCAGGCTGTCGTTAAATTCCGCAGGAATAGTCTTCGCGCTTTTCATCTGCATATCGTCAGTAAAAGCTCCCGCCTGAATCATAAAGCCCTCTATCACCCGATGAAAGATCAGGCTGTCATAAAAGCCGGATTTGGCAAGATTGAGGAAATTCTGCACATGAATCGGCGCCACCTCGGGAAACAACTTGAGCTTGATATCGCCCATCGAGGTCTCCATCAAAACTACCGGTGCAGGTACTCTCTCAGCAGTCAGAATAATAGTCGTATCACCGCCGTCCGAGGTAACGTTGATCTTCTGCTCATACTTGCGCTCCTCGAGCTTATTGCGGTCGATCCTGACGATTACCAGTATTGTGTCATCGCCCGTCCTGCCTCCAAATGGCCTGACATGAACCCATTCGGCGTCATCGGTAATCTGCCAGTTCAGCTTTTTTCCGCCGGAATTGGTCAGCTTGAATGTCTCCTGGCTTTTGGTTCTGCCCATGTCGATTTTATCTTTGGAAACATATAATTCCGGCCCCCCGCATCCGATAAAAATTCCGATAAGAATCAATACGGCAACTAATCTCAGATTATTCATAGATTCCCTGTTCCTCCTGCGTGAATTCAAGAGCCTAATAATAATACAGGTGCATAATTATTCAAGTTAAAAATAAACAGAATAATACGATCAGTACTGCATTAAAAAGGCGCCCTGTGACGGGCGCCCTGAAAATTCTTTCCCAAAGAATAAAATCAAGCGCCGATACCCTCCGAGATGTAAACGTCGGTTTCCTTCTTCGGATCAACGCCATTGCTGGGTTTCTGAACAACAAGCGCGTAGGACTTGTCATCCTTTTTGATCGTGACCAAAAGTCCCATGCCACCCTTTAACTCAAAGGCCCCTTCCAGAGTACCGCCGAGTACCTTTTCGATCTCTTTGCGCAAAGTGAATTCCGCCTTTTCCTTCTCTTTTTCCTTGGCTTCACTGACATGTTGTGCAGGGGCGTTAAAGTTATCCATAGCTCCTCCATAAGGTTAGTAAATTTACAGGACAAAATCGACCTTGCTCTTACATTTGCTGCATTTTCCATTCTCTATGCCGACCACTCGTGTGAAGTAGCCCGATCGATTCACCAGTGTATTGTTGCATTCGGGACAAAGGGTGTCCGATGTTCCCTCTATGTAAGTATTGCCAACATAAACATATTTCATCTTCTCTTTTGCGATTGCATGAGCCATATTAAGCGTCTTTATGGGCGTAGTTGGATTATTCATCTTATAGCTCGGGAAATAGCGCGAGAAATGAATAGGTATAGTATTATCCAGACCTGACAGCCAATCAACGAATTCCTTTATCTCCGCTTCTGAATCATTGATATCGGTTATAATCAGATAAGTGATCTCTATATGCTTCCCGGCTTTGACAATTCGCTCCACCGTATTTTTAACGACACGAAAACGTCCCTCGCAGACATCCTTATAGAACTCATCCCGCATCGACTTAACATCAACATTGATTGCATCGATATGCGGCAGCAGTTCCTCCAGCGGCTTCAGATGAATATAGCCGTTGGAAACCAGCACATTGGTCAATCCCTTCTCATGTGCCAAAGGGCATACATCCATAAGATAATCGAACCATATAAGAGGCTCCGCATAAGTATAGGCTATTCCTGTCGAATTCTCCTTTTCCGCCAGCGATACAAGCTCCTCCGGCATCATGGTCATGGTGCGCTGTTTCTGCTGGGAGATTGACCAATTCTGGCAGTGCTGACAGAACATGTTACAGCCGTTGGGACCGACCGACAGAATAAGCTCGCCGGGATGAAAATGGTAGAGCGGTTTCTTTTCGATCGGATCGACATGCGCCGAGACAACCTGGGCGTAATTGGTGGCGATTAATTTGCCATCAATCACTTTGCGCCCCATGCACACGCCCTCTTCACCCTCTTTGAGCTTGCATCCAACCGGGCATAGAAGACATTTTATCTGTCCATCAGGCAGTTTTTTATGGTATTTGGCCTCTTTCATCATGATTTTTTAATTTGTAAATGTTAAAAACAATTAGCAAGTATTAAATTTGCTAAACTCCGCAATCCTTCTATTTTTGCGGTCTCGCGAGGTTTATTCGGACTCGAAATCGCTGACTATCCACTCGGCCGCCTCGAGTATATCCGAGGCTATACAATCGGGCATGTACTCGGTTTCTGATCCAAGCTTGTTTTTTTGCTCCTGGCCGTATCCTGTCAAAACCAGAGCGCCTTTTCCGCCAAGATTTTGTCCCAGACCCACGTCCGAGAGCTTATCCCCGACAGAATAGGATCGTCCCAGATCGATATTGAATTTCTGCGCCGCCAGGTAGGCCATACCCGGTCCCGGTTTCCTGAGGTCGGTTTCACGGCGGTACTGCTCCAGCTTGGCCTCAGGATGGAAGGGACAGAAGAAGAAAGCATCCGGCACCTCCCCCATCATGCGCATCTGGCTGAAAACAGCCCGATTCAAATCCTCCACCCTCTCCTCGGTCAGATATCCACGTGCAACACCGGACTGGTTGGACAGGACTATGAGCAGAAAGCCCTTGCGTCTCAGAAGACTCATGGCTTTAATCGCGTTGGGCCAGACTTTAATCTGCTTTTCATTCAACAGGAAATTGACCTCTTCGATAAGCGTACCGTCACGATCCAGAAACACAGCCGGTTTTTTCATATCAGACCAAAAATCTTTCGACCCTGGATATAACCATCTCGGGAGTCATGTTAAGGAAGCAGTATTGTTTGTCTCGGAAACAGGGACGTCCTCCATGCAGAGAACAAGGAGAGCATCTTTCATCGGTAGTTATTGCAATCGAATCTCCGCCCAGGGGCGCAAAGCCCAGAACCGGATGAGTTGGTCCGAAAAGACCGGCGGTCGGTACGCCAAGTCCGGCCGAGAGATGCATGATGCCAGAGTCGTTGGAAATAGTCAGTCTGGCATTTTTAATTATACCCGCAAGTTTTTTCAATTTTATCCCTATTCCGAATTCAAGTACACCCTGCGACTTTAACTTATCAAAAAGGTTGAGATAGCCGAAATGTTCCTGCTCGACTACAAGTATTTTATATTGGTACTTGCTGCTTATAATCTCCGCCAGCTCCGCGAACTGCTCTATGGGATAATGTTTGGGCGGATGGGATGCCCCTACAGCGAGGACTACAAATTGGCCGGGTTCTAAATCGACACCATTGATATAATCCGCCGCCTTTTGTTTCGATTCCTCGGGCACCGACAACCGCGGTATTCTGTCGGTGCAGATCACCATCAGCTCATCCAGAAGCGAGAGGTATTTCTCGGCCGTATGTTTGCCGCCGGATTTTCTGCGAAACCATACCGCAATCTGCCGCGCCAGACGGTTCTTCTTATAGGTCATCTTCTCGGACGCTTTAAGATTATTGGCAATTACACGGCTGCGGATATTCTTATGCAAGTCCAGAACAAGATCGAAATCGTACGGCAGCTGTTTTACGGTATTCTTCAAGTCGCCAAGCTTCTCATCCTCGCCGGGAATATCAAAAGCAATTATATCGTCCACCGCCGAAAACAGTTCCAGAACCGGACGGTATAACGCTTTCGTGAAATATGTTATGCGCGTTTGGGGAAAGTTGTTTTTCAGAGCTCGTGTGACCGGCTCGGTTAGAATAATATCGCCCAGAGACGAGAGTCTGATTATACCGATACTATGCATGCGAGAAAATTATGGCAAGGACTGCGATTATCAAAGTATAAATTCCAAAATATGCGAACTTCCCGGCAATAACGACCTTTCTTAGGATTATCAAACAGATATATCCCGATACAAAAGCGGCAATCATACCCGGGATATAGACCAGAATCTCGCTCAACTGTATGGACATATCAAGGGCATCCTTTAGCTGCAATAAAAAAGCCCCAAAGATCGCCGGAAGCGAAAGCAAAAACGAAAAGTTGAAGGCGGTCTTTTTATCCACTCCCAGAAACATGCCGGTCGAAATCGTCGAGCCGGAGCGAGAGATGCCCGGCAAAATTGCGATTGCCTGGGCAATGCCTATCAGGATACTGTCGCTTGGCTTTAAATCAGCCCGTCTCGGCTTTGCAAGGAGCGTCAGGAAAAGCACAGCGGTAGTAACAAGCAACATGATACCGGTCAGGAAAACCGATGAGAAGGCTTGCTCTATCTGATCCTTCAAAAGCAGACCCACTATCACCGCGGGGATAGTGCCGACTATGATCAGCAGCAGATATCTGGACCAGAATATATCTTCCTCGGTGCGGGATTTTGCAAAAATATATCGCAGAGGTGAGACGATTATCAGCATGATCTGCCGGAAGAAAAATACAAATACAGCCAGGAAAGTGGCAAAATGCAGGAAAACCTCGAAAGTGATATCTTCCGACTCGAGGCCGAAAAGCGCCCCTCCCAGAACCAGATGGCCAGAGGATGAGATCGGCAGAAATTCCGTCAATCCCTGAATCAGGCCCAGTATTACAGATTGCAGTATATCCATAAAAAAAGCCCCCTCCCGGGGGCGTAAATTTTATTTTATATTCCGAACGACACCCCGCCGACAAAGCCCTCATCGAGATTGCCGCCGGGAATTATAACTTCTCCAAAAAAGCCGAAATATTGAGTTATATCGAATTTGGCTCCGAATCCGAAACCAAGTTCAAATTCGGTGTCGGAATTACCATTAGAAACCCGGTCGAATCTCAGATTCAGCCTGAAAAACGGCGAGAGCATCTGACCACCCTGAAATTCAATGGGATAAGACACCAGGGTATTGCTTCCAAACATCATAAACGTGGCATCACCGGGCATATTATAATATTCGATTCCTCCCCCGGTTGAAAGATCAACAGGATCGCCATACTCGGTATCCAGAAACTGGTATAATATATCTCCGGAAACCGATAATCCCGTATGATCATCTCCGCCGTCAGCATCAACATTGACGAATCCAAGCTTGCCGCCGATTTCGAGTTCATCCATAACGCCGATCCTGATAAATCCACCCAAGCCCATCATATCGCTTGCCACGGAAAATCCGCCGCCAATATGGACTTCATCGGATTCAACCACCCGTGCGTCTGAAAGCTGACTCATAAAAAACTGGGCTGATGCTGATGTACTAAATCCCATTACGAGTAATACGGCCAAAACCGTAATCATAAATCTC
Source organism: uncultured Ignavibacteria bacterium (assembly GCA_964496505.1). Classification (GTDB taxonomy): domain Bacteria; phylum Zixibacteria; class MSB-5A5; order JAABVY01; family JAABVY01; genus JAABVY01. The sequence goes on along the minus strand of CAZBZV010000001.1, from coordinate 14,359 downwards.
TTCATGCATACACTCCTTTTACCATAGTCCAGAATATTATCCGCTTAAGATATAATTCTCAAAGCCCATGTCAATATTTTATCTTCATTTTACTTTCGCATTCATGGGTTGTTTCATAAAACAATTTACCGAATCGTATCTATTTTGAAATCATGCATATAATTGGATTTTCAAAGTCGCATGAATCTTTCAATAAATTGTTTGACAAACCGTAAAGGCGGACTATATTGTTCGCTTTTTGAGGAGCATATTATGGCTACTGTATCAGATTTCGACCTGGAAGAATATAAAGAGAAAATCGAGAAGCTGAGAGGTTATCTTTGACCTCGATTCACGCCTCAAAAAAATCTCCGAATTAGAGAAAAAGTCCACCGCTGATGATTTCTGGGATGACCAGGAACGCGCCCAGGCTGTCCTTAAACGACTTAAAATCGAAAAAGACTGGATCGAAGCGGTCGAGAATATCGAATCCGGATACGAGGATTTGACCGTTTTAAAGGAGCTGGTGGATGAGTCCGATCATTCCGAGGAAGCAGTCAGAGAATTTACCGAGACTGCTGAAAAATTCGAGAAAAAGCTTTCCGACCTTGAACTGCGGACATTTCTTTCCGAGCCGGATGATATGCGTGACGCCATCGTCACAATCCATCCCGGCGCCGGCGGCACAGAATCGACCGATTGGGCTTCGATGCTGCATCGTATGTACATGCGCTATGCCGATAAAAAGGGCTTCCAGACCGATTTGATCGATTATCAGCCCGGGGATGAGGCCGGGATCAAATCCTCTACTTTCGAGGTAAAGGGCGACTATGCTTACGGTTACCTTAAGTCCGAATCGGGGGTTCATCGTCTGGTCAGAATATCGCCCTTCGACGCCAACAAGCGGCGGCATACGTCATTCGCCTCGGTTTTCGTGTACCCCTTAATCGAGAGCAATATTGATGTGGATATTAAGGATGATGATATCCGGATCGATACATTCCGGGCCTCGGGCGCGGGCGGACAACATGTCAACAAAGTCTCTTCTGCGGTGCGTATAACTCATCTCGAAACCGGGATTGTGGTTAGCTGCCAGTCGCAGCGGTCGCAGTTGAAAAATAAGGAATCGGCCATGAAGGTGCTTCGGGCTCGTTTATATCAGCTTTATAAAGAGAAAGAGGACGTCAAGCGCGAAAAGGCCGAATCGGCGAAAAAGAAGATTGAATGGGGATCGCAGATACGGTCCTATGTTTTTCATCCATACAATCTCGTCAAGGATCATCGCACGGATCATGATACCTCCAACGCCGAGGCGGTTATGGAGGGTGAGCTTGACGAATTTATTAATGCTTACTTAACGACAAAGTGAGGTATTAAAATGAGTATCCTGGATAAGCTTCAGGAAAAAGCAAAAGGACTGGGCAAACATATAGTTCTGCCCGAAGGTGACGACCGTCGTACAATAGAGGCCGCCAAAACTATAATAGATGAAGGTATCGCAAAACTTACCATTCTGGGCACTCCCAAAATTATTGAGGGGCATGCCAAAGAGGTCGGATTCGATCTATCCTCGGTGAAGGCAATCGAACCGTCATGCTCGGATGATCTGGACAGGTACGCCGATGAGTTCGTGAAACTGCGCGCCAAAAAGGGCATATCCAAAGAACAGGCCCTGACCAAGATGAAAGAGGTGCTTTATTTCGGTGATATGATCGTGCATATGGACGAGGCCGACGGCTCTGTTGCGGGTGCTGCCCATACAACCGGCGATGTTATCCGCGCCGGACTGCATGTAATCGGTCTGGCAGAGGGGATTCGTTCAGTATCTTCCTGCTTTATGATGGTGGTGCCGGAATTCATGGGCGAGGAGAACAAGGTCTTTCTGTTCGCCGACGGTGCGGTGCTGCCGAATCCCACACATGAGCAATTGGGAGCGGTGGCAGTTTCGACCGCGCGCACAATGAAGGTGCTAGCGGGTGAGGAGCCGCGTGTGGCCATGCTGTCGTTCTCAACCAAGGGCTCGGCTGAGCATCCGGATATCACCAAGGTCAGGATGGGACTCGAGGAGGCCAAAAAAATCGATCCGAATTTAATCATCGACGGGGAACTTCAGGTTGACGCCGCTATTATACCTAAAATTGCAGGTTCCAAGGCGCCCGGCTCGCCGGTTGAGGGCAAAGCCAATGTGCTGGTCTTCCCTGATCTGGATGCAGGTAATATCGCCTATAAGATTGTGCAGAGGCTGGCCAAGGCCGAGGCGATCGGCCCGATCATTCAGGGCATGGCCAAACCGGCCAACGATCTTTCGCGCGGATGTTCGCCCTCGGATATCGTAAATGTCGTGGCGATCGCGTCGATATTGAGTACTATAGAATAATATAAATGAAATAAGCAGGATATGGAAAATGCCGACATACCAGTATCAGTGTACTAATTGCAGCTATGAGTTCGAGGAGTTCCAGAAGATTTCCGACGATCCGATCGAGACCTGTCCCGAATGCGGCGGCAAGGTTCAGAGATTGATTTCGGGAGGAGCGGGACTTCTCTTCAAGGGTTCCGGCTTCTATATCACAGATTATAGATCGCCGAAATATCAGGCTGACGCCAAAAAGGATAGTTCGGACAAAAAATTCGCAAAAACCGAGAAGAAGGCAGACAAGAAATCCGACAAAAAACCAGCCTGAGTTCGATAGAGCATTCGAAGAAAAAATCCCATCTTCTCAGAGATGGGATTTTTTTATTTTGTAGACGTCATTCTGAGGGAGCGCAGCGACCGAAGAATCTCTCACGGATCAAACAGATTCTTCACTGCGTTCAGAATGACAGGATGCTAAAGCTGTCATTCTGAAGGAGCAAAGCGACTGAAGAATCTCTTTGCAAATCAAATCTCGTCATATAAGTCCCGCCATCTGGGATTAAAACTGTCAATCAGACTAATCTTCTTTTTTCTCAACCAGCCCTTGATCATTTTTTCTCGAGCTATGGCATTCAAAATATCATTACAGGATTCATAATATACAAGCTTTTTGACATTATACTTTTTGGTAAAACCCGGTAGCAACCCTTCTCTGTGTTGATACGCTCGCTTCTTTAAATCACTAGTGACACCGGTATACAATACTCGATTTGCAGCATTGGTCATCATATATATATAATACGGCATATTTATTATAAACAGATTCTTCGCTTCGCTCAGAATGACAGGATGTTAGAGTTATCATTCTGAGGGAACGCAGTCACCGAAGAATCTCTTGCGATTCAAATAGATTCTTCACTGCGTTCAGAATGACAGATGGGCTAAATTGTCATTCTGAGGGAGTCCCGACCTCCGGTCGAGGACGACCGAAGAATCTTTAACGAACATTCCCTTGACGGTCACCCTACCTCCGGCCGTAGTGATAAATGCCGCCCTGGTCGCCGACCGCGAAAACATTATCATGCGAGCTGCCCCAGACGCCGTACAATGCCTCTCTGGTATTGCTTTCCATTTTAGTCAAATTCAAACCATCGAAGTGATATATGCCGCCGGAAAACCCGACAGCGAAAACATCATTCGCGGAACTTCCCCAGACATCATACAGATAGCGCCCCTGTCCACCCGGCAGATCTATTTCAAGCCATGAGGTTCCATTGTAACGATAGATGCAATGCGATTGCCCAACCATGAAAACATTGCTATCTGATTCGCCCCAGAGATCCCAGAGCCAGATTGTACGAAATGATCCATTGTATTCCCATGAATGACCGTCATACTGGAAGAAATTCGTAAGAGCTCCGCAGGTAAAAATATTGTACTCAGAGCTTCCCCAAATGCCACACAATGCGCCAAACTTGAGCGCCGGATCAATTGGAATATTGTTCCAGATGGTTCCATCATAATTAAGAATGGTACAGTTATCCCCCACCGCATAAATTTTGTCATTGGCAGCACCCCAAATTCCATAAAGATTAGTTTCAACATCACTATTCATAGCAAGCCACGTATTACCATCATAATGAAGGATAGTACCATTCTCACCGACTGCAATAACATTATTGCCAGATAAGCCCCATACATCCCAGAGATTTTCGGAGGTTCCGCTTTCCATGGATGTCCATTGCCCACCATCATAATGCAGGATTTTTCCATTTTCCCCTACGGCAAAAACATCATTCTCGGAACTTCCCCAAACAGCCTTCAAGCCAATATTATTAAATTCTGTTATCTGATCCCAATCTTCACCATCAAAATGAGATATTATATTATCCGAGCCAATACAGAGAGCCATATTTTCCGAATTCGCCCATATTCCATAATAATTAAGCCATGGAAGAACGCTCTGTTCAATCAATTGATCATCTTTGTAATGATAAACTTTTCCAACACTCCCGCAAATAAAGACATTAGCATGTCCGACACCCCAGATATCGGTAATATCAGTGTATGCATCACAATCTATCCAATTCCAGCTCTCGCCGTCAAATCTCAATAGAACTCCCTCATCGCCTCCGACATAAACCTCGTTCTCTGACCATCCCCAGACGGCGTTCATTTCAGCATCAACTCCTGTTTCGATGCTATGCCACCTGTTGCCATCAAAGCGTGTGATAAAGCCGTCATCACCAACTATAAAAACGGCATCTTCTGAGACACAGAAGACATCATTGAGGCCAACATCGATTCCAAGATTAACCCTATTCCATCCAGAGCCGTCATACAGGGATATCAGTCCGTCCGTGCCGACGGCATATATATTATCGGCGGATGTGCCATGAATCGAATTCAGATTCTTATCGGTAAGGCCCTGCATAGTATTCCATGAGGTACCATCATAATGAATCACAACGCCATTATCGCCCACAGCATAAACATCATTTTCCGATAATCCCCAGACTGAATTCAGAACTTCGCTGGTACCGCTCTGCATAGCAGAGACTTCACTGCCGTCATAATGCATGATGATTCCGTCATAGCCGACAACAAAAACGTTATCCTCGGCCGTTCCCCAGACGCCGTAATATGCGCTGGGACGAACCATCGCTTTCCATGAATACAGATCATCCTCTTCCGGGCCGATCCCGGAATTGGAGCAGGATTGCAGCGAAAATATCAGAATCGCGGTAAATAGAAGTAAAAACTGAAGCCTGATTTTGGAAGACACTCTTTCCTCCCGTTATAATTGTGGTCTTTTCTATCAATACAAAAACAGCTGTGCAAAATTCCCATGAAGCTGATTAAACTCCTTTTAATTTCCCCCCGGGCCCGTGCTGTAAGCCTCTGTACCGTCATGCAGACGCGCCGGTTTGCGGACATTACCCTGATACTCGGCATCTCCAAAGGCCAGTATCGGATAAAAGATGAAGCTAAGAAAAATCATCCCCACGCCGAATGCAGTCGACTTTCCGAACTTCTTTGCCATTTCGATTGTAACGATAATCTCAACTACAATATTTGCCAGGGGTACAAAGTACCATATCAGCCACCATCCCGGTTTGTCGGCGATCATAAGGTGCAGGTACATATTATAGAACGGGATCAATGCGCCCCATCCCGGCTCACCGGCTTTCTCGTTGATCTTCCATGCCACCGCCGCGTAGAAAATCAGAATTGCGATCATGAATATAAATGAAAAGACAATCGCGCCGCTGCTGCCGTCTTCCATCTTTCCCTCCCTGATAGATAATTGATTATATGTAGCTTAATGCATAATAGAGATTTTCATAGAAAAAGCAATCACTTTCTACTTGGAGGAAAAATAGGCAACAATCTTGTCCGCGTCGGATTTGCCTATATTCGGGGCTTCTATAATCTGGTCGGCGTTAAGCTCCTTGATCTTTTTGACCGAGCCGAAATGCTTAAGCAATGTCTCGGCTTTCTTCGGACCTATGCCGGGGATTTTCTGAAGCTCGGTGCCTATCGTGCGTTTGCCGCGAAGCTTGCGGTTGTATTCGATTGCGAAGCGATGCGCCTCGTTACGCAGGCGCTGAATCAGCCTCAGTGAGGGTGACGCTTTGGGAATCATGACACTTTCTTTCTGGCCGGGAAGAAAGACTTCCTCCAGGCGTTTGGCCAGTCCTATTACCTGCTGGTCTTTTATATCGAGCGCCTTTAATGCGTCCAGTCCCGCCGAAAGCTGTCCCTTACCGCCGTCTATTACCAGAAGATCAGGCTTATCGCGATCCTCGGTTCTTAGCCTGCGGAAATATCTGAAGACGATTTCGCGCAGTGAAGCATAATCATCCTGACCGCGTACCGTCTTAATCTTGAAATGACGGTACTCGGATTTCTTGGGCTTGCCCTTTTCGAAATACACAAGCGATCCGACCTTATCATCCTGGCCAAGGTTGGAAATATCAAAGGCGGTCATAGTAACCGGGGTTTTCTCCAGACGTAAATCCTGTTGCAACCTGAGCACGATTTCCGGAATCCTTTCCTTGTATTCCTGTTTTTGAATCAGGAGCTCGTTTAGAAGAAGCGCGGCATTGGAATGCGCCATCTCCACCAGCTTGAGCTTCTCCCCTTTTTGCGGCACAAATATTTTTACATGCCTATCGATCTTGCTGGAAAGCCATTTTTCCAGAAGCTCCTTCTCTTCAACATCATGCGAAATGTAAATCTCGGTCGGCAGAGAACTGTTGTGCATATAATGCTGTTTCAGAAAGCCCTCGGCGATTTCGGTGTCAGTATTCTCCGGCCTGATTTTCATATAAAAATGCTGCCGTCCAATCAGCACGCCCTCACGAATCTGCAGAACAACAAAGGCGGCATCGGCGGCCGACCTTGCAAAGGCCGCGATATCACGATCCACCCAGCGGTCGGCCATCACCCTCTGTCTCTGGCGCACCGATTCGATAGCATCGATCATATCACGAAGCTTGGCGGCCTCCTCGAACTCCATCTCATCGGAAAGTTTCTGCATGCGATCTCTAAGCTGATCGATCAATTCTCCCGATCGTCCCGAAAGAAGCATGAGGACTTCATCGACACGTTTACGGTAATCCTCTTCCGTGATAAAATCCTCGCACGGTCCGGGGCAGCGTTTGATATCGTATTCAAGGCATAGCTTTACTTTCTTATCGGGAAGCCGGTAGTTGCAGGTGCGTATATTGAAATATTTGAATATAAAGCGTAATGTCTGGCGCATCTTTTTGACCTCGGTATACGGTCCGAAATAACGCGCTTTGTCTTTCCTGAGCCTGCGCACAACTAAAACACGCGGAAAAGGCTCATCCACAGTCACCTTCAGGTACGGAAAGCGCTTATCATCCTTGAGGTTGACATTATAAATCGGACGATGTTCCTTGACCAGGTTAGATTCCAGGATCAACGCCTCGATTTCCGAATCGGTGACATAGAATTCGAAATCGCGGATTTTGGAGACCAGAGCCTCGGTCTTGGGATCGGCGGGACGGCCTTTCTGGAAATATGTCCTGACCCGGTTTTTGAGATTGCGCGCTTTACCGATATAAATAATCTTACCCCGCGCATTTTTCATCAGATAGACGCCGGGATGGTCGGGCAGATTTTTAAGTTTTACGGCAAGTTTGTCTAAAGCTTCACTCATTTTTTACTTTTAATCGAGTAAATATATGTCAGTATCAGAAAATATACGGTTGGAATCCAATGAATGAAGACTAAAAGTAAATTTATTTTATTGGGCGGCTCCAATAGTGTTGCGAAATATGACTGCCAGGCCAGATGTGTCAGGTAAAATCCGATCAGATACGGGATATAATAAATCAGGCCGATTGCCACCGGCTTGCCGATATCATCTCCCGGCTTGACTGATTTGGCGACATAGGCGCCAACAAAGAGCAGTATTGCCAGAAACTGCGATAGAATCGGTACACGTGAATAGGCCGAAATCTGATCCGCAAGAGCGGCATTGTAAAGATTCGAGGTGGCCGGGAGAATCAGGCTGATCGAGGCCTCATCGAGTATAAATATCATTATCTGAAGCACGAAAACAATCAATGCATACGAAGCCGAGCTTAAAAGCAGACGCTGGAATGCCAGTGTCTGCTCCGACTTTCGCATGGTCATATAAACCAAAAAAGCCGGATAGGGCGCCAGCACCAGGGAATAGAAAACCTGTTCGAGTATCGATTTCTCGGGAATCAAATCTCCGAAGGGCGATATTATACCCGTAAAATACAGAAGCGCGAACAGGCCGCCGGCCCACAGAATTAAAATTATCCAGAATATTGATCGTGCATTCATAGCAAATTCGGCTTCTCTAACGAAATACGCGTCTCGTGCCCTTATAATTCTGACGGTAATAATCATCGGTAATTTCGGAAATTACCACGCCCCTCGTTTTCGAGGCATGTACGAACTTGTCGTTGCCGACATAGATACCCACATGTGAAACCGGAGTGCCGTCAAATGTAAAAAACACCAGATCACCGTATTTTATATTTCTATAATCCACCTTTTTCAAATTCCGGTAAAGCTTATCGGTATTGGCCGGAAGGCGGGTTCCGTTGTAATCTCGATAAACCACATACACCAGCCCTGAGCAATCCAGGCCCAGCTTTCCCGTGCCGCCGCTCTTGTAGGGTGTGCGAAGATATCCGGCAATGATTTTGCCCATGCGGCCTTTGTCGACATTGCCTGAATTATCTTCTACAACACCGCCATCCTGATCTCCACTAACCGGCACATCGTTGTTTTTTTCACCTGAAAAGCGCACAGCCGGTTGACATGCAAATAAAAACGATAATGCAATGATTACAAAAAATTTCATACAACAGCCTCCGGTTTATATTATTAAGGCTGAATATGATTGGCAACTAAAATTTTAAGATTAAGGAGATGTAATAAACCGATTTGCCTATTTCAGTTTGGGGTAGGCCAGATCAAAACGCCATTTGTAGTAAGCGCGGGTAGCCAGCAGGCTGCCGCCGGCAATTATCACAAAGATCGGGAAATAAATGCAGGCCATTATCATCAAAAGAAGAATCGCGGCCTGGGTCGCATTCACCGAGTCGGAAATCTGCTGCGAGCTGAAGGCTTTGATAAAAAGAATCGAGGAAAGCCCGGCAGCTATTAGGACGGCATAATCGCCCGCCATAAACGCAAACAGAATCGCAAACGCCAGACGCGCCAGAGCCGAGGCCTGACAGTGCTGGACTGTCCAGATCACACCGTAAGTTTTTTTGCCGACCTTTTTGTCGCCTTCACGATCCGGCAGAGTGGTATTGAAATAAATAGCGCCCACCGCCAGCATATACGGCAATGATTTCAAAACCGCCTCCATGCTTATTGAGCCCTCGAAAAAGGCCCATCCTATCAAAAACGGCACCATACCGCATCCGAACATATTCGACCAGAGCGCTTTGCCTGCCCGGCCCTTGTAATTGACCTTGGGATGAGAATACAATATGCCAAGCACCGTCACTATCAGGAATAAGACTCCCAGAGTGGTATTGACAAAAAACGCTCCTATAACCGATACGGCATTCAGGACCGCAACCAGAACATAGGCAGAATTAAATGATATTATTCTATCGGTCAGGAAGAACAGCTTTTTGTTCTGACGGTCGGATTCGACATCATATATCTGGTTATATATATATGTCGCGCCGTAAAGAAGCCCGGTCAGAAGCAGCATCAAAAGGGCATCCGGCAGAACAGCCTGAATGTCGGCAATACTCAGAGGGCTGGCCATCTCGCGCACATCAGCAGCCCTGACTCCCAGAATTGCAATCGTCCAGATAGGCAGAAGCAGCATCGGACGCAGGAAGAATATATGATCAAGAAGCTTTTTCATTCTCTAATCCGTTTTTCAATTCTTCTTATGAAATCTATTTAATGCTCAAAGTCAATCGTTATTTTCTATAGCTCAATCGGCCAGTTCTGCTGTTTATAGGCCATCTCCCAGAACATATATTCCCACAGTGAAGAAAAATTGAATATCTCCTGCAGATTTTTCGCCTTTGTATCCGATATGCCTTCAGCCAGACGGTTAAATTCAGATTTAAGCCATTCATTTAAATCCCAGAATTCCCGCGAGGAGTAAGTTTCGATCCACTGCCGGTAATGCTTGTCACCAGGAAGCCCTTTCTCCTTCAGGCGATGAGCTATTTCCACATATCCCCAGCTGCATGGCAATAACACTGTTATAACCTCCGCAGTACCGCCCTGATAGGCTGTCGAGAGAAGATAAGAGGTGTAGGCCAGGCAGTTGGGCGAGGGTTTGGTGGACTCAAGTTCTTCGGGGCTGATATCAAAATCGGCACAAATCTGACGGTGCAAATCCATCTCGATATTCAAAGTCGCCTCCAGGACTTTCGAGAGCATCTGCATCTGAGCCAGTTGATCGCCCTTGGCTGTGGCAAGACCAAAGAAGCGCGAGAAACCGATCAGGTAGACATAGTCCTGCTTGAGATAATACTTGAATATCTCCTTATCGAGAGTACCCTTACCGATCCCTTGCACAAAGGGATGGTTGAAATTGGTCTCCCAGATTTTTTCAGCATTTTTTCTGAGTGTATCGCAGGTAAACATATATAAAGCTCCGCATTTAATCTAATAGATAAAATATTTCAATAAAAAATATAACGTAGGCAAAGCCAGTAATGTTGAGTCGAATCTGTCCAACACACCGCCGTGGCCCGGAATTATACTCGATGAATCCTTGACGCCCATACGGCGTTTGAAAAGCGATTCCATCAGATCGGCAAACTGCCCAATTAATGCTATCAGAAATCCCACCAGCACCATCTTCCATTTGGCGATATCCTGTAGCGCAAACAGAGAGAAGACATAGGCGGCCAGCGATCCGAACACCAGCCCGGCAATAAAGCCTTCAACCGTCTTGTTGGGCGATACGGTGGGCGAGAATTTGATCCGTCCGAACGGTTTGCCTATAAAATAGGCGGCGGTATCACAGGCAAATATCACCGCAAACAGGAACCATATCCAGAATGCGCCCCAGCGATAGTCGTCGTAACGGATAATATCCAGCTCTCGAATCAAAATCAGGAAATTAAACAGCATCACGTAGAAGAATCCGTAGAACATGTGCACCATGCGGGTGGTTGCCAATGCAAAATCGCGCCTGAAGATATTCGACAATCCCAGAATTACGAATGCCGCCAGCACACTGTAAAACAGGGCTGTCTCACCGTAGTAGAAAACCAGCCATGAGGTCGCTACACCCTGCAATATTATGAAAATCTGGGAGAAGAATTTTATGCGGATACCGGAAAGCTTGTAGTATTCCCATAATGCTACACACACAAGAATATTTACGAATATAACAGTGGGGGCTTTACCATAAAGTATGATTGCGGCAATGAGGGGTATGGCTATCACAGCCACCATTACCCTTGTGAACAGTTCTTTCATTGGGATTTTTTTGCGAGCCGGCCGAAACGCCGCTCGCGGTTTTGATAATCGATAACCGCCCTGCAGAAATCCTCTTCCTTGTAATCCGGCCATAACACATCGGTTATATGCAGCTCGGTATAATATGTCTGCCAGAGCAGGAAGTTGGAAAGACGCATCTCGCCCGAAGTACGTATCAAAAGATCGGGATCGGGCAATTCGCAGGTATACAGATAGCTCTCGAATAATTCGGGTGTTATTTTTCTCTCAGAAAGATTGCCCTTTTTAACATCCTTAACGAGTTTTTTGACAGCATCGATTATCTCTGTGCGCCCTCCGTAATTGAGCGCCAGATTCAGCACCAATCCATTGTTATTTGCGGTTTTTCTTATAGCTTTACGAAGCATCATGCGGCTGGTCTGCGGGATTCCGGAAATCCTCCCGGTGGCGATCAGCTTAACTTTGTTTTCATGAAGCTCATCCAGCTCGGAACGTGTGGTATTGTACAGCAGCTTCATAATATAAGCCACTTCGGACTTGGGACGTTTCCAGTTTTCGATCGAGAATGTATACAGTGTCAGATATTTAACGCCCAGAGGATGCGCCAGCCTGACCACACGCTGAACGGCCTTCACACCCGCCTTATGTCCCTCGGTACGCTTAAGTCCGCGCTTTCTTGCCCAGCGGCCGTTACCATCCATAATAATAGCCACGTGACGGGGGACATTTCCGGTTTCCTTAATCTGTTTCTTGAGATCTTCTAAAGACAAAGGTCAGACTTCCATTAGCTCTTTTTCTTTTGCCTGCATTATCTCATCAACTATGCCGGTATACTTGTCCAGAAGCTCCTGGACCTTTTTCAGGCCGTCATGCATCTGATCTTCCGATATCTTCTTTTCCTTCTCCGCTTTCTTGAGCTCATCATTGGCATCACGGCGGATGTTGCGCATAGCCACCCTGCCGTTTTCGGCCATATCTTTCACATGCTTGGCCAGTTCCTTGCGGCGCTCTTCGGAAAGCGGCGGAATCGGAATCCGGATTATCTGGCCGTCGACCTGCGGATTGAGTCCCAGGTTTGAGGCCTGAATAGCTTTGTTGATTTCATCGACAACAGTTTTTTCCCAGGGCTGAATTATGATCAGTCTCGGTTCCGGGGCAGAAATAGTTGCAACCTGATTTAACGGTGTCTGGGTGCCGTAATATTCAACCTTAATTCCATCAAGAAGCGAAGTCGACGCCTTGCCGGATCTTATAGATGCCATCTGCTGCCTGACGGCTTCGGCCGATTTCCTCAGCCGTTCCTCCGTGCTCTTCGTAATTTGGTTAATCATGCCTGCTCCTTGGAAAATATTTTTGTACCAACTTTCTCGCCCATTACAAGGCGCTCCAGCTCACCCTTATTATAAAGATTAAATACCAAAATGGGAATATTGTTTTCTTTGCAAAGCAGGGTCGCCGAAGCATCCATAACCTTCAATTCGAGATTCAACATCTCCTTATAAGAAATCTCCGGATAAAATTTCGCGTTAGGATCCTTTACCGGGTCAGCGCTGTAGACACCGTCAACCTTGGTAGCCTTAATAAGCGCATCGGCCTGAATCTCCATGGCTCTCAAGGCCGCCGCGGTGTCGGTTGTAAAATAGGGATTGCCGGTGCCGGCTCCGAAAATCGCAATACGCCCTTTTTCCAGATGGCGCAACGCTCTGCGGCGGACATATTTTTCGGCCACCGCGTCGATCTGCAAAGCGGTCATTACCCGGGTTTCCACGAAAAAGGTCTCCAGACAGTCCTGCAGAGCCAGCGAATTGATCACGGTCGCCAGCATGCCCATATAATCACCTGTGGCGCGGCTGATCCCCAGGGATGCCACGTTGGTTCCACGGTAAATATTTCCGCCGCCTATGACCACAGCAATCTCGACTCCGAGGTTCTTAGCATTAATAATTTCGGCAGAAATATATTTAAGGGTGTCGGCGTCGATGCCGAACTCCCCTTTTCCCATTAAAGCCTCGCCAGAGAGCTTTAGCAGAATTTTATTGTACACCGGTGATCCCACCAGACTTATTCTCCGAGTCTGTAACGGCAGAACCGTTTTATTGTGATGTTTTCTCCGAGGGTGGAAATCGCTTCGTTTAATAGATCGGTTACGGATTTATCCTGGTCGCGAATGAAAGGCTGCTCCAGAAGACAGACTTCCTTGTAATACTTTTCAATTCGACCGTCAACTATTTTCTCGACGATCTTTTCAGGCTTGCCTTCATTCAAAGCCTGGGTTTTATAAATCTGTTTTTCTTTCTCCAGAACTTCCTGCGGAAGCTCCTCGCGGCTGACCACCAGCGGATTGGCGGCCGCAACCTGCATGGAGATGTCGTGAACCAGATTCTTGAAATCATCGGTCTTGGCCACAAAATCCGTCTCGCAGTTTACCTCCAGCAGCACGCCCAGTTTGTCGCCGGGATGGATGTACGAGGCTACTATCCCCTCATTGGTAGTGCGGCCGGATTTTTTGGCGGCCTTGGCTATGCCTTTTTCACGCAGCACCTCAACAGCTTTCTCCAGATCTCCCCCGCTCTCTTCCAGCGCTTTCTTGCAATCCATCATTCCAGCATTAGTTTTGTCGCGCAGTTCTTTTACAGTCTTCGCTGAGATAGCCATTTTATTTTTCTCCTTCGCTATCAGATGCCTGTGTCACTGTCTCTTTTCTTTCTGCCGGCCTTGCTTCCGGTTTTTCCTCACTCGAGGCTTTTTCAGCAATCTGCGAACCTTCCTTGAGCCGGTTAGCCGATTCGATTGCCGCATCGGAAATCTGATGTGTAATTACTCTGATCGATTTTATCGCATCATCATTTCCCGCAATCGGAAAATCAATCGGATCGGGATCGGAATTGGTATCAACGATTGCGATAATCGGTATCTTCAGTTTTGCCGCTTCTGCCACAGCAATCTTTTCTTTCTTAGCATCAACTATATACACCAGACCGGGCAGACGGTTCATTTCTTTTATGCCGCCCAGTACCTTCTGCAGCTTTTTCATCTCGCGCTCAAGCATCGAGACTTCCTTTTTGGCCA